>DATFEF010000028.1:0-72889 GCA_035251465.1 Rhizomicrobium sp. | reverse complement strand
TCCATCCAAGAACTCCATGATGATGCCCAACGAATACGTCGGCAGCTTACTGCCCGGGATCGCGGCCATGACCTCGCCGAGATAGGAGCCGTGACCACCCGGGAGGACGACGAGTTGAGCATTGGGAATGATACGGCCCATCGCAGCGATGTGCTCAAGCGGCGCTATGTCGTTGTCCGCCTGCACGATCATGACCGGAACTCTGACCGACGCGAGTTGCGCGTCGGTCCAACCCTCAAAAGTGAGCAAGTTCCGCATCAGCTTCGGCGTTAAGCTGTCGAGATTGCGTGGATTTGGTGCCACTCTCAGGTAAGCGCGCCGGTAAACATCCGGCATACTCTGTGAGGTGGCGGTCTCGAATGAGCGAAGTATCCCTGGCCGTATGCCGTCGCGGCGGTAATAAACTGAAGCCAGCACCACGCGGTCGACGAATTGGGGATAGCGAATGGCGAGTTCCAACGCGACGCTTCCGCCATTACTGAAGCCCAGCACATCGACTTTGCCAACGCCGAGCTGCCGAAGCAGTACCGCAGTGTCGTCAGCCATTCGTCGAAACGACAGAGGACGATCAATGTCCGCAGTGTGGCCGTGGCCCTGCTGCTCCGGGGCGATCACGAGGTGTTCAGACGCGAGTGTCGGCATGATCGCGCCAAAGCTGGTGTCGATTGTCGAGCCACCGCCGTGGAGAACCAATAGAGGTCTCCCTGCGCCATGTAGCTCATAATACATTCGGAGCGGGCCAACTTGAGCATAGCCGGTCCTGACAGTTTCTTGCGCGTTGCCGGGCGCAGCACACAGCGCAAGCAGAAGAGCGGCCGCCGGGGCGGCGAGCGCATTGTAAAGACTACGCGGCACTGCGTGCCTCCGCCGAGACGACTTCGACGAGCCGGTCGAAGCCTTCCGCGGTCCCCTCGATGCGTTGCTCGCTTGTGCCGTCGCCTGCCAGAAATGCGGCCTGTTCGGTGAACTTCATATGCGTGCTGCCACCATGTGGCGTCAACACGATGGTTACGAGCGAAGCGGAAAGCCGCGCTCCACCGAAGCTCATCTCATAAGCATATATGATACGCTCGTCCTGCACGACATCGAGATAAAAGGCATGAAAGGTCAGTTCCTGACCCTCAGGAGTGCGCCAGCGCTTAGTTTCCTTCCCGCCGGCTTGAAAATCGAACGCTTCCTCAAGAACTGTCCAATCGGCATGACATCCACTCCAGCGCGCCTTGAGCGTGGGATCGCTCCAGAAGCGGAAGGCGTGTTTTGGAGAGCCGGGCAGCTCCCGCTCGATCACGAAGCTGGTGTGTTCAACACGATCGGTAGTCATTGCTCGCCGTCCTCCTGTTCCAATTCCAGCATCGCCGCGGCGAGCCGATCGAATGTGCTGTTCCAAGCCGTCTCCCGACTGCGCGCCCACTCGCCAATCGTGCGCATCGCCTCAGAATTAAGGCTGAATGTTCGGGTGCGACCGGCTTTGTGGGATGCAACTAAGCCGCCCTCTTCGAGAACTTTCAGATGCTTGACGGCGGACGGCAGCCGCATCCCCGATGGAGCAGCCAATTGCTTGACGGTCGCGGGGCCGGTGCTGAGGCGCTCCACCATGCCCCGCCGTTGCGGGTCCGCGAGCGCAAAGAACATCCGATCAAGTGGTTGAGCCAGCATTTCCGAACCCGAAAGTTTCCGACAGGAGAAACTATCAGCCTTGGGATTGCCAATCAAGACAGTTTCCGTATCGGGAAACTGAATCACAAGGGATGCAGTTCGGGGACATGGCCCGATGGGACCATGCCCGCTACTTCAGGGCATTGGCAGGCATGGTGGCCGACATTCCCTTGAGCAGGAATTTCTGGGCCCGGTTCCCGGCTACCTCGGCGGTATAGAGGTTGCCCTTCGAATCCACCGCCATGTGATGCAGGCCCTGGAAATTGCCCGGGGCCGGGTCCCGTACCCCGAACTGGTAAAGCAGGGTCCTGGACTTCCGCTCGAACACCGCGAGATGGGAATTGTTAAAATCGGCGACATAGAGATAGCGCTGCTCCGGATCGGACGAGAAGCCGAAACCGCTGGCCGTACCAGCCGAAGGGCCGCCCCGGTTGAGGAAGAACTGGTCGATATATTTCCCCTCCGCCGTGAACACCTGGATGCGGCGAGCATTACGGTCGGCGACATAGACGATGCCGTCATTGGAGACCGCCACGCCATGGACGGCCCCGACAAAACGGTCGGCGCCCGGTCCTTCCTTGTCCTCGCCCGTCGCCACGGTGGCGACATCCGGCGCCGGCCTGGTCTGCCCCCTGCCCGGTCGGCCACCGTTCCCCTGGCCGCCCGAATTGGCGTCATCCGTGGGCGGCCGGCCAAAGGCGCCCCACATGCGCTTGAAGGCCAAGGTCTCCGCATCCAGCACCAGCACCCTTCGGTTGCCATAGCCGTCGGCGACGAACAGCTCATTGGCCTTGGACCAGACATAAATATCGCCGGGCTTGTTGACCGCCGCCTGGTCCCTGCTGCCCGTGACTTTCGAGCGGCCGCCGAACTGACGCAGGAATTTGCCGTCGGCGGTGAACTTCAAGATCATGTCGTCCGAATTCTCGGTGGACGAACCGCCGCCGGGACTGGAGCCGCTGATGTACACATTGTCATTATGGTCGACGAAAATATTGTGCTCGGCATCGGGCCAGTCATAGCCCTGGCCGGGCCCACCCCAGGCGCGGAGAAATTTGCCTTTGGCGTCCACCACCACCACGGGCGGCGCCGGCGTCCGCCCGGCCGGCGCCTGGCGGAAACGGTGCAGGATGTAGATATTGTCGTGCCGATCCACCGAGACCTTGGTGACGCCGGTCATCACCCAATTGTTGGGCAGGGCTTGCGGCCAGGAGGTATCGGGCTCGAACACCGGCATCGGCGTCGCTGGCTGTTGCGCCAAGCTGCCGCCGGCCAGCGCCAAAGCGCCCAGCAGCGCCAATCCGAGTATCCGCTTCATCGCTTCCTCCTGCTGTTTTGCCGCCAGGATAGCGGGAAATCCTACCCTGGCAAGCGCTGCCCGAAATCAAAGTGCGGACGGCAGGCTTTGGCGCTAGGTGGCGCGAACTGGCGATAATCGGCAGTGCTAGCATGGTGTAAATATGGCGATGTATACTCGTTATTTTTATCCGGTGCGGGGCGCCATTTTTTGCGCGACAGCGCAGTGAGCCGTGCCACAGCAGCAGGCAGTCCCGCGCCGGCTCGGCACAACGCCAATCCAGTATAGTATCTCCGGAGTTACGCTAGCCATCTCAGAAAGGAGACTTTCATGGAAAAGAAAATCGATCGCAGACAAATTCTCGGCAACGCCGCACTTGTCGCCTCCGGTATATCGCTCGCTCAGGTTTCGGCCGGGCCCGCAAGAGGACAAACGGCGACCGGTGCCGCCGCAAAGCTCGTCCCTTATGAGATCAAGCCGCTGCCTTTCGATCCGAAGACTATTCCTGGACTTTCGGAAAAGATTCTCGTCAGTCATCACGACAACAATTACGCGGGCGCGGTCCGGCGTGCGAATACGATAAGAGAACAGCTCGCCGGTCTTGATTTCGCCAAGGCGCCGGGGTTCACCGTCAATGGATTGAAGCGCGAAGAGCTCATCGCGACCAATTCGATGATCCTGCATGAACTGTATTTCGACGGTTTGGGAGGAGGCGCGCCATCCGGTCCTCTGCTCGAAGCGATCACCCGCGATTTCGGTTCGCTAGCGCGCTGGCGCGCCGAATTTTCCGGGATGGGGAAGGCGCAGGGCGGTGGCTCCGGCTGGGTTTTGCTGACCTACTCGCCACGCGACAAGAGACTCCTCAATCAATGGGCCGCGGATCACACCACAACTCTTGCAGGAGGAAGACCAATCCTCGCGCTCGATATGTACGAACACTCCTATCACATGGATTACGGTTCGGGCGCGGGCGGCTATGTGGATGCGTTCATGGCAGCGATTCGCTGGGAGAATGCCATGTCGCTCTTCCGGCGCTTTTCGTCAGAAACATAGGAGGCATCGATGCGTGTTTTTTATTCCGCAACCCGTCTGCTTCTTTTTTCCGCGATGTTATGTCTTCCGCCGGGCGTGCTTCGCGCGCAAGGAAGCGAGCGCATCCTTATCGATTTCGATTCGATGAATGACGGCGTCGGGCCTTCTCAATTTTCTTCCGCGGTGACGGGGGAGGGAGGACAGGGCCGGTGGATCGTGGAAACGCTTGTGGAATCCGGCAAGCGAACCAAAGTCGTGGCGCAAAGGAGCGCGATAGATGCCAATAGCCGATTTCTGGTTTGCGTCTATGAAGGGTTCACCGGAAAGGACTTGGACCTGTCGGTTCGGTTCAGACCGCTTTCCGGCAAGCTCGACCAGGCTGGCGGCCTTGTTTGGCGCTACAAGGACGCGAACAATTATTACATCGTTCGCGCCAACGCGCTGGAGAACAACGTCGTTCTCTACAAGATGCAGAATGGCAAGCGCACCGACTTGAAACCGGCCGGTTTGTCGTTCTTCTCCTACGGCAAGTCGGCGAATGTGCCGCAAGGGGCGTGGAACAGTTTGCGGGTCGTTGCGAAGGGTCAGTTGTTCTCCGTCTATCTGAACCGCGAGCATTTGTTCGACGTTCAAGACGAAACATTTCAAGGCGCCGGCAAAGTCGGTCTTTGGACCAAAGCGGACAGTGTCACACTGTTCGACGATCTCACCATCGGCCCCCTGAATAAGGCTGGCTGATGCCGCGCAATGTCAGAAAGGCCATGTCGGCCCTTGCTTTGGGGAGCGGTTTACTCGCGAACGTGCCGCCCAGTTTTGCGTTTCCGCCCTATCGGTCCACCGACGCCGACACGGCGGATCCGGACACTCTCGAATTGCGCGCAGGAGCCGTCGCCGAACTCGACGGCAAAACACAATTCACCGCGCCCGCTTTGCGCGTGAATTACGGTTTGCCGGGGAAGATCGAGCTGACCTCCGAACTCGAATATGCGCCGCAGGCCGGTGCGTTCGGCGATGGAGCTGCCGGATTCAAATGGGTACCGTTTTTTGGCGACACGCTTGGTTTTGGCATCGAAACTTTGGCGTTGCTTCCGATACGGCCGGGAGATTCGGGGGCCGGATGGGAATCCCAACTCCTAGCCAGTTACCGGAAAGAGACTTTTCGCCTTCACATGAATGCCGGAGCTTTTCAAGACTCGCGGGCGATTGCCGACGAAAACGGATGGCGGGCAAGCATGCTGGTGGAGTTTCCTCGACCGGGCTGGCGCCCCGGCTTGGAGTTATTCGCCAAGCAGGTTGACGGCAAGCCAGCAGCCGTAAGCGCCGGCATCGGAGGAATATTCAATCTCGGCACTTTCGAGATCAGAACAGGCCTACATGCTGGACTTAGCAAACAGGCTCCGGACCTTCGGCTTAACCTTTGGATTTCTTCCGCATTTCCGTTCTGAAGTTAAGGCGCGATGGATGCGGTGTCTTCGGCAGCTCACATGCACCTCTTGCGCGCCACGATGTAGGGACGGTGGTCGTTGCCCTTGGTTGCGTGGTTTTCCGTGGCAAGAATGTCGAAACCCGCGGCACATATAAGCTCGCTCAACTCCGCCGCCCGGAAGACGTTGACATAGGGTGCCTTGCCGATCGCGCGCATCGCGGGCAGCAAGACAAGCCGGATGAGTGGGTTCATATCCCCGAGGCTGGGTGTCTTGGAGATGAACAGGCCCTGCGCTGCAAGCAAGGCATGGATGGATTGCAGCGTGCCGGGCAAATCGCGGACCAGATGGAGATAATTGAATCCCAGAACAGCATCGAACGGCCCGTCCTCCGGCGCAAGCGTCTCTGCGGTCGCGGTGCGGAAGACAGCGGACGGGATAGGGCCAGCGGAACGTTTCTGCTCGGCAATCGCGATCATCGCTGCGGAGATATCCGTCGCAAGATAGCTTTGCACATCGCCTGCAAGCCGGAGCGCCGTTGTTCCCGTTCCGCAGCCCAGTTCCAACACCCGGTCGTCTGGTCCCAATAGAGCGCGGGTCCGGTCCAGGGTGCGCTCATATCCGGCCTGATCCGCGATGGCAGCCCTGGCATACTTCCGGGAAATCCGATCCCAGAAACGGGCGTCACGCGCTGTGCTCATGGGGGGCGCTCCTTGCAATAGGAGCTGACAAAGTCCGGGACACGATCCCCTAGTGTCGTGGTTTCGAAGTTCGCACTATCATCGATATCGAGCCCTTGCGAACTTCGAAACCAAAACGACACTAGAAATCAATAAGTTGGCTAGTGTCCTTACGATTCCGAAATTCGCCAGAACCCGATATCGTGAGCATGCGAATTTCGGAATCGGGACACTAGCGGCAATCGCTATCGATTTCCGGTTCTCGCTTTCATCCTGCCGGGCGCGCCCGGCAAGCGGCGCCGGTTGCCTGCTGCTTCGGCTAGCCGCACACTCCCCCCATGCATCAAGCCGAACTTCTTCTGGTCTTTGCCCTGTTCGCGGTGACCGCGTTTGCCGCCTTGGGCGCGCGGCGCAGCCACATTCCCCATTCCATTTTTCTGGTGCTGCTGGGATTGGGCATGAGCTTTCTGCCCGGCATGCCGCGCATCGAACTCAGCCCCGATCTAGTGCTGATGGTGCTTTTGCCACCCCTGCTCTATCGCGCCGGGGTGCAGATGAGCTGGCGGGGCTTTTACGCCAATCTCCGGCCCATCCTATTGCTGGCGGTGGGCGCGGTGATCTTCACCGCCACGAGCGTGGCGGGGATGGCATATTATCTGCTGGGTTTGCCGCTGGCGGTGGGATTTGTGTTGGGCGCGGTGGTGTCACCGCCCGATGCGGTGGCGCCGATGGCGATTGCGCGCCGTTTTGCCCTGCCAAACCGCATCCTGACCATTTTGGAAGGCGAAGGCCTGGTCAATGACGCCACGGCCCTGATCCTGTTCAGCTTTGCGGTGGCGGCGGTGGTGAGCAGCCAGCCTTTTTCCTTGGCGGTCGCGACCGGCGAATTCCTTGTGATCGTGACGGGCGAAATCGTCTGGGGTCTGGCGATCGGTTGGGGCGGGCTGGTGTTGCGCCGCTGGGCCGCCGATGCCCGGGTGGAGATGGTGTTCTCGCTGCTGACCCCCTTCGCCGCCTTCTGGGTGCCCGAAAGCCTGGGGGGATCCGGTGTCTTGGCCACGGTGATCGCAGGTCTTTATGTGAGCTGGCATGGCCCGCGCTACATCTCGCCCGCCACGCGCCTGCAAGGCTTCTTCGTCTGGGATCTGGTGGTCTATCTGGTCGAAGGCCTGGTCTTTCTGATGACCGGCCTGCAGGCCCGTATCGTCGCCGACACGCTAAACCTTGGCGAATGGCAACGGTTGCTGTTTGCCTGCGTCACGGTGTGCGCAACCATCATCCTGGTGCGCTTCATCTGGGTGTATCTGGCAACCGTCCTGCCGCGCCTGCTGATTCCGGGCTTGAAAGCGCGCGATCCCATGCCGCCCTGGCAGTATATCTTTATCGTCGCCTTCACCGGCATTCGCGGCGTGGTGTCCTTGGCGGCGGCGCTATCCATCCCCTTGCTGGCGGCGGGCGAACCTTTTCCGCATCGCGGTCTGTTGTTGCTGGTCACCTTCTCGGTGATTTTGGTGACGCTGGTGGGGCAAGGCTTCGCCCTGCCCTGGGTGATCAAGCTTTTGGGGATCGGCGAACATGGCCGGCGCGAGGCCGATGACGACAAAAAGCGCGAGATCAGCGCGCGCCTGGCCAGCATAGACGCGGCCTTGGCGCGCCTGGATTCCCTGGAAAGCGCGGTGGCCGCGCCCCAAACCGTGGCGGCGCTGCGGCGGCGTCATGAGGACCGCCGCGCCTATTTCGTCGCCGCCTGCCAAAATCTGTCGCGCGGCGAGGTGGACAATGCCAGCGCCGCCCTGCAGCTGCAATTTGTGGAGGCGGAGCGCACCAGCATCGCGGATCTATACCGCCGCGACGAGATCAGCGACGAAGCCCGCCGCCGCACCGAGCGTGAATTGGACTTGGAGGATTCGCGCATCCGCCATAGCGCGGAGAGCGGAGCCGCAAGAACGCTTTGAGGCTGGCATTGTTCTGAAGAATGGGATAATTTTGATACAGCTATTCTAGAAAGTTGAATAGTTGGAGCCCAAAGCCCCCACCCTGGATCAGATCGCGGTGTTTCTGGCCGTGGTGGAGACCGGCAGTTTCGCGGGCGCGGCCCGGCGCCTGGGCCGCGCCACCTCTGTGGTCAGCTATGCCATCGCCAATCTGGAGAACCAGTTGGGCGTCCGCTTGTTCGCGCGCGCCAGCACCACCCGGCCCAAACTGACCGATGCGGGCCGCGCCATTCTTTCCGACAGCCGCGCCTTGGCGATGGCGCTGGACGGATTGCTGGCCAAGACCCGCGGCTTGACCGCCGGGCTGGAAGCAGAGGTTTCGCTGGTGGTCGATGTGATGCTGCCGGCCAAGAAGCTGGCCCGGGCATTGGACGATTTCCGCAAGACCTTTCCCACCATCGCCTTGCGTCTGCATGCCGAAGCCTTGGGCGCCGTGACCCAGGCGATCCTGGAAGAGCGGGCCTGCTTCGGTATCAGCGGTCCGCTGGAGATGGCTAGCGGCCTGTTGACCCGCGGCCCCGCCGGATCGGTGAAGCTGCTGGCGGTGGCGGCGCCCGATCATCCTTTGGCGCTGATCCAGGGACCGATCGGTATCGCGATGGCGCGCGATCACATTCAGCTTGTCCTGACCGACCGCTCCTCGCTCACCCAGGGGCGCGACTTCGGCGTGATATCGGTAAAATGCTGGCGGCTGGCCGATCTGGGAGCCAAGCATGCCCTGCTGCTGGCGGGGCTGGGCTGGGGCAACATGCCCAAGCCGATGATCAATGACGACCTTAAGCGCGGACGCCTGGTGGCGCTAAAGGTGGAGACACTGGGTGAACTGTCCTATCCCTTTCACACCGTCTATCGCAGCGACACGCCACCCGGCCCCGGCGCATCCTGGCTGATGGAGCGGCTGGCCATGGCCAGTTCGTAAACAGACCGGCGTGCCAGGATGGCGCAAAAGAAATTCGCTCCGGAACGAAGCAAGCGCTCGCGCATTGGCGCGAAGACGCGTAGAGTTTTTGTGTCAAACACAAAACCATGGAGTGAATGACATGGCAGCGAAGAAAAAGAAGAAGGCTAAGAAGACGGCCAAGCCCAAAAAGGCGAAGAAGGCCGCCGCCAAGAAATCCAAAAAGAAAACCAAGAAAGCCGCGAAGAAGCCCCCCAAGAAGGCAAAGAAACCGGCTGCGAAAAAGAAAGCCGTGAAGGCCAAAAAGAAAGCCCCGGCCATGGCAGCCCCGGCGCCCGCCCCGAGCGAGGCCCCGGTCATGACCTCGCCTGGCCCTCTGTTCTAACGGACAGTCCGTGCGATAGCGCCGCGGTTTCACAAGCCGCGGCGTTTTTTCTTTGAGCCCCGCCTCTGACTGCCTGTCAGCGCCCGACGCACGCGACCAAAAGTAATCGAACGGCTGTGCAGCTCAGCCTTTGTCCTTTGGCTGGAAGTCCAGAGCACAGCCGTTCGTGCAATAACGCAGACCGGTAGGTCCGGGACCGTCCTTGAAGACATGGCCCAAATGGCCACCGCAATTGGCGCAGTTGAACTCGGTGCGCACCATGCCATGGCTGGTGTCGGTGGTGGTGGTCACCGCCCCCGGCTTGGTATCGTAGAAACTGGGCCAGCCGGTACCGCTGTCGAACTTGGTCCGGGCATCGAACAGTTCGGCGCCGCAGCCGGCGCATTGGAACTCACCCGGGCGTTTTTCATAATTGAGCGGGCTGGAACCCGGGCGCTCGGTGCCACGCTCGCGCAGCACGCGGTGCTGTTCGGGGGTCAGTTGGCGGGTGCCGGCTGTGCTGTTGGTTTTCATGGGCTTTCCTCTCTGTCCCAATACGTCCTGGCCGGCAAAGCGTTACAGTTCCCCTACGGGTTGGCCGCGATGACCATCTGGAGCATGGAACTGAGGCGGCCGGTATTGCCGAAGGCAAATCCGGCGTCATAGATCACGTCATCCACCTTCCAGCCTTGCGGCGTGTTTTCCAACAGTATCGTGTCGCTCCAATTCGCCGGCTTGGGCGCTTTCTGGGACGGTCCAGGCGCATAACTCAGCACCACCGGGCAGCGCGCGGTCTTGGCATTGCCCAGGCAGGCGCCCACCTTCCAGGCGGTTGCGCCTTCAAACAGAGACGAAAAAATATCGCCTTCCAGCATGGGCGGCACCGCGTTCCTCACCTTGGCGGTCAAGCGCGCCTGGGCGCCCGCCGCGGCGGCAAGCTGCTTGTTGAGCCGCGGTGACAAGACCGGGGCGTAGCGCACCCGTCCCGTCGCATCAGGAATGCCGCCGCCCTGTGTCTGCTGGCTGGCATAGACCGCATAAAAGGCACTGACTGCCGCGGCCGGATCGCCGGCCGGCTGCGCCTTCAGCCCTGCCGGGATCAGCAGCAGAATAGCCGCCAGAATATGTTTCATCACCGCGACTTAAGGGAATCGCGGATGTCGCGCAGCAGCAGTACTTCTTCCGATGGCGCAGGCGCTTGCGGCGCGGCGGGCGGCGCGACCAGCTTGTTCAACTGGCGCAGCACGAGGAACAAGAGGAAAGCGACGATCAGAAAATTGATCACGGCGTTGACGAACAGGCCGTAATTGAGCGTGACGGCCTTGGCCGCCTTGGCGGCGGCCAGTGTTTCCACCGAGGAATCGCCTTTGAGCACCAGAAAGAAATTGGCAAAATCGACCCCGCCCAGCGCCAGGCCGACCGGCGGCATCAGCACGTCATTGACCAGCGAGGTGATGATGCCGGTGAAGGAAGCGCCGATGATCACACCGACCGCCAGATCGACCACATTGCCGCGCACGGCGAATTTCTTGAATTCCGTGAACAGGGACATGGCCGTCATCCTTTTTCCAGATGCTCCGAGGCTAATCGCGCGGCGGCTTCTCAACAAGCCGCCGCGGCATCGCCAGATAGGCGGCTGCCACGGCCAATCCGGTCAGCGCGCCCAGGTCATTGGCGAGAAAATCGCCCCATTCCCCGTCCCGTCCCATCAGGGTTTGTAGGATTTCCAATCCCCCTCCCAAGACCATCACGCCCAGGAAGACCCAGGCCAGGGAACGCCGCAGACCCCAGCCCAAGGCCGAAAGTAGCATCAGGCCGAAATAGGCGGTGAAGTGATCCAGCTTGTCCCATATCCAGGGGCCCGCCAGTTTTGGCGGATGCGGCGTCAGTTCGCCCCAGATCACCACCGCCAGTGCCGGCCAGAACAGGATCGCGCCGAGGCGCCGGATCCAGGGCAGAAATATTCCGTGAAAAAACATCGGTCCCGATAGCGTGAGGATTGGGCTGAAATTATGGCGCGCCTGGGATGCTTACCCGCAAACCATGACTATCCTATAACTTATTGTTTTTAAACAGCAAAAAAGCCGTCTGCGAAAGGCCGGGGCGGGCGGGCCGTGAGTGTCCGCCAAGACCGCCAAAGCCGCGCAAAGGGCGCGTTTTCAGGCTTGCGCCCATTTTGCCTTGCACCTTGGCCAATCCCCTTATAGAAGGCGCGCTCTTTCGGGCGGCCCGGCCGGACATGCCGTGGCAGCCCCAAACGCTACCCGGGCTTAAATGCCCCACAAGGAAAAGCAAAATGTCCAAGATGAAGACCAAATCGGGCGCTAAGAAGCGCTTCAAAATCACGAAAAGCGGAAAGATCAAGACCCATCAGGTCGGCAAACGCCACCGCTTGATCAACAATTCGCCGGCCCGCACCCGCGACCTGCGCGGCATGGACGCCCTGTCGGAGTCCGAAACCAGGCGCGTCAAGCGCTGGATGCCGTATGGCGGGGGGATCTAAACCATGAGCCGTTCACCCCGTTCCGTTCCGAGCCACGCCCGCCGCAAGAAGGTCTTCAAGCAGGCCAAGGGCATGCGCGGCCGCCGCAAGAACAACATCACCACGGCCAATGCCGCGGTCGATAAGTCGCTGCAGCACAATTATATCGGCCGCAAGGAAAAGAAGCGTAACTTCCGCGCCTTGTGGATCCAGCGCATCAACGCCGCCGTGCGTGAGCATGGGGTCACCTACAGCCGATTTATCGCCGGGCTCGCCGGCGCCGGGATCGTGATCGACCGCAAGGTCCTGTCCGATCTGGCGATCCACGAGCCCGCCGCGTTCAAGGCTCTGGTGGATCAGGCTTCAAAGTCCTAAGCAGACTTCACCGGAGATTCGGCGGGCCCTTGCGCCCGCCGGTCAGTCCCACCCGGAGTTTGCATGACCGATATCGCCGCCCTTCAGTCCGAGATACTCGCCGCCGTGGCCGGCGCCGCCGATGAGGCCGCGCTGGAAGCCGTGCGCGTGGCGGCCCTGGGCAAGAAGGGATCGGTCAGTGCATTGCTCGCCACCATGGGCGGTCTGTCGCCGGACGAGCGCAAGGTTCAGGGCCCCAAATTCAACGGCTTGAAAGACGCCGTCACCGAAGCCATCGCCGCGCGCAAGGCCGCGCTGGCCGACATGGCGCTGGATGCGCGGCTGGCATCGGAAAAGCTCGACGTCACCCTGCCCGCCCGGCCTGAGAACAGCGGCACCGTCCATCCTATCTCCCAAGTTCTGGAAGAGGTGGTCGCGATCTTCGCCGATCTGGGCTTTGGCGTCGCCGAAGGCCCGGACGTGGAATATGACGATTACAACTTCACCAAGCTGAACATTCCGCCCGACCATCCCGCGCGCCAGATGCAGGATACTTTTTACGTGGCGCCGCAAGCGGACGGCTCATCGCACGTGCTGCGCACCCACACCTCGCCGGTGCAGGTGCGCACCATGCTGAACACCAAACCGCCCATCCGCATCATTTCGCCGGGACGCACCTATCGTGTCGACAGCGACGCCACCCATTCGCCCATGTTCCATCAGGTCGAGGCGCTGGTGGTGGATGAGGGCATTCATCTGGGCCATCTGAAATGGACGGTGGAGCAGTTCTGCAAGGCGTTCTTTGAAATCGACCAGATCGAGCTGCGCGCCCGCCCCAGCTTCTTTCCCTTCACCGAGCCGTCGCTGGAATGGGACATGCGCTGCGACCGCAGCGTGCCGGGCAAGATCACCTTCGGCAGCGGCAATGACTGGCTGGAGCTGGGCGGCTCGGGCATGGTCCATCGCAAGGTGCTGGAGAATTGCGGCATCGATTCCGCCAAATATCAGGGCTTTGCCTTCGGTTTCGGGCTGGACCGCATGGCGATGCTGAAATACGGCATGCCCGATATCCGCAGCTTTTTTGAATCCGACCTGCGCTGGCTGAAACATTACGGCTTTGCGGCGCTCGACATTCCGACCTTGGATGGCGGGCTGTCGCGATGAGTGAGGCGCGACCGAGCAGATGCGAGGGCGAAATGGTCCAGTGGACCATTTCGAGCGGCGAACGCCGCGAGCCTAAAGCGAGCGGCCAAGAAGGTGGTCGGAGGAACGCGCTGTGAAATTCACCCTCTCCTGGCTCAAAGAGCATCTCGACACCGACGCCGATGCCGCAACCATCGGCGAGCGGCTGACCGCCATCGGGCTGGAAGTGGAAAGCATCACCGATCCGGGCGCGGCGCTGAAGGATTTTATCGTCGGCGAAGTCGTTGCCGCCGAGAAGCATCCCAATGCCGACAAGCTGCGCCTGTGCAGGGTTAGTGACGGCAAAGATACACTCCAGATCGTCTGCGGCGCGCCCAATGCGCGGGCCGGGATCAAGGTGGTGCTGGCCAGGCCCGGCACCACCATTCCCGCCACGGGCGATGTGCTCAAGCTGGGCACCATCCGGGGCGTGGAGTCCCGTGGCATGATGTGCTCGGCGCGCGAACTGCTCTTGGGCGAGGACCATGACGGCATCATCGAGCTGAAGGCGGGCGCCAAGGCCGGCGCGCCGGTGGTGACGGCGCTGGTGGATGCGGGCCTGCTGGCCAACGATCCCTTGTTCGATGTTTCCATCACGCCCAATCGCGGCGACGCGGCATCGGTCTATGGCATCGCGCGCGATCTCGCCGCCAGCGGCCTGGGCCGGCTCAAGACCGATAAGGTTCGGCCGGTGGCGGGCAAATTTCCTTCGCCCAAAAAGATCACCTTGGATTTCACGTCCGAGAATAAGAGCGCCTGCCCGATTTTCGCCGGGCGGCTGATCCGCGGCGTCAAGAACGGCCCCGCCCCAAAATGGGTGCAGGACAAGCTGAAAAGCGTGGGCATGAAGTCGATCTCGGCCCTGGTGGATGCCACCAATCTGATTTCCCAGGATCGTGGGCGCCCCCTGCATGTGTTCGACGCCGATAAGCTCAGCGGCAATCTGCATGCCCGCATGGCCAAGGATCATGAGCAGGTGTTGGCGCTGGACGAAAAGACCTATGTGCTGGACGGTGAAACCATCGTCATTGCCGACGACAGTTTCGCGCGCGGCATTGCCGGCATCATGGGCGGCATGGACACCGGCAGCTTTGAAGACACCAAGAATGTCTTTATCGAATCCGCCTGGTTCGATCCGGCGCGCATCGCGCGCGCGGGGCGCAAGCAAGCCATCATCTCGGACGCGCGCTACCGTTTCGAGCGCGGGGTGGACCCACAATTCGTGCTGCCCGGGCTGGAGCTTTACACCCAATATATTTTGGAATGGTGCGGCGGCGAAGCGTCGGATGTGGTGATCGCGGGCGCGTTGCCCCCGCCGCACAAGCCGATCCTGTTCGATCCGGCCCTGGTCGAAAGCTTTGGCGGCATCCGGGTAGCCCGCGAACGAGTGATCGGCATTCTGGAAGATTTGGGTTTTGTGGTCGAAGACCACGGCACTTTGCACGTGGTGCCGCCCAGTTGGCGCCATGACGTGGACGGCCCGGCCGATCTGGTGGAAGAAGTGGTGCGTATTCACGGTTTGGCCGATGTGCCGTCGGTGGCGCTGACACGCTTGTCCGCTGTCGCGATGCCGGTTCTGTCCAGGGCCCAGCGCCGCAGCCGCACCGCCCGCCGCGCCCTGGCCACACGCGGCTTCAACGAGACCGTGAGTTTTTCCTTCATCGCCCGCGATCAGGCCAGGCTGTTCGGCGGCGGCGATGAAGCGCGCCAGCTTTCCAACCCCATCGCCTCGGACCTGGATGCGTTGCGGCCGTCGATCCTGCCGTCGCTTCTGGGTGCCGCATCACGCAATGCGGCGCGTGGCTTTGCCAATCTGCAACTGTTCGAAATCGGCGCGGCGTTCGACAGCGGCGTGCCGGAGGCCCAGAAGACTGTCGCCGCCGCCATCCGCACCGGCAACGCCGAGCGCCATTGGCAAAAGGGTGGCGAAACGTGCGGCCTATTCGCGGCGAAGGCCGATCTGCTGGGGAGTCTCGAAGCCATCACCGGCGCGCCCATGTCCGCGCCCATCACCCAGGGCGCCCCCGGCTGGTATCATCCGGGCCGCAGCGGCACCATCGCCATGGGCCCTAAGGTTATTGCGCAATTCGGCGAGCTGCATCCCAAGGTTCTGGCGGCGTTCGACCTCAAAGGTCCTGCCGCCGGATTTGAAATCTTCCTGGACGCCATTCCCGACACCAAAACCAAAGGCAAGGCCAAGCCGCTATTCGCGCCCTCGCCCTATCAGGCCATCGAGCGCGACTTTGCCTTTGTGGTCGATGCCAAAGTCGCGGCGGGCGACATCGTCAAGGCCGTGAAACTGGCCGACCGCAATCTGATCGACACGGTGACGGTGTTCGATGTCTATGAAGGCAAAGGTGTGCCGCAGGGCCAGAAATCGGTGGCGGTGGCGGTGCGCATCCAACCCAAGGACGCCACGCTGACCGATGCCGAAATCGAAGCCCTGGCGCAGAAGATCATCGCTGCGGCGCTTAAGCTGGGCGCGACGCTTCGTTCTTAGCCCACCTGTCATTCCCGGCCGAGCATGGCGAAGCCATGCGAGGGGAAGGGAACCTAGGTAGTCAGAGCGAGGCCGGTCCTTCCACCTGGGTCCCCTTCCCTCGCGCTCACTGCGTTCGCGCTCGCCGGGGATGACAGTCAGGAAAAGCTGAGTAGCTTCGGACTTGCCCCAATTTCCTTTGCCAGTTTTTCAAACTCCCCCCTGGCGCGGGGGTTGGAGCGCTGGTGGCGCTCGGCGAAGATCATCTCATTCTTTTGGGTATGTTCGAAGCCGGTGAATTCGGTCACCCGCACCTTATAACCGTGGGCTTCCAAAAACAGCCCGCGCAGCACATTGGTCAGTTGTGCTCCGAATTCCCGACGCTGGATGCCGTGCCGCCACATCTGATCCAATGGAGCTTTTTTGAGGGCTTCCAACGCGCGCGCCACTTCCGCCTGGCAACAGGGCACCAAGGCGACAAATTTCGCCTCATGGCGAAGCGCGAACAGAATAGCCTCGTCGGTGGCGGTGTCGCAGGCATGCAAAGCGGTGACGATATCCGCCGGTCCCATAGCGGCCTCGGCGATCTTGCCGGACACGAATTCCATGCGGCCGAAATTGCTCTCGGCGGCGATTCTGCGGGCGGTCTCGATCAGATCGGGGCGGGCCTCCACGCCAACCACCCTGCCCCGCCCGGCGGCTGCGAAATAGAGATCGTAGAGAATGAACCCCAGATAGGACTTGCCCGCACCCAGATCGGCCAGAACCGGCTGTTCTTTCTCTTTCAACGCGTCATCGATGGCGGGCTTGATCAGCTGCGCCAGGTGCTGAACTTGCTTCAGCTTGCGCCGGGAATCGGCGTTCAGTCCGCCATTGTGGGTGAGGATGTGCAGGGCCTTGAGCAGCGGCACCGACTGCCCCGGCCAAAATTCTGCTGCTGCGTTCTTCATTTCGACCAGCCAGAGAAGACGTTGGTGATGCCATAGTAATAGTTATAGGCGCGAATCTTCCAATAGTTCATCTGTGCCCATTCCGCCGGCGGCGTCAGGTCGTTCCAATCGTGCGACAGACTTTTCTGGATTTGGCTGGCCATATAGATGCGCCGCCGCCCCTGCCAGTAATGCAGGAATGTATCCTTCACTTCGGCGATGGGAATCTGGTTCAGACGCGCCACTTCGCTGAGCGCAAACTGCTCGATGGTGGGGAATTTACGCGCCCGTCCGATTAAGGCATCGATGAAGGCCAGCACATCCTCCATCACCGGGACATGCACGGGCAACACCCCGATCAGGCCGGAATTGAACATCCAACTGTTGGCGGTGTCGTAGCGGTATGAGCCCAGATGGGGTAGCCGGGTGCGAAAGCCTTTGAGCGGGGCAAAGGGGTTGCGCAGCTCGAAATGGTTCATCACCACGGCACCCTTGGTGGTGGACCAGGCCTCCTGCGGCGCCATTTTCTCCACCACCTCGGCATGGAAGCCGGGCTTGACGATGGAGTCGCTGTCGACAAAACAGACCGGGCCGGCAAAGCGCTTCAGGGCATCCAGCACCACCGCCGGCTTGATGCGGTGATGGTAAAGCCCGGAGCCCGACCAGTCCTGGATCTGGCCCGCAATGTCCACCACCTCCACCGGCCAGCGGGCATAGACCGATGGCGCGTCGGTATAGACCGCGATCCGGGCCTCTGGCGCGCCCCCCAGCTCCTGACGCAGCGAGATCAGGCTGTATTTCAGTTCCCGCCGGTAGCGGGCCAGGCCCCCATAATCCAGATAGAGATAATGCAGCATGGGGCGGTTATAGCCGGAAAAACGCTGTTGGAGGGGGGCGGGGCTTCTGCTAACACCCCCCGCAAATGGCCGATCTTTCCAAAATCCGCAATTTCTCCATCGTCGCCCATATCGACCATGGCAAGTCGACCCTGGCCGACCGGCTGATCCAGTTCACCGGCACCGTCTCCAGCCGGGAAATGAAGGACCAGATCCTGGACTCGATGGATATCGAGCGGGAGCGCGGCATCACCATCAAGGCCCAGACCGTGCGGCTGGATTACAAGGCCGCCGACGGCCAGGACTATATCCTGAACCTGATGGACACGCCCGGCCATGTGGACTTCGGCTATGAGGTCAGCCGCTGCCTGGCCGCCTGCGAAGGCGCGCTGCTGGTGGTGGACGCCAGCCAGGGGGTGGAAGCCCAGACCCTGGCCAATGTCTATCAGGCGATCGATGCCGGGCTGGAGATCGTGCCGGTCCTCAACAAGATCGACCTGCCCGCCGCCGAGCCTGAGCGGGTCAAGCAGCAGATCGAGGATGTGATCGGGCTGGACGCCAGCGAGGCGGTGCCGATCAGCGCCAAGACCGGGCTCAATATCGACCAGGTGCTGGAAGCAGTGGTCAAGCGGCTGCCCGCGCCCAAGGGCGTGCTGGATGCGCCGCTGAAGGCGCTGCTGATCGATTCCTATTACGACGCCTATCTGGGCGTAGTGGTGCTGGTGCGCATCATCGATGGCGAACTCAAGAAGGGCCAGAAGATCCGCATGATGGCGGCGGACGCGGTCTATCAGGTGGAACAGATCGGCGTGTTCAAGCCCAAGAAGGTCGGGGTCGAAAGCCTGGGGCCCGGCGAGGTCGGCTACATCACCGCCCAGATCAAACAGGTGGCCGACACCAAGGTCGGCGACACCATCACCGATGAGCGCAAGGGCACGGCCACGCCCCTGCCCGGCTTCAAGCCGGCGCAGCAAGTGGTGTTCTGCGGCTTGTTCCCGGTGGACGCGGCGCTGTTCGAAGATTTGCGCGAGGCGTTGGGCAAGCTGCATCTCAACGACGCCAGCTTCACCTATGAAACCGAATCCAGCGCCGCGCTGGGCTTTGGTTTCCGCTGCGGTTTTTTAGGTTTGCTGCATCTGGAAATCGTGCGCGAGCGGCTGGAGCGGGAATTCAATCTCGACCTGATCACCACCGCGCCGTCCGTGATTTATCACATCTATATGAACAACGGCACGATGAAGGAATTGCACAATCCGGCCGACATGCCGGACGTGACCTATATCGACCGTATTGAAGAGCCCTGGATCAAGGCCACCGTGCTGGTGCCGGATGAGTATTTGGGCAGCGTGCTGAAACTGTGCGAGGACCGGCGCGGGCGCCAGGTCGAGCTCACCTATGCCGGCAACCGCGCCATGGTGATCTATATGCTGCCGCTGAACGAAGTGGTGTTCGATTTCTATGACCGGCTGAAAAGCGTGTCGCGCGGCTATGCCAGTTTCGATTATCACATCGAGAAGTACGAAGAAGGCGACCTCGTCAAGATGTCCATCCTGGTCAATGACGATCCGGTGGATGCGCTGAGCATGATCGTCAACCGCCAGCGCGCCGAAGGCCGTGGCCGGGCGATGTGCGAGAAGCTGAAAGACCTGATCCCGCGCCACATGTTCAAGATTCCGATCCAGGCGGCGATCGGCGGCAAGGTGATCGCGCGCGAAACGCTTTCAGCGCTACGCAAGGACGTCACCGCCAAATGCTATGGCGGCGACATTTCCCGCAAGCGCAAGCTCTTGGACAAGCAGAAAGAAGGCAAGAAGAAGATGCGCCAGTTCGGCAAGGTGGAGATTCCCCAGGAAGCCTTCATCGCCGCGCTGAAGATGGATGATAATTAGTAGCCCACTTGGCCAACGCCGATTTCATTTTCGAATTGCCAAGTCAGCGCTTCGCCAAGGCCTGCCAAGTCTGACATAACCGTCGAAGCATCAATTCCAAAGTAATAGAGTCTTCTTCGGAAATCTGCCCAGCAGGGTTGAGGTATCTCGAACGCTTCAGAGCCTTTAGTCGGTTCCAGCGGGCGGTGCGGCTCAGGATGTATCGAGAAGCATCCGCGCTGAGCGCGCACTCTGGGGTGCCACTGTGGAGATATAACGAAAACCGGCTCTTTCACTTTGAATGGATCAAAGTTTTCTTCATGAGCCTTTCGGCGCGAAGAAACAAACTGAACGTACACCTTGGCAACGTGATTGGCGTCTTTGCTATTGTTTCTGACTGCAAACCATGCGGCCATCAGTGGATTAGTAGTCCAATCAAGGAGACGAGTAGGTACACCATGATGTTGTGCCAGGGCTAGCCATTGAAATTCTGTTGTTGGCACAAATTTCAAATCGAGAAGGGCGCGTCGCTTGAAGGCATCGAGCAATCTTTTTTCTCGATTTCCTAGATTGATTTCTCGCTTATGGCTTTTAACTGTCTCGTCCCATTTGTGAGCGATGTGCTGATGCATGCGACCAATCTTGGGTACAAGAGTATGGGAGGCATCGGTTACGCCTCTAAACCATCGATTTGCTTTGGCGTGTTGATTGCAAAAATCGAGAAATTTGTTCCATTTTCCGAGCCCCGCCGGGTCAGGATCGGTATCTGCTTTGGGAAGCCCCATCGTTTGTTTCCTTAGAAAGCCAGAATTTCTATCACGAGCGCCTTGGTTTTAGTGAGGGGCCAAACTCTCGCTACCCTGCCCTGGCCGAAATCGGTTTCGACAAATCCGTTTCCAGCCTTTATACGACCCGCCATGTCCAGTGTGGCCCTGATCGACTATGGCTCCGGCAACCTCGCCAGCGCGGCGAAGGCCTTGGCGCGCGCCGCCGGCAGCAAATTCGAGATCGTCACCACCGCCGATCCGCAGGCCGTGTTGGACGCCGAACGCGTGGTGCTGCCTGGAGTCGGCGCCTTTGCCGATTGCATGAAGGGCCTATCCGCCGTGCCCGGCATGATCGAGGCCCTGCGCGAGAAGGTGCTGAAGGAAGGCGCCCCCTTCCTGGGCATCTGCGTCGGGATGCAGTTGATGGCCACGGTGGGGGTTGAGTTCGGCCGTCATGCCGGGCTGGGCTGGATCGCGGGCGAAGTGATCAAGATCGCGCCGTCCTCTTCAATTGAAGGTGGGCCCGCTCTCAAAATCCCGCATATGGGCTGGAATGAACTGAAGATCGAGCAGGATCACGCCTTGCTCAATGGCATCGCGCCGGGGGCCCATGCCTATTTCGTCCATAGTTTTCAGCTGAAGCCGGTGCTGCCGGACGATCTGATCGCAACATGCGATTATGGCGGGGCGCTGACAGCCATGGTGGGCAATGAGAATATGGTCGGCACGCAATTTCATCCGGAAAAGAGCCAGGCCACCGGGCTGAAGCTGCTTGAGAATTTTTTGCGCTGGCGGCCTTAGATGATTGTCTCCGGCCGCTCGCTTAAGCTCGCAGCGTTCGTCGTTTTCGCATGTCCACCGGACCTGCTCACGCGCGTTGCGCGCCACTCCTCACCCCTTCGACAGGCTCAGGGTGAGGAAATAGATAAAAATCCTCATGCTGAGCTTGTCGAAGCATGAAGCCACGAGTGCAAAAGCCATGATCATATTCCCCGCTATCGACCTGAAGGACGGTGTCTGCGTCCGCCTGAAAAAGGGCGTGATGGACGACGCCACAGTGTTCAACACCAAACCCGCAAACCAAGCACAGATATTCGAATCCCAGGGCTTTAAGTGGCTACACTGTGTTGATCTAGATGGTGCTTTCGCAGGCAAAAGTGTCAACGCAGAAGCTATATCGGCAATTCGGCAGGCAACTAATCTTCCTATTCAACTTGGCGGCGGCATCAGAGACATGCTGGGCGTGGGTTTCTGGATGGAGACGGGCATTGACCGCATCATTCTTGGTACGGCCGCTCTCAAGGATCCGGCCTTCGTAAAGGAAGCTGCAAAAGAATGTCCCGGCCGGATCGTGGTGGGCGCCGACGCCAAGGGCGGCAAGATCGCTACCCAAGGCTGGGCCGAGGTGAGCGAACTGACCCCGCTGGAATTGGGCAAGCGGTTCGAGGATGCCGGGGTCGCCGCCATTCTGTTCACCGACATTGACGGCGACGGGTTGCTCAAGGGCGTGAATGTTGCCGCGACCGCCGCCCTCGCCCGTGGTCTTTCCATTCCGGTGATTGCCTCTGGTGGGGTCGGCTCCATCGCCGATATCGATGCTCTGCTGGCGGCAAAGGAGCCGGGCATCGAAGGCGTGGTGGTGGGCCGGGCGCTGTATGACGGCCGCATCGATGTGGCCGAGGCACTGCGGCGGACCAGCTGAGCACGCCCGCATGCTTCGACAAGTTCAGCATGAGGATTCTACCGCTATCCTCACCCTGAGCTTGTCGAAGGGTGGGGACTCCCCCTACCCCGATTTGCTTAGCCGCCGGGTCAGTTCGTCCAGCTGCTCCAGGGATTTGTAGGAAATCCGCATTTCCCCACCTTTATCCCCTTTGTGGACAATCTGGACTTTTAGGCCTAAGCGATTGGAAATACTGGCTTCCAGATCCGCAATATTGGGGTCTTTGGCGGGTTTTCCACCGGGCTTCTTCTTAGAAACCGAACGCTGTTCGGCCTGACGAACGGTCAACGCGCCCTCAATCAATTCCCGCGCCCTAGCCTCCGGATCGGCCTCAGCTAACAGTGTTCGGGCATGGCCCGCCGTCAATTTGCCCTCCCGAATCCACGCCTTAACCTGGTTGGGCAGCCTGAGCAGCCGAACGGTGTTGGCCACATGGGAACGGCTCTTGCCGACCTCCCGCGCCACGTCTTCCTGGGTGCGGCCGAACTTGGTGATCAGCTCTTCGTAAGCGGCCCCCTCCTCTATCGCATTCAGGTCGGCGCGCTGGACATTCTCGATGATCGCCAGCTCCAGCGCCTGGTCGTCCGGCAGCTCGCGCACCACCACCGGCACGTCATGCAACTTGGCGATCTGGGCGGCGCGCCAGCGGCGCTCACCCGCCACGATCTCATAGCGGTCGGGACCGATGGGCCGCACCAGGATCGGCGACAAGACGCCCTTCTCCTTGATGCTCGCCGCCAGCTCGGCCAACGGCTGCTCGTCGAAACTCATGCGCGGCTGAAAACGCCCTGGCTGCAGGAACGCCACCGGCAGCGAGCGCAAATCTTTCTTAGCAACCGGTTCACCTTTCACCGCCGCGACTTCATCGCCGATCAAAGCCGAGAGCCCGCGGCCCAAGCCGCGCGGGCGATCCTGATTGGGATTCATGCCGCGGCCCTGAGCCGTTCGCGCTGAATCAATTCGCCCGCCAGCTTGATATAGGCCTGGCTTCCGGGACAGCGCAGGTCATAGACCAGCGCCGGCACACCATGACTGGGAGCCTCGGAAATACGCACGTTTCTGGGAATGACCGTGGTGTAGACCTTTTCGCCCAAAGTCTCGCGGACATCGGCGGCGACCTGATCCGACAGCTTGTTGCGCTTGTCGAACATGGTCAGCACGATGCCCTGAATGTCTAACGTGGGATTAAGCTTGTTGCGCACCAGCTCGATGGTTTTCATCAACTGACTTAAACCTTCCAGCGCGAAGAACTCGCATTGCAGCGGCACCATCACCGCATCCGCCGCCGCCATCGCATTCAAGGTCAGTAAGGTGAGGGAAGGGGGACAGTCGATCAAAATATACGAAAAGGCATTTTCTCCGTGTACGGAGTATTCTTCCAAGGCATCCTTCAAGATGAAATTGCGCCGGGGAAAATCGGCCAGTTCCAGTTCGGCGCCCGACAGATCCACGGTGGCCGGCACCAGCGACAGGCCCGGGATGCGGGTCTTCACAATAGCCTCGGCCAGTTTGGCCTGGCCGGTCAGCACCTCATAGGTGGTGAGCTTGCGGTCCTGGCGATGGATGCCCAGCCCGGTGGAGGCATTGCCCTGCGGATCGATGTCAATCACCAAGGTCGGCTCGCCCACGGCGGCGAGGGCGGTTCCCAGATTGATCGCCGTGGTGGTCTTACCGACGCCGCCCTTTTGGTTGGCGACGACCAGGATACGGGGTTTTTTGGGGTGCGACATGACGGGGGCCCAACTCTCTCACAATCACTATAGCAGCCGAAGGATCGGTTTGGCTTGGGACTTGAGAGGCTTTGATGTTCCAATATTTATGGGCTTGCGTCAATTCAGCCCCTACATTTTGACCTTTCAGGAATAGGCAAACGCCGTTCGGGCCTACGAAATTCTGGGCATATCCCAAAAGCTGGGGCAGGGGCGCCAGGGCGCGCGCCGTCACGACATCAAATTGGCTGGGGGGAAGGTCTTCCAATCGGGCATTCTGGATAGTCACCGGCACGGCCATCCGCTCCGCCGCCAGCTGAAGGAAGGCGCATTTCTTGGTGGTCGCCTCATGGAGGGTGACGGACAGGCTTGGCAGCATGGCGGCCAGGACCAGCCCTGGGAACCCGGCCCCGGAGCCCAGATCGGCCAGGCTGCGGGCTGCCGAAGGGATAAGAGGCGCGAGCTGGGCGCTGTCCCAGAAATGGCGGTGCCACAGATCGGGCAGGGTGCTTTTTGCCACCAGATTGTGCCGGGCATTCCAGTCCGCCAGGATATCGGCATAGGCCTTCAGGCGGGCGAGCGTTTCACGTGAAACACCGGTTTTGGCGGCAAATTCCTCGGGGCCAAAATCAGGCACGGGCGGCTTTTATTTTCTGGGCGCCCTTCACATAGGCCAGAACCAGGGTCAGGGCCGCCGCCGTGACCCCTTCGATCCGAGCCGCCTGACCCAGGGTCGCCGGGCGGATACGCTCCAGCTTCTGGCGCACCTCGTTGGACAGGCCGATCACCGCGCCATAGTCCAGCTCAGGGGGCAGGGCGCGGCCTTCATCCCTCCGAAAGGCCAGGATGTCGGCATCCTGGCGGTCGAGATAGCCGGCATACTGGGCGTCAATCTCCAGCTGTTCGACGGTCTGCGGCTCCAGGGCCCCCAGTTCCGGCCATATCCGCACCAAATTCGGGAAATCCGTCAGGGAAAGCAGTTCCAGGGCATTCCGCCGGACCCCGTCCAACCGGATCGCCAGGCCATGCCTTGCGGCTTCATTGGGGGTAAGGGAGAGAGAGGCCATCGTTTCACGTGAAACCGCCAGCTTTTCCAGCTTGCCGGACAATGCCAGGGCCCGCTCGGACCCGACGATCCCATTCTGCTTGCCCAATTGAGTCAAGCGTTGATCTGCATTGTCCGAACGCAGGGTGAGGCGGTATTCGGCCCGGCTGGTGAACATGCGATAGGGCTCGGACACACCCTTGGTGACCAGATCGTCCACCATTACCCCAATATAGGCCTGGGCCCGATCCAGAATGACGGGCTCCGATCCGCCGGCTGCCCGGGCCGCATTCCATCCCGCCATTAATCCCTGGGCGGCGGCTTCCTCGTATCCGGTGGTGCCATTGATCTGCCCCGCCAGATAAAGCCCCGGTACCGCCTTCACCTCCAAAGCGGGGGACAGCTCCCGGGGATCGACATAGTCATATTCGATGGCATAGCCCATGCGCTGTACACGGGCCTTTTCCAAGCCTGGAATGGTTTTAAGAAGCGCTAGCTGGACATCCTGGGGCAGGGAGGTCGAAATTCCGTTGGGATAGATCAGATTTGATCTAAGCCCTTCTGGTTCAAGGAAAATTTGGTGCGATTCGCGGTCGGCAAAGCGGTTGACCTTGTCCTCAATGGAGGGGCAATAGCGCGGGCCAGTGGAGGCGATCTGCCCCGAATACATCGGCGAGCGGTGCAGATTGGCCCGGATCACGGCGTGGGTCGCAAGGGTGGTTCGGGTGATGCCGCAGGCGATCTGCGGTGTGGTGATCTTGGTGGTCAGAAACGAAAAGGGCGAGGGCGGATCGTCCCCTTGCTGCATTTCCAGGCTTGCCCAATCTATGGTCTCCCGGTCCAAGCGTGGAGGCGTGCCGGTCTTCAACCGGCCCATCCTGAGGCCGAAGCCATAAAGGGTTTTGGACAGGCCGATGCTAGGGGCTTCGACTCCCTCCGCGATCTTCATCCGCCCGGCGGGAATCTTCGTCTCGCCGATATGGATCAAGCCGTTGAGGAAGGTGCCGGTGGTCAACACCACTTTGCCGCCAGCAATCTCATCGCCGTCGGCGGTCAACACCCCGGCGACAATTCCTCCTTTTAAAACAATGTCTTCGGCGCTGGCCGAGCGAATGTCCAGGTTAGAAATGCTGCGCAGCATGGATTGCATTGCTGCGCGGTAGAGGGTCCGGTCGGCCTGGGCGCGCGGACCCCGGACCGCTGGCCCCTTGCGGCGATTGAGCAGCCGGAACTGGATGCCCGCCGCATCCGCGACCCGGCCCATCAGCCCGTCCAGGGCGTCGATCTCGCGCACCAGATGGCCCTTGCCCACCCCGCCAATGGCGGGATTGCAGGACATTTCGCCCAAGGTCTCAAAGCTATGGGTGAGCAGCAGGGTCCTGGCGCCAAAGCGTGCCGAGGCCGCCGCCGCTTCACAGCCGGCATGTCCCCCGCCAATGACGATGACATCGTAGCGCATCAGCGGCTCAATACGCGCCGCCAAATCCATCCACAAGCCCCGCCGAGGGAGCTCTGCGCTATTGAAGCCGCCGGACCGCGATGGTGCCCGCGAGCCCGCTCAGCTTCATGGCATAGCTGCCGCCCCGATCGCGCGATATCGCCGCCGCATAAGAGGGCGCCGGCTTGACCAAGCCGCCTAACGGCGAGTCGCTGGCGGATTGGCGCCACACTTGGCCATTGTCCAATGTCACGGTCACATAGCCGCCGGTGAATTCGTAAGCCGTCAGCCGGGCGCGGATTTGATGGACCGTATCGCCGGAGATTTTGGTGGGGAAAGCGGTCATACCGCCATTGGCGATGCTTTCGCTGCCAAACTGGGCCACCGTGGTTTGGGGCGGGCGCTGGTTTTCCAAACCCAACATCCGGGAAAAGAAATTGCCGCGCTGGCGCGGTTGGGGCCGGGCCGGCTCGGCGGAGGCCGTCACCGGCGCATTGAGAGCGCCAGGCACCTGGACCGCCGCGGAATCAAAACAGGCCAGCCGCTGCGCCTTGTCGCTCACACCGGAACAGCGCTGCACTGCCGCCAAGGCATCGTCACGCAAATCGGCCTGTGCCGCCGTGACGGTTGTCAGCAGCGTGAAAAGCCCCACAAAACCGACTTTTCTCATGGCTCCCTCCCAACTTGCTATTTGCCGATACAGAAATCCCGAAACACAAAATCCAACAGCTCTTCCACATCCACCCGCCCAGTGATGCGTCCGATGGCGCGCATCGCCAAGCGCAAATCCTCCGCCAGCAGCTCCGGACGATCCGCCGGCGCTGCCAGGCCATGTTGCAGGGCCGCGACCGCTTCTTGCAAGGCATGGCGATGGCGCGGCCTGGTCAGGGGCACGGCGCCGTCCTTGCTCTCCAATTTATGCTGCACTTTTTGCTGCAGCATTTTCAGCAATTCCGGGATTCCTTCCCCGGTCTTCAGGGAAATACAAAGCCCTTCGCGCGCAAAACCCAGATCCGCTTTGTTCCAAACAATCAGGTCGGGTTCGGGCAGTCCGGCGGGCAATCCGGCGCGGGGATTTTCCGCGGCGCCGTCCAGTAGCAACAAGGTCATGCCGCCGCGCGCATGGGCCAGGGCGCGGCGCATTCCCTCCGCCTCGATGGGTTCCGCCGTCTCGCGCACCCCGGCGGTATCGGCCACCTGCAGCAAATAGCCGCCCAGATCCAGCCGCGCCTCCACCACATCGCGGGTGGTGCCGGGACGGTCCGAGACAATGGCCACGTCGCGCCGCGCCAAGACATTGATCAGCGACGATTTGCCGGCATTGGGCGGCCCCAGAATGGTCAGGCGCAGGCCTTCCCGCAGGCTCTCGCCGCGCCCCGAATCATCTGTATGCCCTTGTATTTCCTGCAATATTTTCGACGCCGCACGGCGGGCGGCGGCAAATTCCGCATCCCCCACCCCGTCATCGGAAAAATCTATTGCCGCTTCCGCCCGGCCCAACGCGGCGATCAGGGCGGTGCGCCAGCCCTCATAGAGGTCGGCCAGGGCGCCATCATGCTGGCGCAGCGCCTGGCGGAGCTGAGCCGGGGTTTCGGCATCCACCAGGTCGGCGACGGCTTCCGCCCGGGTGAGGTCCAGCTTGCCATTCTCCACCGCCCGGCGGCTGAACTCACCCGGCTCGGCGGGGCGCAAGCCCAAGGCGGTCAGCGCCGAGAACAAGGCCTCCCGGATGGCGCGGCCGCCATGAAGGTGGAATTCGGCAACGTCCTCGCCGGTGAAACTGTGGGGGGCGGGAAACCACAGCAGCAAGGCCTGGTCGATCTCGGCTCCCCCATGGACCAGCCGCCGCAACACCGCCTGGCGCGGCGGGGGCAGGGGCCCGGCCAGGGCCCGGACACAGTCACCCGCCTGCGGGCCCGAAATCCGCACCACCGCCACGCCGGCCCGGCCGGGCGCGCTGGCCAGCGCGAAAATACTGGGCTTCATGGCCAAGGATTCATGGTGGCGGACGGCAAAGCTACCTGCCGTCCTTTTTGACCATGGCGGAGGCGCTGTCCCACATCGCCTTCTGAAACTTCTGGAACGCCTCTGCCCCGCCAAGCGGCATCCAGGCCCGCATCATCCCTTCCGGATCGTTGGCGTCGAAGGCCTGTTTCATCCGGGCCTGCAGATCCTCCAGCAGCTTCTTCTGCATGGGGGCGACATCAGGCAAGCCCATGAAGGCGCGGGCCTCTTCCGGGGTCATGTCCATCTCGATATTCACCTTCATGGCGGCGCCTCTGAATAAGGTTTCGGGGGCCACCTTTTCGATGCCCATCTTCCGATGTAAGTAACCCCGCCCCAAAAACATCACAGAAGCGGGCCGGCGGGAAGCTTCCTTCCGTGCGCCCATGGAATGGAACAATGAGCTTGAGCAACGCGACCAGCCCCTTTCTTCTCTCCCATAAGGATAATCCCATCCGCTGGCGTCTCTGGGGCCCCGAGGCGCTCGCGGAAGCCAGGGCCCAGGACAAGCCCATCCTGCTCAGCCTGGGCTATATCGGCTGCCATTGGTGTCATGTGATGAACCAGGAGGCGTTCAGCGACGCCGAGACCGCGGCCCTGATCAATGACAATTACATCCCGGTCCTGGCCGACCGGGACGAGCGTCCGGACCTGGACATGCTCTACCAGGGCGCCGCGGGCCTGATGGGCCATACCGGCGGCTGGCCGCTGAATATCTTTCTCACCCCGGACGGCGCGCCCTTCTGGGTCACTGGCTATTTGTCCCTGCAGGACGCGCCGGAACAGCCAAGCTTCCGCCGCCTGATCGCCGACAATAGCAATTTGTGGAAAAACGAACGCGCCCGGGCCGAAAGCACCGCCGCCCAGATCCGCCAAGCGGTGGAAAATCTCTACAACCGCGACATGAGCGTGCCCCAGGAAAACATGAACCTGGATCTTTCGGCTCTGCGCATCGCTCAGCGTTACGATATTTTCTTCGGCGGCATGCAAGGCGCGATCAAATTCCCCAACGCGCTTTTGCTGGAGGTGTTGTGGCGGGCCTTCCTGCGCACCGGCACGCCGCAATTCAGCCAGATCATCTTCGTCACCCTGGACGCGATCCTGTTCGGCGGCACGTATGACCATGTCGGCGGCGGGTTTTTCCGCCACGCTATGGACGAACGCTGGACCGAGCCTTCCTTCGAGAAGATGCTCGATGACCAGGCGCTGCTGATCGACTTCTGCACCTCGGTCTGGCAGTTCAACCGTAACGAATTGTGCCGCCAGCGGGTTGTCGAAACCGTCAATTTCCTGATGCGCGAGATGAAGGTGGGCGATGCATTCGCCTCGTCCATTTCCTCCGGCTCCCAGATCGAGGATGGCAAATATTATACCTGGAGCGAGGCGGAGATCGACGCCGGGCTGGCGGGCACTTTCTCGGCCCGCTTCAAGCAGGTCTATGGCATCACCCGCGATGGCAATGTGATGGGCCGCAATCTGCCGCGCCGCTTGGGCAATCCCGCGCCCGCCAGCGAGGCCGATGATGTCCTGCTGTCCAAACAGCGCGAGATGCTGCTGGCTTTGCGCGACAAGCGCGCCCGTCCCCTGCGTGACGAGCGCGTCATGGCGGACGGCAATGGACTGATCGTCGCCGCCTTGGCGCGTGCCGGCATGGTGCTGGAAAGGCCCGATTGGGTGCAGGCCGCCGCCGCCGCCTTCGACGCGGTCGTGAAAAATCTGGGCGGCGAGGGCCATACGCTTTCTCATGTTGCGGGCTCGCCAGGCGTGGCCGATGACTATGCCGACATGTCCCGCGCCGCCTTGCAGCTGTTCGAAGTCACCGGCAACCCGCGCTTCCTGGAACAGGCAAAGGCCTGGGCCCAGGTGCTGGACGCGCATTTCTGGAACAACCAGATCAACGGTTATTGCTTCTATGCCGACAATGCCGAACAGCTGTTCGTGCGGCCGCGCATGATGTTCGACAATCCCGGCCCCAGCGTGAACGGCACCATGCTATTTGTGCTGACACGGCTGGCGCTTTTGACCGGCGCCGCCGAATATATGGGCCGCGCCTCCACGCTTGCCAACACCTTCGGTAATGAAGCCAACCGCATGCTGAACGGCGCGGGCACTTATCTGGCGGGCCTGGAATATCTGCTCAACAGCCTGGTGATTGTGGTGATCGGCCATAAGGGCCATACCAAGACCCAGGAATTGATGCGGGCCTATTGGAGCAGGCCGGTGCCCAACGGCATGCTGGTGCAGATGGAGCCGGGCGCGCCCCTGCCGCAGGGCCATCCCGCAACGGGGCGCGGCATGCAGGGCGGCCATCCCACCGCCTATATCTGCCAGGCCGGCAACTGTTCCGACGGCATTATCAATGGCAATGAGCTGGCTTTCGCGCTGACCTTGCCGGTGCAATTGCGCGCCCAGATACAACAACAGGCCCAGCAGCAGGCCCAACAGCAACCCGCACGCGTCTAGACATGATCAAGGCCATCCGTTTTGAAAAAACCGGTGGCAGCGATGTGCTGCAATATGTGGATTACGACCTGCCGCCGCCGGCCAAGGGCCAGGTGCAGGTCCGCCATGCCGCCATCGGCGTGAACTTCATCGACACCTATCACCGCACCGGCCTTTATCCGCTGCCTTTGCCGTCGGGCATAGGTTCGGAAGCGGCGGGCATAGTGGCGGCGGTCGGCGAAGGCGTCGCCGGTTTCAAGCTTGGCGAGCGGGTTGGCTATTGCAGCGGCGCCATCGGCTCCTATGCCCAGGCCAACAATGTGGCTGCCGAAAAATTGGTGCATCTGCCCGACGCGATCAGCGACGAACTGGCCGCCGCCATCCTGCTCAAAGGCATGACGGCGCAATATCTGCTGCGGCGGATTCATCCGGTGAAGGCGGGCGAGACCATCGTCTTTCATGCCGCCGCCGGCGGGGTGGGCCAGATCGGCTGCCAATGGGCCAGGCACTTGGGCGCCACCGTGATCGGCACCACCACCTCGCCGGGCAAGGTGGCGCTGGCGCGCGCCAATGGCTGCGCCCATGTGCTGAACAGCAAGGATACGGGCTGGGAAAAGACCGTGCGCGAGATCACCGGCGGCAAGGGCGTGCCGGTGGTGTACGACTCCATCGGTAAGGATACCTTCCTGGCCGGGTTGGATTGCCTGCAGCCGCGCGGCATCATGGTGACCTATGGCAATGCTTCGGGTCCGGTCGATCCCTTCCCGCCCTCCGCCTTGGCTGCCAGGGGCTCGCTGTTCGTCACAAGGCCGGTGTTGGCGCATTACACCAGCACCAAGCAGGAGCTTCAGGAAACCGCCGACGACCTGTTTGCGGTGATCCAATCGGGTGCGGTGAAGGTCGCGATCAACCAGCGCTTTGCGCTGATGGATGCGGCCCAGGCGCATGACGCGCTGACCGGCAAGCAGACGACTGGGGCAACCATTTTGATTCCGTGAGGCCAGAATGGCAAAAGCCCCTATGGGGGCTATTGATTGGCCAAAGTGTAATGCAGGAACTCCGTGTCTTTCTTCCAGCCGCGCCGCTCATACAAAGCCTGTGCGGCACGGTTTGTTACCGCGGTAGAAAGCGAAAGCCTGATCGCGCCTGTCTCTTTGGAAAACGTCACGGCAGCATCCAGCAACAGACTGGCGATGCCGCGCCCCCTGCTCTGGGGGTCGACAAAAAGATCATTCAGTATCCAGATCCGCGCGGCCCCGGTCGAGGTGAAGCTGGGATAGAGCTGCGTAAAACCCACGGCGCGGCCATCGGCTTCTGCTAGAAATATGACGGATTCCTTCCGGCCCATCCGCTCCCGCAGAAATGTGCGCGCCAGAATCTCGTCTGACGTTCGGCCATAAAATTGCCGATAACCATCAAACAGAGGAACCACCAAGTCGAGATCATGAAGCCCCGCGGCACGAACAAGCGCGTTCATAAGCTCTTCTTCCCGCGGAACACCCTCAGGTATTCATGCTCTCGAAGAAGTCCGCATTGTTCTTGGCCGACCGCAGCTTGTCGAGCAGGAATTCGATGGCGTCGATGGTACCCATCGGCGCCAGGATGCGGCGCAGAACATAGGTCTTGGCCAGGGTGCCCTTGTCGATCAACAACTCGTCCTTGCGGGTGCCGGACCGCATGATATCGATGGCGGGGAAGACGCGCTTGTCGGCGACCTTGCGGTCCAAGATGATTTCGCTGTTGCCGGTGCCCTTGAACTCTTCGAAAATCACTTCGTCCATGCGGCTGCCGGTATCGATCAAAGCTGTGGCGATGATGGTCAGCGAGCCGCCTTCCTCGATATTGCGCGCCGCGCCGAAGAAGCGCTTGGGGCGCTGCAAGGCATTGGCGTCCACGCCGCCGGTCAGCACCTTGCCGGACGAGGGAACAACCGTGTTGTAGGCGCGGCCTAAGCGGGTGATGGAGTCCAAAAGGATGATCACGTCGCGCTTATGCTCGACCAGGCGCTTGGCCTTTTCGATCACCATTTCGGCGACCTGGACGTGACGCGTCGCCGGTTCGTCGAAGGTGGAGGAGATCACCTCGCCTTTCACGGTGCGCTGCATGTCGGTGACTTCCTCGGGACGTTCGTCGATCAGAAGCACGATCAGGAAGGCCTCGGGATGATTGGCGGCGATCGCCTTGGCGATATTCTGCAGGATCACCGTCTTGCCAGTGCGCGGCGGCGCGGTGATCAAGGCGCGCTGGCCCATGCCCTGCGGCGCCACGATATCGATCACCCGCCCGGTCTTGTCCTTGATGGTGGGATCGTCGAGTTCCATCTTCAGCCAGCGGGTGGGATAGAGCGGCGTCAGATTGTCGAAATGCACCTTGTGCTTGATCTGCTCGGGGTCCTCGAAATTGATGGTCGTGACCTTGAGCAGGGCGAAATAGCGCTCGCCTTCCTTGGGGGCGCGGATCGGGCCTTCGGCGGTATCGCCGGTGCGAAGACCGAAGCGGCGGATCTGGGAGGGGGAAACATAAATATCGTCCGGACCGGGCAGGTAGTTGGATTCCGGTGAGCGCAGGAAGCCGAAGCCGTCCTGGAGGATTTCCACCACCCCGGTTCCGGTGATCTCGACCTCGCGCTCCGCAAGTTCCTTGAGGATGGCGAACAGCATGTCCTGCTTGCGCATGGACGATGCGTTCTCAATCTCGAGTTCCTCGGCGAAAGCCAGCAAATCTGCGGGTTTTTTGTTCTTAAGGTCCTGCAGCTTCATCGCCTGCAAGCCGTCTTGGACTGTCATGGGGAGGGCACCTAAACGAAAGGGGGGCTATCGATGAACGAAGGCGTTGCGCCCGGACGCGATCATCGAAGAGGTTGGTTCCGACCTGTTACCCGTTTTGCGGTCCGCGTCCCCTTAACCGGGGCCCGCGCAGGTCAATCAGACGGATTGTTTATAGCCTGATTTGTGGGGCTTGCAAATATCTCTATCGCCGGGCCGTTTGGGGTGCGCGCAATTAATGTTTCAGGCAGTTCATGTGGCCGCTCGCTTAGGCTCGCGGCGTTCGTCGCTCTCGCAGGTCCGCTGGACCTGCTCGCCCGCTTTGCGCGCCGCTCCTCACTCCCCAAAAGGCTGGATCTTAACCAAGATCACGATCAGCACCATCAGCAGCGCCGGCACCTCATTGGCGATGCGGTAGAAGCGCGCCGAATGGGTGTTGCGGTCTTCCGCGAAGGCGCGCCAGCAGCGCACGAACAGCCCGTGCATGCCGCTCATGATGATCACCAGCACGAATTTGACCTGCAGCCAGGTGTCCAGATAGGCGCCGGTCAGCCAGGCCAACAGCGGCCCCAAAATCCATACCGCGATCATCGCCGGATTCATGATGGCTTTCAGCAGGCGGCGTTCCATCACCTTGAAGCGCTCGCTGGATTCCGATCCCGGCGCCGCTTCGGTGTGATAGACAAACAGGCGCGGCAGATAGAGCATGGCCGACATCCAGGCGATTACGGCGATCAGATGGGCCGCCAACAGCCAGGGAATATAATTGGACAATTCGTTGCGCAGCGCGTCCATCGGCGTTTCCTTAATTGTATCCGCAGCATTTGTGTTCGGACGGGCAGATACGCCCGTTACCGCAGGTGATAGTCTTGCCGTCCAGGGCGGCCCGCACAAGCCCCGCCAACCCATCGATGAAATCACGCTGCGTTCCCACCGTAGCGGCGCGGCGATAGTCGGGCACTCCGGCCTCGGCCGCCAGCTTGCGGTATTCGATATCCAGTTCCACCAAGGTCTCGGAATGTTCGCTGACAAAAGCGATGGGGGCCAGGATCACGCCTTTGCCGTCACGCCCGGCGCGGCGGATTTCCGCGTCGGTGCCGGGGCCGATCCATTCCAGCGGACCAACCCGGCTTTGGTAACAGACCACTGTTTCCCATTCGGGCCGATTTAGCGCCTTGACCACTGCTGCGGCGCTTTGTTCCACCTGCCACTGATAGGGATCGCCCCTGGCGATGGTGCGCTTGGGAAGGCCGTGCGCCGACAAAAGCAGGCGATAGCCGGTAGCCGGCTTTAAGTCGCGAGCCGCCTCATGGATCCGCGCCGCCGCGCTGGCGACAAAACTTAGGTCATAGGGATAACAACACACAAGCGAAGTGGGCACTTTTAGCTCCACCTTCTTCGCCGCCCGCGCCCAGTCCTTCAGCGACGATGCGCTGGTGGCGGTGGAGTATTGCGGATAGAGCGGCAGCAGCACGATCTTGTCCGGGGCAAAAGCTTTGACCGCCCGTGCCGCGCCATCGCTGAAGGGATGCCAATAGCGCATGGCGATAAAGGCCTTGGCCTCCACGCCGTCGCGCGACAGCGCCGCTTCCAGGGCATTGGCCTGCCTGCGCGTTTCCTCAAAAATCGGCGACCGACCGCCGATATGGTCATAAATCTTGCGCGCCACCGGGGCGCGCCGCCGGGCGATCATTCTGGCCAAAGGCAACCGCAAGATCGCGGGTAGTGAGATGATCGCGGCATCGGAAAACAGATTGCGCAGAAACGGTTCCACAGCTTCCGGAGAATCCGGCCCGCCCAGGTTGAACAGGATAATGGCCAGTCTCATCCGCGAATGCGCTTCAGCAACTGTTCGACATGGGCGATGGGGGTCTCGGGCAAAATGCCGTGACCCAGATTGAAAATATGGGGTTTGCCATTGGCGGCTTGCAGAATCTCGTCCACCGCCCGGTCCAGCGCTGCGCCGCCCGCGATTAAGGCGATGGGGTCCAGATTGCCCTGCAGGGCACGGTTCAAATTCGCCGCCGCCCAGGGCATCGGTGTGGCACTGTCCAGTGACAAGGCATCGACGCCGGTTGCCTGCAAATAATCCTGATACCCGGCCAGTGTGACCCCGCGAGGAAATCCAATAATCTTCGCATCAGGCCGGGCGGCGCGTACGGCGGCAACAATCTTCTTGGCCGGTGCAATCACCACCCGCTCAAACAGAGATGCCGGTACCCCGCCAGCCCAGCTGTCGAAAATCTGCACCGCATCGGCGCCGGCTTCCAACTGGCGGATCAGATGAAAAGCGACACAATCCGCCAAGATATCCAAAAGATATCCAAAGCCCTGCGGATCGCGATAAGCCCACAACTTGGCCGCCTTCTGATCATCACCGCCCACGCCCGCAGCCAGATAAGTCGCCAGGGTCCAGGGTGCGCCCGCAAAACCCAACAAGGCGGTCCCCGGCGTCAGCCCAGCCCGGGTCAACCGCAGCGCCTCATAGACCGGCTCGAAATAATTTGCCCATTGCACACGATCCTCGTTGAAGCCCTGGATGGATGTCACAGGTTTTAGGCTGGGGCCTTCGCCTTCGGTGAAAGTCACCTTCTGACCCAAAGCCTCCGGCACCGTCAGGATGTCGGAAAACAGGATCGCGGCGTCGAAATCAAAGCGGCGTATCGGCTGCAAAGTTATTTCAGCGGCATATTTGGGCGTCAGCGCCATGGCCCAGAAAGATCCGGCCTTGGCGCGCAGCTCCCGGTATTCCGGCAGATAGCGTCCCGCCTGGCGCATCAGCCAGATCGGTGGCACCTTCTCCACTGAACCTTCGAGCACACGCACGAGCTTACGATCACTCTTCAACACAAGACTCCTAAGACTCTAAGATGATGGTGTAGATGTTAGGGCTGTGGGTTGTGGGTCAAACTGTGAAACCGGATTTGGCTTAAGCGAAGGCGGGCACAGACTCAAGCACTTGCGGGAATTGTAGCGGCTGGGCTGGGAGGGCATGCTATGTTGGTGGGCGGGTCTAAGCATCCCCAAACCATACGTGTTTGCACGCGGGTTGGTTTCCCCGTTAGGAGCCTGTGACCGGTTTCGGCTTTAATCCCGACTGAATCACAGGCTGGACGGACAAGTTGGATAACTTCTGTGGATCGTAAATTTCATATTCATCTGGTTTCGGATTCCACCGGCGAAACCCTGCACGCCATGACCAATGCCGCCTTGGCTCAGTTCGATGATGTCGATGTTATGGTCCATCCCTATGCCCTGGTGCGGGCCCAGGCCCAATTGACCCGCGCTCTGGATCATATTGCCATCATGCCCGGGATTGTGTTCTTCACCCTGGCCAATCAGGGGCTGCGCGACAAGCTGATGGCCCGCTGTGCCGACATTCAGGTACGCTGCATTGACGTTCTGGAAGGCCCGGTGACGGCCCTGCGCCAGTTCCTAGGCCGGGCGGAAACCCACAAGGTGGGCCGCCAGCATGAAGTAGACGCGCGCTATCTCGACCGGATCGAGGCCCTGAATTTTACCATCGCCCATGATGACGGCCAGTCGCTGGATTCCATCCAGGGCGCGCAAGTGATCCTGACCGGCGCCAGCCGCACCTCCAAGACCCCGACTTGTGTCTATCTCGCCATTCGCGGCATTCCGGCGGCCAATGTTCCCCTGATCCCCGGCGTGCCGGCGCCACCGCAACTGCTCAATGCCAGGGGGCCTTTGATCGTGGGTCTGTGGGTTTCGCCCGACCGGCTGGTGCAGGTGCGGCGCAACCGACTGACCAGCATGGGCGAGGATCGCGACAGCAACTATGTCGAACTGGATGCGGTGCGGGCCGAGATCGCCGCCACCCGTCAGCTGTTCGAAAACCAGGAATGGCCGATGATCGATGTTTCGCGCCGTTCGATCGAAGAGACGGCGGCGGCGGTGATGAACCTGTTGGCCGAACGCAAGGAAAAAACCGGGTGAATCTGATCCTGGCATCCGCCAGCGGCAGCCGCAAAATGCTCCTGACCGCAGCTGGCGTGCGCTTTACCGCCGACCCCGCCGACCTAGACGAAGCCGCCCTGATGGCAGAATTCAAGGATGTTGGCGCCGAAGTCATGGCCCGCAGCCTGGCCGAACAAAAGGCCCTGACCGTAGCGCGCCGCCATCCCGGACAGCTTGTGCTGGGCGGCGACAGCGTGATCGCTTTTGAGGGGGACTACCTCAGCAAATGCGCGACCATGGACCAGGCGCGCGCGCTGTTGGCGCGGCTGTCCGGCAAGACGCATCTGTTGGTCTCGGCGGCGGCGCTGGCGCGCGACGGGGCCCTGCTATGGACGCATGCCAGCCCCTGCCGGATGACGATGCGCGCATTAAGCCCGCAATTCCTGGATGATTATCTTGCCCAGGAAGGACCGGCGATCCTTTCCTCGGTCGGCTGCTATCATTTCGAAGGGCGCGGGGCGCAATTGTTCGCTACAGTCGATGGCGATTATTTTTCGGTGCTGGGGCTGCCGCTGCTCGCGGTTCTGGCCCAGCTGCGCAAGGAAGGCTTACTGGCGTCATGAGTTTGACGGGACAAGGCAGGATCGCGGGGATCATCGGTTGGCCGGTAAGCCATTCGCTGTCGCCGGTGCTGCATGGCCACTGGCTTAAGGCCTATGACATTGACGGGGCGATGATCCCGCTGGCGGCAAAAACAGAAGATTTTGCGGCGGTTATCGATGGCGTGCGCCGGGCGGGATTTCAGGGCGTGAATGTCACCGTGCCGCATAAGGAAGCGGCCTTTGCGCTGGCGCACCGTGCCGACGAAGCCGCAGCCGTGGCGGGCGCCGCCAATCTGTTGATTTTCCACGGGCGGGAAATCCAAGCCCGCAACACCGACAGTTTGGGTCTGGCGGAGTCTCTGCGTGAGACCATCGGCGGTTTGGATGGCAAGGCGGCGGTGTTGCTGGGGGCGGGCGGCGCGGCGCGCGGCGCGGTCCTGGCTCTGCAGATGCTGGGGGCGAGGAAAATCCATCTGCTCAATCGCGATGCCGGCCGCGCCAAAACGCTGGCGGCGGCACTCGGGCCCCATGTCAGAGTAACGATAAGTCCGGGCACATTGGGCGATTGGACAAGCCGCGCGGGAGAGGCGGCGCTGCTTGTCAATTCCACCAGCGCGGGCATGAGCGCCAATCCGCCTTTGGATATCGATCTGGCGGCGCTGCCCAAAGCCGCCGCGGTCTGCGACATCGTCTACAATCCCCTGGAAACCAAGCTGCTGAAAGATGCGGCGGCACGCGGCCACAAGACCATCGACGGGCTGGGTATGCTAATGCATCAGGCGGTACCGTCTTTCGAGGCGTTCTTCGGCATCAGGCCGCAGGTCACGCCGGCTCTGCGCGAAACATTGGAAAAGGTTCTGCGTGAGCGCCAATAGGCCTTTTGTGATCGGCCTGACCGGCGCGATCGGCATGGGCAAAAGCGAAACCGCCAAACTTTTTGCCGCCGAGGGCGTGCCGGTGTTCGATGCCGATGCCGCCATTCACGATCTCTATGCCGGCGAGGCGGCGGCGATGATCGAGGCGGCCTTTCCCGGATCGACCAAGAATGGCGCGGCGGACCGTGGCGCGCTGGGGCGGCTGGTGACCGGCGATGCAGCGGCCCTGGCACGACTGGAAGCGCTCATGCATCCCCTGGTCGCCGAGCGGCGGGAAGAATTTCTCGCCGGAGCAAAAGCGCCGATCGTGGTGCTGGACATTCCCCTGTTGCTGGAAACCGGCACCGAGGTGGATGCGGTGGTGGTGGCGACCGCGCCGGAAGCGGTACAGCGCCAGCGGGTTCTGGCCCGGCCCGGCATGACCGAGGCCAAATTCAACGCCCTGGCCGCGCGCCAGATGAGCGACGCGCAAAAGCGTGCACAGGCAGATTACTTGGTGACCACCGACAAGGGCTTGGATCACGCCCGCGATCAGGTGAAAATGATCCTGGCGGATATTCGGGCGAAATTAGATGCGTGAAATAGTCTTCGACACAGAAACGACGGGCTTCGAGCCTGGCGACGGTCATCGCATCGTGGAAATCGGCTGTGTCGAGCTGATGGACCATTTCCCCACCGGCCGCACCCTGCAATTTTATCTGAACCCGCAGCGCGATATCCCCATTGAGTCCCAGCGCGTGCACGGGTTGACGGCGGAATTCCTGGCCGACAAGGCGCTGTTCGCGCATGTGGTGGACGAGTTCCTGGAGTTTCTCGGCGACGCGCCCCTGGTGATCCACAATGCCAGCTTCGACATCAAGTTCATCAATGCCGAACTGAGCCGGGTGGGCCGCGCCCCCATCCCGCTGTCGCGCGCGGTGGACACAATCGAAATCGCCAAGCGCAAGATTCCGGGCGCGCGCTATTCCCTGGACGAATTGTGCAAGCGGTTCGGCGTCGATCTGTCGGCCCGCACGCTCCATGGCGCGCTGCTGGACGCGCAATTGACGGCGGAAATCTATCTGGAACTGATCGGCGGGCGGCAACGCGGCTTGATGCTGGCGCCGGTCGAGATCGCCGCCGCCGCGACCGAGGCGGTGCGGGCCGCGCGCCAGCGTCCTGAAAAACTCAGCCCTTTGGTTACGACGGCGGAACTGGAAATCCACGCCGCCTTTGTCGCCAAGGAGTTGGGCGACAAGTCGATCTGGAACGCGTAGCCGCGCAATCTCACCCTTCGACAAGCTCAGGGTGAGGAATAGAAAGATCCTCATGCTGAGCCCGTCGAAGCATGAGGGGCTCAGCTTCTCTCAGATGTTCAGGCGTTGCCCTGCGGCTGCTGATTTGCGGCTTGTTGCGCTACCCGGGCCTGGTACAGCGCCATGAAATCGATCGGCTCGATCATCAAAGGCGGCATGCCGCCGTCGCGCACCACGTCCGCGACGATCCGGCGCACAAAGGGGAACAGCATGTGCGGCGCTTGGATCAGCAGGATCAACTGCTGGGTGCCGGTATCGGGAACATTGGTCAGGCGGAAAACACCGGCATAGGCAAGTTCCAGCAGGAACAGGGGCCTGCCGTCACTCTTGGCATCGACGCGGATTTTCAGTTCCACTTCGAACATGTCCTTGTCGCCAAGGCGGGTGGCGTTGAGGTCCACCGCCAGCTCGATCTGCGGCCGGTCGGTGATACCCGCGGTGACGCCGGGATTTTCGAAGGAAAGATCCTTGATATACTGGCCCACAACCTGAAGGTTGGGTGCGGCCGGCTGGGTTTGATTGCCGGATACGGGGGTTCCTTCGCCGCTCATAATTGCTCTTTCGCTGGAATGCGGGGTTTCTAGATCGGGACTGAATTGGAACTGGGCGCTACCATGGATTGCTTGGCGCTGACAAGCTAAGGGACGCGCCGGCCGCAAAGACGGTAAAAGCCGCTTTTCAGCGGTGCCGAATAAGGATTAGGTTCGGGCACGGCTGGGCGGCCGTTTTCAAGGGTTTATCATGCCGGATTCTCAAACATTGGGACTTGTGGTCGCCGCCATGGTGGCCGGGATCATCTGTTTTCGCCTCTACTCCGTCCTGGGACGGCGCACCGGGCACGAGCCGTCGCCCGTGCCCGCAACCAGGCCGGCTGCCCTGCCGCAGCCGGCGCAACCAAGCGCGCCCGCTTCGGGCGGGTTGGTGGACATTCAATTGGCCGACCGCAGCTTCGATACATCGAGATTCCTGGACGGCGCGCGCGCAGCCTATACCCTCATCGTCACCGCCTTCATCCAAGGCAAGCGCGAGGAATTCCGCCCGCTGTTGTCGCCGGACGTCTTTGCCGCCTTCGATGCCGGCATTGCGGCACGAACCGAGCCCGCGGCCGCCTTGGTGAAACTGCGGGACGCCCGCATCACCGGCTCGGCGCTGCGTGGACGGCGTGCGGAAATCACCGTCGCCTTCACGGCCGAATTCGCAACCGGCAATGTTGTCGATGTGTGGACCTTCGAGCGCAATCTGGATTCCGCCGATCCCACCTGGGTGCTGGTGGGGACGTCGGGCGACCTGCCGGAAGGCGACCTGCCTGGGTAAGACGGCCGCTCCGACCAGAATATGGTTCGCCCTACTTTTGCTGGCCGTAACGGGCTGCACCACGCCGCCGCAGCAGCCGCAGACACCAGCGCGGGCCGGCCTGCATCTTTCCAAAGCCAGCTTCGCGGACCTGCCGCAATGGAGCGGCGCCGATCGAGACAGAGCGCAACTTTCCTTCCAGCGCAGTTGCGCGGTGTTGATGGCCAAGCCCGACAGCATGGTCCTCAGCGGTAGCGGCTATGCCGGAACCGTGGCGGACTGGCGCGCCGTGTGCGACAGCGCCAAGGGCCCAGCCCGGGATTTCTTCGAGAAGAATTTCACGCCTTTCGCGGTCGGCGGCGAAGCCCTGTTCACCGGCTATTACGAACCGCAGATCCGTGGCAGCCGGACCCGCGCGGGCGCCTTTCAGACGCCGGTCTATGGCCTGCCGTCCGATCTGGTGCGCGTCGATCTTAGCCTGTTCAACACCAAGCTGAAAGGCGAGCATGTTTCCGGCAAGGTCGATGGTCATGCCCTGGTTCCCTATGCCGACCGCGCCCGGATCGATAGGGATGGCATCGCCAGCGCCCCGATCCTGTTTTACACCGATGACGCAATCGCCTTTTTCTTTCTACAGATTCAGGGATCCGGGCGGGTGGTGTTTGACGATGGAAGTGCCGCGCGTATCGCCTATGCGGGGGAAAACGGCCAGGCCTATACCGCCATCGGCCGCACCTTGATCGCCGCTGGCGCGCTGGCGCGCGAAGAAGTATCGCTGCAATCCATCCGCGCCTGGCTGGCGGCGCATCCCGACCGGGCGCAGGCCGTGATGCAAACCAACCGCAGCTATATTTTCTTCGCGGAAGTGCCCCTAAAAGAAAATATAACCGGCGATCCCGCGCTGGGCAGCATCGGATCGCTGGGCACGAACCTCACGCCCTTGGCCAGCCTTGCGGTCGACAGCCGCATCCATGCCCTGGGCGCGCCCTTCTATGTTGCGGCCGAAGGGCCCGATCCGGTGCATGACGTGATGGTGGCGCAGGATATCGGCGGCGCCATTCGGGGTGCGGCGCGCGGCGACATGTTTTTCGGTTTCGGGGACGAGGCCGAACGCCGTGCCGGGGCGATGAAGGCACCGGGCAGGCTGTATTTGCTGCTGCCCAACGGGCTGGCGGAAAAGATCGGCGCGGGGCGCGATTATCCACCATGAGCCGCCGTACCAGCCGGGTCACCAGCGATGACGAGCGCAAACTGTTCGAGCAGACCTTCAAGGAGGGGCGGCCGATTCAAACGGCGGCGGCCAAGAAGGCGGCGGTAAAAAAATCCAAGAGCAGTGGCCCCAGCGGGATTAACGGCGCTACCCAGGAACGCTTGCGGCGCGGGCTGATCGAGCCCGACGCCCGCATCGATTTGCATGGCATGACCCAGCAGGCGGCGCATCGCACCCTGCGCACCTGGCTGGCCTCGGCGCACAAAAGCGGGCACCGGCTGGTGCTGGTGATTACCGGCAAGGGAAATCCCAAGAATGACGAAAACGCGCCCTGGATGATGTCGCCGCATGGCGTCTTGAAACAAATGGTGCCGCGCTGGCTGGCCGAAGCCGAGCTGGCGGGGTTGATCGCCGCTGTGCGTCCCGCCCATGCCAAGCATGGCGGCGGCGGCGCGCTATACGTCTATTTGCGAAAGAAGTCATGAAACAAGCCTTTCACACCTTGGCGGTACCAACCAGGGGGCCGGGCCTGTATGAATGCACCGCTGAAGCCGTGGCTTTTGTGCGCGGCGAGAAGATCGCCGACGGGCTTCTCACCTGCTTTGTTCGCCACACCTCCGCCTCACTGCTGATCCAGGAAAATGCCGATCCGGATGTGCAGAGGGGCGAGGAGCGGTTTGCGAAGCAAACGCAATGGTCCAGTGGACCATTGCGAGCGACGAGCGCCGCGAGCTTGGGCGAGCGGCGGGGTGTTTCAGCAGGCCCGATTCCTTGCGGGCAGTCCCGGCCTCGCGGCGCGCGGAGATGCGCGCCGCTGCGGCGTTCGCCGGGGCGAAAGGTCCACTGGACCTTTCGCTCATCCCGGCTCACCCTGGCAGGGGCTTTATCTGTTCGAGCACCGCGACGCGCCGCACCGGCGCGAAGTGATGCTGCATCTGATCGGGGAGTAAATTCTCACCTGTCATCCCCGGCGAGCACGAGCGATAGCGAGTGTGAAGGAAGGGGACCCAGGTGTCTCAACCCAGATGGTTTAGCAGCACCATCACCGTTCTTTTAATCTCGGCATGTTGACCACCGCCTGGGTCCCCTTCCCCTCGCGCAGCAATGCTGCGCTCGGCCGGGGATGACAGGTTTTGTGTCGGATAACGTTGATCACATCGGCCCTAAATCAGCCCCGCTTTGGTAGCCAATTCCTTCAGCGAGACTTCCGGCCGCGCGCCATAGTGCGAGATCACTTCCGCCGCCGCCAGTACGCCCAACCGGCCGCAATCCGCCAGGCCCTTGCCATGGGTGAGGCCATAGAGAAATCCGGCGGCGAACTGATCGCCCGCGCCGGTGGTGTCGATCACCTGGGCAACCGGCGCGGCGGCAATCTCATGCACCACGCCGCCTTCGACAATCACACAGCCTTTGGCCGAGCGCGTCAGCGCGGCGATGCCGCCCCATCTCTGGGCCGCCTTCACCACATCGGCGAAGTCCTCGGCTTGGCACAGCGCCTTGGCTTCGTCCTCATTGGCGAACAGGATGTTCACATCCCTCTCCAGCAAGTGCAGGAATTCGTCGCGGAACCGCCCGACACAGAAGGGATCCGACAGCGTCAGGGCGATGCGGCCGCCCGCGCCTTTGACCGCCGCCATGGCCTTGCGCGAAGCCTCTTTGGCGCTTTCCTCGTCCCACAGATAGCCCTCGATATAGAGAATGCGCGCCCGCGCGATCTGTGCTTCGTCCACGTCATCGGGGATCATTTCACGGCAGGCGCCCAGGAAGGTATTCATGCTGCGCTGGCCGTCCGGCGTCACCGCGATCATGGACGAGGCGGTGGAGGCGTTGGTCTTGCCGGTGCCGTTGTGGAAGGTCACGCCGGTGGCGGCCATGGAATCGCCGAACACCGCCCCCAGCCGGTCGCCGGCAACCTTGCCCAGGAACAGCCCGTTGCCGCCCAACGACGCCAGGCCCGCCATGGTATTGGCGGCGGAGCCGCCCGCGACTTCGTGCAGGGACGACATGGTCTGGTGATGGTCGGCCAGCGCCTTGAGCAGCTCCTTGGCGCGGAACTCGTCAATCAGGGTCATGGTGCCCTTGGCGATGCGATGCGTCAGGAGAAAGCGGTCGTCCACCGGGGCGATGATGTCCACGATGGCGTTTCCCAGACTGGCTACGTCATATTGCCGATGTGTCATGCGACCCCCGCAAGGCTTGTCCACAAAATAGAAGGCTCCGCTTACACGCGGCGGCGGCCCAGGCGCAAGCTTTTCGGCTTGTCGTACGCATTGCGCTGGTGCAGAAGGCGAAAGATGATGCGCCGCCTGACACTATTGCTGATGCCGCTGGCCGTTGCCGGTTGCGCCACCAAGGTCGCGCCGCCTCCACCCGCGCCGTCCGCAGCGCCGGGCATCGCATCCATCCCGCCGGCGCCGCCGCGCGGCGAGCCCGGGCTGTATCTCAACATGGCGGCCCCAAGCTTGCAGGCGGCTTTCGGGCGTCCCGCTTTTGTGCGCAAGGACGGCAGCACCGAAATGTGGCGTTATGACGGGGCGGCCTGCCGCGCTTTCTTTTTCCTCTATGGATCGCCTTTGGCGGTGCGCCATGTCGAGACCCTGCCGCATGGCGCCCAGAGCGCCGCGGACATGGAGTGTCTTACCGCTTTGCGGGTTTCGAAAGCTTCATAGATTTTACCCTCCCCTTGAGGGAGGGTCGAAATTTGTGAGCGTTGAGCGAACAAATTTCGGGGAGGGGTCATGGCTCGGCAGCTCGGAACCTCTCCCCGAAAAATCTTCGCTGCGCTTCGATTTTTCGACCCTCCCTCAAGGGGAGGGTTGGTTGAGCAGCGCGAGGCTGACCATCGACTTCGTGTTTTCAATGACGGGATTTAGAAATTGGCGCTTTCGCCTTTGCCAGCGCCGCTTCCTTCGTCTTGTCCTTGAAGCGGCAAAGATCGCGCACCACGCAGGTCGGGCAGAGCGGCTTGCGCGCGACGCAGGTGTAGCGGCCATGCAGGATCAGCCAGTGATGGGCGTGGCTTTTGTAATGTTCCGGCACCACCTTTTCGAGTTTCAGCTCCACCTCCACCACATTCTTGCCCGGCGCTAGATTGGTGCGGTTGGAGACGCGAAAAATGTGGGTGTCCACGGCGATGGTCGGCTCACCAAAAGCGACATTCAGCACCACATTGGCGGTCTTGCGCCCAACGCCCGGCAAGGCTTCCAGCGCGACGCGGTCTTTGGGTACCTGGCCGTCATGCTGCTCGATCAGGATTTTGGACAGCGCGACGACATTCTTGGCCTTGCCGCGATAAAGCCCGATGGTTTTGATCGCTTGCGCGAGTTTTTCCTCGCCCAGCGCCACCATCTGTTGCGGCGTGGTCACGGCCTTGAACAGCGGCGCGGTGGCCTTGTTGACGCCCTTGTCGGTGGCCTGGGCCGACATCACCACCGCCACCAGCAAAGTATAAGGATTGACGTATTGCAGCTCGGTCTTGGGTTCGGGATCGAGTTTCTTCAGCCGGGCGAAAAACTCTTCGGCTTCGGCCGTGGAAAACGCTTTGGCCATCAGCGCCAGCCCTCATGGTTCGACAGGCTCACCATGAGGACTCATCCTCATCCTGAGCTTGTCGAAGGATGAGGGGCGCAGCTTTCAAAGACCAAGCACATCCGTCATGGCATACAGCCCCGGCCTCTTGCCATGACCCCATTTGGCCGCCGTCAGTGCGCCATGCGCGAAGATCGAACGGTCTTCCGCCGAATGCGACAGGGTGATGCGTTCGCCGGTGCCGGCGAAGATCACCGAATGCTCGCCCACCACGCTGCCGCCGCGCAAAGTGGCGAAACCGATGCTGCCTTCGGCGCGCTGGCCCAGATTGTGGCCGTCGCGCGCCTTGACCCAATGCTTGTCCAGCGGCACGCCACGGCCCTTGGCCGCGGCCGCGCCCAGCAGCAAGGCGGTGCCCGACGGCGCGTCGACCTTGTTGCGGTGATGCATTTCCAGCACCTCGACATCGTAATCGGGCAAGGACTTGGCGGCGCGCTCGGCCAAAGCCGCCAGCAGATTGACGCCCATGCTCATATTGCCGGACTTCACGATCACGGCATGGCGGGCGGCCGCGCCGATCCGCGCCTCGCTCTTTTCGTCAAAGCCGGTGGTGCCGATGACATGGACGATGCGCGCCTGGGCCGCCAGTTCCGCCAGCATGGTGGAGACCATCGGCGTGGTGAAATCCACCACCGCATGGGCCTGCGCCAGCAACGGCAAAGGATCGGCGGTCAGCTTGATGCCATTGGGCTGCATCCCCGCCAGGGTGCCGGAGTCCAGCCCCAGATTGGGATGGCCTTCCATCTCCAGCGCGCCGCACAGCGTGATGCCCGAGCCTTGCGCGATCTCGCGGATCAAGGTCCGGCCCATGCGCCCGGACGCGCCGGTGACGACGATCTTCAGCTCAGACATCGAACGCCCCTTTCAGGCCGACTCAAGCCTTAGTATCCACGCTGGCAGGCTGCGCAGGCATGTCTTTTTTTGCAACCGTGACCATGGCGGGACGCAGCAACCTGTCGCCGATCATGAAGCCGGACTGCACCACATCCACGATCGAGCCCGGCGGCTTGCCGCCCGCCGGCACTTCCGCGATGGCCTGATGCAGATTGGGATCGAACTTGCCGTCGCTGGTATCCACCGCCTTGACGCCATAACGCTCCAGGGTCTGCAGCAGCTGGCGGTCGGTGGCCTCCACGCCGTCCAGCACCGCTTGGACTTGGGGGTCGGCGGCGGCCCGCACATCGGCGGGCACCGCCGCCAGGGCGCGGGCGAAATTGTCGGCAATGCCCAGCATGTCGCGGGCGAATTTGGTCACCGCATACTGGCTGGCTTCGTTCTTTTCCTTCTCGGCGCGGCGGCGGATATTTTCCGCCTCGGCCAAAGCGCGCAGGCGCTGGTCCTTGAGGGATTCCACCTCCGCTTGCAGGGACTGGAGCACGGCGAATTCCGCGGCATGCGGATTCTCGGAATCGGGAAGCTGGGTCGGTTCGTCAGTCATCATGCATCAACTCATGTTTTACGGGCATTTCTCGGGGCGGGTGCATAAACCTTAAGCGAGCAATCGTCCAATGACTTTGGCGGTATGGTCGACCATGGGGATGATACGGCCATAGTTCAGCCGGGTCGGCCCCAGAACCCCGATCACGCCCACGATCTTGCCCTGGGCATTGGCATAGGGGGCGGCCACAATCGAGGATCCCGACAGGGAAAACAGCCGGTTTTCCGAACCGATGAAGATGCGGACCCCTTCGCCTTCCTGGGCCAATTCCAGCAGCCGGATCAGGTCCGCCTTGCGCTCGATATCGTCGAACAGGGTGCGGATACGATCCAGGTCGGCCTGGCTGTCCAGCAGGTGTGAGGTGCCGCGCACGATCAGCACCTTTTCCGGCCCCGCCAGGGTCGCCAGTCCCGCCGCCACCAGCTTGGCGGTCAGGGCATCGAGTTCTATCTTTTCACTGTCCAGTTCGGCCAGAATCTCGGCCCGCGCCGCATCGATGGTGCGGCCGCGCAGCCGCGCGCCCAGATAGTTGCTGGCCTCCGACAGGGCCGAAACCGGAAGGCCGGCGGGCGTGTCGATCACGCGGTTCTCCACCTGGCCGTCTTCGCTGACCATGATCACCAACGCCTTGCCGGGCGCCACGGCGACGAACTCCACATGCTTGAGAGCGCTGTCCTGTTTGGCCGTCAGCATCAGCCCGGCGCAGCGCGACAGGCCGGCAAGGCTCTGGGCCGCCTGGGTCAGCACATCCTCGATGCGCTGGCCACTGCCCGACATGCGCGCTTCGATGGCGATGCGTTCGTCCGGCGCCAGCTGGCCGATTTCCAGCAGCCCGTCCACGAATAGACGCAGGCCTTTTTCGGTGGGAATCCGTCCGGCGCTGGTATGGGGGGCATAGAGCAGGCCCATGGCTTCCAGGTCGGCCATCACATTGCGGATGGAGGCCGGGGAGAGGGCATTGGGCAGGCGCTGGGACAAAGTGCGCGAGCCCACCGGCTCGCCGCTGGCCAGAAAAGCCTCGACCAGATGGCGGAAAACCTCCCGGGGCCGGTCGGTAAAGCCTTGCGGCATCACGAAGGGGGCATGCGGTTCCAAGGCCAAGATACTGATATTCCTGATATTTCTGCTTTCCGGTTGCTTCCGGCGGGCGGCTGACGCTAGGTAACGCCCCAACGTTAGCAGACCGATATATGAGGCTCCATGCGCCCTTCAACTCGCGCCCCCGACCAGATGCGCGCCGTTTCCCTCACCCCGGGTTTTTCCCGCCATGCCGAGGGGTCGTGCCTGGTCAAGTTCGGCGACACCCATGTGCTGGTCACCGCCAGCCTTGAGGAGAAAGCGCCGCCCTTCCTCAAGGGTTCCGGCAAGGGCTGGGTGACGGCGGAATACGGTATGCTGCCGCGTTCCACCCATGACCGCATGCGGCGCGAGGCGGCCGCCGGCAAACAATCGGGCCGCACCCAGGAAATCCAACGGCTGGTGGGCCGGTCCCTGCGCGCGGTGTGCGATCTTTCGGCCTTGGGCGAACGTCAGATCACCATCGACTGCGATGTGCTGCAGGCCGATGGCGGCACCCGCACCGCCGCCATCACCGGCGGCTTTGTCGCGCTGGGCCAGTGCGTCGCTTTCATGAAGAAAGTCGGCATGGTGAGCGCTCCGGTAATCAAGGATCATGTCGCGGCGATCAGTTGCGGCATCGTCAAGGGCGAGGCGGTGTTGGACCTGGATTACGATGAAGACTCCACCGCCGAGACCGACGCCAATTTCGTGCTGACCGGCGCGGGCGGGCTGGTGGAGATTCAAGGCACCGCCGAAGGCGCGCCCTTTAGCGAGGAACAATTGGCCGCGCTGCTCAAGCTGGCGCGCAAGGGGATCGGCGAATTGGTCGAGCTGCAGAAGCTGGCTTTAGCGTGAGACTGCCGCGCGGCAGTCAACTTGTCGTCGCCTCCCACAATGAAGGCAAGGTGCGCGAGATCAAGGCGCTGCTGGGTCCGCATGGTATCCATCCAATAAGCGCCGGATCGCTGGGCCTGCCGGAACCGGAAGAGACCGGCGCGACGTTCGCGGCCAATGCGCAAATCAAGGCGCTGGCTTGCGCCAAAGCCAGCGGTCATGCGGCGCTGGCGGATGATTCGGGCCTTTGCGTCGATGCCCTGGATGGCGCGCCTGGCATTTATTCGGCGCGCTGGGCCGGACCGGCCAAGGATTTCCGTATCGCGATGACCCGCATTCATGACGAGCTGCGCCACAAGGGTCTGACAAGCAGCGCGGCGAAGTTCGTCTGCGCTTTGTGCGTCGCGTTGCCGTCTGGTGAGATGCAGACCTTTGAAGGCGAGGTGCACGGCCGTCTGGCATTCCCGCCGCGCGGCGAACACGGCTTCGGCTATGATCCGATTTTCATCGCCGATGGCATGGAGCAGAGTTTCGCGGAGATCGAACCGGCCCGCAAACATGCCATGAGCCACCGCGCCAAGGCGTTCGAGAAGTTGCTGCATTCCGGCATTTTCCATGAGTCTTTCTAATTCTTCTTTGTCATTCCCGCGTACGCGGGAATCCATCTTCTGCCACGCTACCCCGTCAAAGTTGGATTCCCGCTGGAGTTTACACTCCGGCCGCGCTGCGCGCGGACCGGGGTGCGGGAATGACAAGTATGGGGCAACGCTGTGAGCTTCGGCGTCTATGTCCACTGGCCTTTCTGCGCCGCCAAGTGCCCCTATTGCGATTTCAATTCCCATGTCCGCGCCGCGATCGATGAAGACGGCTGGGTGGACGGCATTCTCGCCGAGCTGGATTGGGTCGCCGCAAATCAGGGAGCGTCGGCGAGCGCCGGAGCGACCAACAATAAAGTACGTCCGGTCGTGGAAACCATTTTCTTCGGTGGCGGCACACCCTCTTTGATGGCGGGGAAATCCGCTGGACGCATCCTCGCAAAAATCGCCGCGCTCTGGCCGTTGGCGAATGATCCGGAAATCACGCTGGAAGCCAATCCTGCCAGTGCCGATGCGGCGCGCTTCGCCGATTACCAGGCCGCCGGTGTCAATCGCGTGTCGCTGGGCGTGCAGGCGCTGAACGATGCCGACCTGAAAAAACTCGGCAGGTTGCATGACGTGGCGCAAGCCAAGGCGGCGCTGAAGATGGCGATGGGACTTTTCAGCCGGGTTTCCCTGGATTTGATCTATGCCCGTCCCGATCAAAGCGACGCGGCTTGGCGCGAAGAACTCAAACAGGCTTTGGCCTTCGGCACCGATCATTTGTCGCTGTATCAGCTGACTATCGAGCCGGAGACCCCCTATGCCCTGCTGCACAAAAACGGACAATTGCAGATTCCCGGCGAGGATTTGGCGGCGGGGCTTTATGAAACCACGCAAGAGATGACCGAAGCGGCGGACCTGCCGGCCTATGAGATTTCCAATCACGCCCGTCCCGGTCAGGAAAGCCGCCACAATCTGATCTATTGGCGCTATGGCGAGTATGCCGGGGTGGGGCCGGGCGCGCATGGCAGGATCAATCTGGGTGGTCAGCGTACCGCCACCGCCGCGATCAAGCTGCCGGAACGCTGGCGCGATACGGTGGCGAGGAACGGTCACGGTTTTTCCGATAGGACGCCGGTCTCGGACGCAGAAGCGGCGCGCGAACATCTGCTGATGAATCTGCGGCTGGCGGAAGGCCTCGATCTTGCGGCTTATGAAAAGCGCTGGGGCAGGGGTTTGGACGCGGCAAAGATCGCCACCTTGGCCGAACAGGGATTTCTGACGCGTGCGAATAATCGGCTGACCGCGACGCCGAATGGGCGCCTGCTGCTCAACCGCGTGATCGAAGAACTGCTGGTTTAGCTTGAATTGTATTTCTGTTTCTTGTCATTCCCGCGTAAGCGGGAATCCATCTTTCAAACGGCCCGATGGATGCCCACTTTCGTGGGCATGACAAGTGAAGCTTGGTCTTAGCTATTCTTCCCCAGAAACGTCGTCGGCGCGGGGCTCACCACCACCGGGCCGGTGGCGGTGACTTCCAGCACCGCCAAGCCGCGCTCGGAGGTGCCGTCGGCCTTGAAGCGGAAGATGCCGTTGACCCCGGCAAAACCATTGGGGTCCATCAGGGCGGCCGTGGTGAAGCGGTGATAGGGCCTGCCCGGCGCCAGCAGCGCGACAAGAGACACCGCATCGTAAGCCAGGCTTGCCAATTGCGCCGGCGCGGCGCCGAAGGCGGCGCGATATTTGCCGGCGAATTCGGCATCGGCATTGGGGGCGGGCGCGGCGTACCAGCTTCCCAGCAGGCTGGCTTCGCGCATCAATTGGGCGTCATCGTCCCACAAGCCGGTGCCCAGCAGCTTGACCTTGTCCCTTGTCGCGCCCTCCAAAGACAAAGTGGGCGCGATGGCGCGCAGGATCACACCGCCCTGGGCGATCAGCACCGCGTCGGCGCCGCTCTTGGCCACGGCGCCGGCGGGCGCGGCGATCGCCCCGGCATTGGGCGGATAGCGTTCCACATCCACCACATTGCCATGGGCGGCGGCGACGGCTTCGCTGAAAGCATCCTTGGCGACATCGCCATAGGGGGTCTGCGGCGCCAAAGCGGCGAACTGCTTATGGCCTTTGCTGGCGGCATAGCCGATCACCCGGCCCACTTCGTTCTGAGGCATGAAACTCAGCAGATAGGCGCCGTTGCCCGCCACGGTCTTTTCGGTGGAGAAGGCCAGCACCGGCACGGCGCGGTCGCGCGCGATCGGAGCCACCGCCGACACCGACGGCCCGAACAAGGGGCCCACGATCACTTCGGCGCCCTGCGCCAGAAGCTGCTGCGCGGCGGCGGCGGCACCGGCGCCGCCATTGCCCTCGTCGGCGGTCATCAAAAGGATTTTGTCATTGCCGGAATCGAACATCGCCAGTTGCGCCGCCTTCATCATCGAGGCGGCCAGGGCCCGGGTCGGTGCCGAGCTGCTGGTAAAGGGCAGGATGATCCCCACCCGCACCGGGGTCACATCGGCGGGCGTGCCGGGCAGGCGCAGATAGCTGGGCAGATCGCGGTCCAGCGGATCGGCGGCAACAGGACCCTGCGGGACGGGCGCCTGGGTGGCGGGCGCCGGGCCTTGCGGCTTGGGCGTGCAGGCGGCTATCGCAACGCTTAAGGCAATGGCACAAAAGCGGCTCAGGGACGTGGCAGAAACAGGCATCGGAAAATCCTTTGACGCGCAAATCTAAGCCTTCGGACACAGGCGGTAAATCACCGGATGAGTCTCATTTGGCGGCAGGGCTTTATATCCTCGCCACCCCCATCGGCAATGCCCGCGATATTTCCTTAAGAGCGCTGGAGGTCTTGAAAGGTTGCGATGTGATCGCCGCCGAGGATACCCGCGTCACCGCCAAGCTGCTGGCCATTCACGGTATCTCCAAGCCGCTGATCCCCTATAACGACCATAACGGCGCGCTGATGCGGCCCAAAATTCTGGCCCGGCTGGAGCAAGGCCAGGCCGTGGCGCTGGTCTCGGATGCCGGCACGCCGCTGGTGTCGGACCCAGGCTACAAGCTGGTGCGCGAGGCGATCGCGGCGGGCGCCAATATCGTCGCCCTGCCGGGACCGTCGGCGGTGTTGGCGGGCCTGACCTTGAGCGGGCTGCCCACCGACCGCTTTTTGTTCGCGGGCTTTCTTCCGTCCAAAGCGGGAATGCGCAAAAGCATGCTGGAGGAATTGGGCGGCGTGCGCGCCACCCTGATCTTTTTTGAATCCGCCCAGCGGCTGGAGGACTCGCTTCCCGCGCTGGCGGAGGTGTTGGGTGACCGGCAAGCGGTGGTGGCGCGCGAGTTGACCAAGCTGCATGAGGAAGTGCGGCGCGGAAGTTTGCGCGAGCTGGCGGCGCATTACGCCAAGGCCCCCAAGGGGGAAGTGACTTTGTTAGTTGCGCCGCCCGATGCGGCGGCTTCGCCTGACAGCGTCCGGATCGATGCGGCGTTGAAAGCGGCTTTGGCCTTCATGCCGGTGAAGGCGGCGGCCGAGATGATCGCCGGCCTCACCGATGGCTCGCGCACGGCTTTGTATGCCCGCGCGCTGGAGTTGAAAGATGGCGATTGATCGTCATGCCGCCGAACGGCGCGGCCATCGCAGCGAAACCGTCGCGGCGTTGTGGCTGCGGCTCAAGGGCTACCGCATCCTGGCGCGGCGGCTGAAAACCCGGGCCGGGGAAATCGATCTGGTGGCCACCGCCCCCTTCGGCCCGGTCTGTTTTGTCGAGGTCAAGGCGCGGGGTTTGGCGCGAACCGCGGCGGAATCGGTGGGACCGGCCCAGCAGACTCGCATTGCCCGCGCCGCCTCCTTATATCTCGCCAGCCGTCCGGGACTGGCCCGGCGCGGCAGCCGCTTTGATATTGTCGCCATCGCGCCCCATGCCTTGCCGGTGCATCACCGGGACGCGTGGCGGCCATAACAGGGCGTTAGGCGAAAGCCGGACCGCCCATCGAAAAAAGAGGCTTTCATGGCATTGACCGTCGCGATCCAGATGGACCCGATCGAGAAGATCGATATCGGCGGCGATTCCACTTTTGCCCTGGCGTTGGAAGCGCAAAAGCGCGGCCATGGCCTGCTCTATTACGGACCGCGCGATCTTTCCTTCCGCGACGGCATGGTCACGGCCCATGTGCGGCCCTTGAATCTGCGCGCGGTGAAAGGCGATCATTTCGCGCTGGGCGAAGCCTTTGTCTATGACCTGTCGGCGGCGGATGTGGTCTTGATGCGCCAGGATCCGCCTTTCGACATGGCCTATATCACCGCCACGCATATCCTGGAGCGCATTCACCCCCAGACATTGGTGGTGAACGATCCCAGGCATGTGCGCAACGCGCCGGAAAAATTGTTTGTCACCGAGTTCGCGGATTTCATCCCGCCCACTTTGATCACCTCGGACCTGCGCGAGATCCGCGCCTTCCGTGACGAGCACAAGGACATCATCATCAAGCCGCTCTATGGCAATGGCGGGGCCGGCGTATTCCGGCTCAAGCAAGACGATGAAAATTTCGGCGCCTTGATGGAGATGTTCACTTTGTTCTACCGCGAACCGGTGATCGTGCAGCGCTATATTCCCGAGGTCCGCAAGGGCGACAAGCGCATCATCCTGGTGGACGGGGAATATGCCGGCGCCATCAACCGCGTCCCGGCTTCCGGCGAGGCCCGCTCCAACATGCATGTGGGGGGCAGACCCGAAGCCACCGAACTGACGGCGCGCGAGAAGGCGATATGCGCCGCCATCGGACCGGAGTTGAAAAAACGCGGGCTTATCTTCACTGGTATTGACGTGATCGGCGACTATATGACCGAGATCAACGTTACCTCCCCGACCGGCATTCACGAGATCAAGCGTTTTGGCGGCGCCGATATCGCGGCTCTGGTCTGGGATGCCATTGAAAGAAGGCGCAAATGATTACGGTACGCAAGTCAGAAGACCGCGGCTATAACAAGATGGACTGGCTGGAATCGTGCCATTCCTTCTCCTTCGGCGACTATTACGACCCGGCGCATGAAAGCTTTGGCGCGTTGCGCGTGATCAATGAGGATTGGATCAAGGGCGGGGCGGGCTTTCCGCCCCACCCCCATCGCGACATGGAGATCGTCACCTATATCCTGGACGGGGCCATCGCCCACAAGGATTCCACCGGCGGCGGCGGCACCATCCGGCCCGGCGAAATCCAGCGCATGAGCGCCGGCAGCGGCATCGTCCATGCCGAGTTCAATGCCAGCGCGAGCGAGACTTGCCATCTGCTGCAGATCTGGATCGTGCCGTCCCAGCGCGGCATTGCGCCCGGCTATGAACAAAAGGCCATCGATCCGCAAAGCGTGCACAATCATTTCGCCCGCATCGCCGCGCCGGACCCGCGCGAGAATGAAGTGCGGCTGGTGCAGGATGCGGAAATCTGGGCCGCCAAGCTGGATGCCGGAGTCGAGGCGATCCATCCTTTGGCGCAGGGCCGCAAGGCCTGGCTGCAAGTCGCCAAGGGCGAGGTCAAGTTGGGCGAGGACGTGCTGAAGGCGGGCGATGCCGCCGCCATCAGCGATCTGACCGAGATCGCGGTCAAATCGAACGCGCCGAGCGAAGTGCTGCTGTTTGATTTGGCCTGATTATTGGAATGGGGCCCATTTCCCCGCCGCGCCTGCCGCTCGCGGCGTTCGCATCTTTCGCATGTCCACTGGACATGCTCACGCCCTACGGGCGCCGAAGCTCACGGGATGACATCGCGCTTTGGCGCGATGTCACTTCACCAGGCCGAAGCGGCTCTTGTAGCGCGGGTCCAGGCCCGATAGCGGGAAATAAATGAAGACGTCGGTGGTGGCGAATTGCCGGTCGATCACGGCGCCCTCGCCGATGCAGCAGCCCGCGCGCACATAGCCTTTCAGCATGGCCGGCAGGCTGCGAATGGCTTCGCGCTCATCGATCGTTTCCTTGGGCATGCGGCTCATGGCCACGAACAATTCCGGCCGCGCCTTGACCTTGAGATGTTCGGGCATGGCATGGAAGTGATGCAGATAGGACAGCGGCAGCGCCATCTCGCTCACATCGATTCCGGGCAGGCTGGCACAGCCGAACATCAGGTCGATGTCGAAGCGCGCGACATAGGCCATCAATCCTTTCCAGAGAAGCTGCATGGTGCCGGGACGGGCGCGATAGCTTTTGAGGATGCAGGAACGGCCCAGCTCCAGATATTTGGTGTCGGCGGGCAGGCCCCCCAGCATGGGCGCCAGGTCATACTCGCTGGAGGTGTAGAAGCCGCCGACCTTGTCGGCGTCCTTCTTGCGCGTCAGCCGGTAGGTGCCCACCACCAGCGGCTGGCCGTCCTCGTCATGGGCATCGCGGTCCACCACCAGCAGGTGGTCGCAGACATCGTCATATTTGTCGAAGTCGCGGCCGCTCTCGCGCATCTGGGGCGAGGGGATCGCGCTCATCTCTTGATAGAAGACGGTGTAGCGCAGGCGCTGCGCCTGCTCGACCTCGTATTCGGTTTCGGCAAGGCGCACTTCCAACGCGCCGGACACCGCCAATACGGGCCATTGCTCCAAGCGTCCCTCGAAAGGTCCGGCTTCGTAGATATTGACCACGATTGCTTCCTATTCGTCCCGGTGAAAATCCCCACGACTCGCCGGGCTGTTCCTGTCAGGGCTTAAACCCCTTGTGCGACAGTTTGGCAATTTTAGCCCAAGCGGCTGTCACAATCCAAGGGCTTGGTAAAAATTTGTGAAATTACGTGGGGTTAACGCTTAACGGGGGCTGCCGCCGCGCCAGAAGCATGAACAAGATCAGGGCAGGAACCCCAATCGCCCCGCAACCGATGAAAAAAGCGGCATAGGCGTTCATCAGGCCAAACTGGGCAGCCAGGCTTTCCACCGCCGCGCCGGAGAAGCCCTTCAAGATTTTGCCGGCCCAGGCATAGGTCGAAGACAGAAGCGCATACTGCGTCGCGGTGTAACCCAGACTTGTCAGGCTGGACATGTAGGCCACCAGCGTGACCCCCGCCATGGCGATGGCGAAATTGTCTACTCCCATGATCACCGCGAACGTCACCGGGTCGTGGGCGTAGGGCAGAACCGCATAAAGCGCCGTGCCGAACATCTGGCCAAAGCAACCGACGATCACGGCCCGCATCAACCCCAGCCGCAGGGAGAGATACCCGCCCATCGCCACGCCCAGGAACACGCCCACCATCCCGAAACTGCCGCGCACCGCCCCGACCACATCCTTGGTCAGACCCATATCGACATACATGGGGTTGTACATCGGTCCGCTGACAAAGTTGGGCAATTGGAAAAGGCTGATCGCCAGCAGCATCAGAACGGCATTGGCGCCATGCGCCTTGAAGAAGGCGATAAAGGGTCCGGCAATCGCGTCAAAGACGCCGCGCGGGGTGGAAATCGGCTTGCTGGCTCGCTTCTCCGCAATCACCTTGTCGCCTTCGACCGGCTCGGCAGCGGCGAGGCAGGCGATGATGCCCACGCCAATCAGCGCGCCATAAACCGCGTAGGAGGCATTCCAGCCGATGCGTTGGGCGATGGGCAGGATGATAGCTTCCGTTCCCAGCAGGGCGCCGCGAAAGCCCATGGTGTAGGCCGAGGTCAGAAGGCCCAAATCGTCGCGGTCTCTCGCGCTTTCAATCCGCCAGGCATCGACCGCGATGTCCTGGGTGGAAGCGGAGAAGGCCACAACCAGCGCCACCGCGCCCAAAGCGCCGAGGCCGTGGCCGGTGCCGAGAATTGCCATGGCGATCAGGCCGCAACCGACCAGGAGCTGGGTCAACAGGATCCAGCCCCGCCGCTGACCCAATAGGCCCAGCACCGGCACCGGGGTGCGGTCGAGCAGCGGCGCCCATAGAAACTTCAGCGAATAGGCAATGCCGACCCAAGAGATAAAGCCGATCGCTTTCAGGGTTGTCTGCTCATCCCTAAGCCAATAGCCAAGCGTGTTGCCGACCAGGTTGAAGGGCAGCCCCGACGAAAAGCCAAGCGCCAGCATGGTCAGGACGCGGGGATTGAGATAATCGCGGAAGGTGTAGCGCCGGCGCGCCGAATCCATCATGCGGCGACGATATGCGAAGCCTCTGCGCCAGGGAACAATGTCAAGAACATTTCTTCCAGCGCGGCGGGATCCACCGGCTTGGTCAGGAAGCCGTCCATCCCGGCCTCCAGGCAGGCATGCTTGCCCGATTCCAGCACATCGGCGGTCAAGGCCACGATAGGCGTGCGCGGCAGCCCGCCGCGCGCCTCGGCGGCGCGAATGGCGCGCGCCGCCTCGATGCCGTCCATGCCCGGCATATGGATGTCGGTCAGCAGCAGATCGAAGCGGCTTTCCATCATCGCCTGCACCGCCGCATTGCCGTTGGTGACCTCGGTGACCCTGTGGCCGCGCCGGCGGAGCAGCTCGCGGATCAACAGCATGTTGATGGGATTGTCCTCGGCCAGGAGGATGTGCAGACCGGATCGCGCATCGGGGCTATCGGGTATGCGCGCGACGCCGTGATCCGCCGCCTCGGCGATGGGCGCAGCGTCTCGCGGTGCGCCCTGTGGGGATAGGATCTCTTCGGATAAGGCCGGCACAAAGCCGTTGCGGCACATGTTCAACTGGCGCACCAGTGAGGATTGACGCACCGGCTTGACCAGATAGCTGGTAAATCTCATGGCGCGGATCTGCGGCAGGCTTCCCCTGGCATCGGGCGTCAGCATCACCAACGCCGGTACATCGGCGTTCGGCTGTATCGTTAAGTCGGGCACAGGCCCGGTCCCGGCATCGACCAAGACCGCATCCGCGTCTTCCTTGGCGTCTGTCGCGATGCCGCCGCAGGCGGCGATCTGGCGGCGCAGGCTGTCGCGGAAAGCCGGATTCCTGGTCATCACCGCCACGCGCATCCCGCCCAGAGAGACGCCATCCTCGGGCGCGGCGGCCCCAGCCACCGGCAAGGTGAACCAGAAACAGGAACCGCCTTCGGCAATCGCATCGACGCCGATCTCCCCGCCCATGGTGTTCACCAGCCGCCTGGAAATCGCCAATCCCAATCCGGTGCCGCCGAACTTGCGGGCATGGCTGGAATCGGCCTGGACGAATTCCTGGAAAATCTCCTGCCGCTTGGCGGCCGCGACGCCCACGCCGGTATCGCGCACTTCGATGCGCAGCATGCGGTTTTCCATCACCGCCTCGACGCAGACCGCGCCGCGTTCGGTGAACTTGACCGCGTTGCCCATCAGGTTGGTGATGACTTGGCGCAACCTGAGTTCGTCGGCGCGCAAGGCAAGCGGCACTTCGGGGGCAATGATCGTGGTCACTTCTACATTCTTGACATAGGCGCGCTCGCACAACAGTTCGGCCACGCTGGGCAGCATGGCGCGAAGATCTACCTCGTCTTCGTCCAGATGCAGCATGCCGGCTTCGATCTTGGAGAAATCCAGTATGTCGCCGATCAGCGACAGCAAGGCTTCGCCCGATTGGGTGATGGCCTGGGCATAGGTGCGCTGCTCGGGACGAAGCTCGGTTTCCAGCAGCAGGCGGCCCATGCCCAAGACGCCGTTCATCGGCGTGCGGATTTCGTGACTCATAGTGGCCAGGAAGCCGGACTTGGCGCGGCTGGCCTCCTCGGCATTGTCGCGCGCGTCCGTCAGCGCCTCTTCCAGGCTTTTGCGGTCGGTGATGTCGCGCCCCACGCTTTGCACTTCCACCAGCCGGCCATGGGAATCGCGCACCGCGAAATCTTCCCAGGCGATCCAGCGATAGCCGTAGGCGGTTTTCACATGCTGGTCATAGCGGGCACGGCCTTGGCCCGATTCCAGGAAGCTGCCGAACACCGGCGCGCGGCTTTGCGGATGGGGCTGCGGCGCAAAGGGATGGCCCAGCGCCCGGCCGGGGTTAAGGCCGAACAGCCGGAAGAACGCGTCGTTGCCATAGGTGAGGCGGCTGGCCGCGTCGCGGCGGAAGATGGCGTCGCCTTGCGCATCGACCAGGCCTTTGTAGCGCGCTTCGCTTTGATTGAGCCGTGCATTGATGACGGCGGCATTCTTTAAGGACGCTTCCAGGCGTCCGGCGACGGTTTTGAGTTCGTTCGCTTGGCGCGACAGCACCTCGCCGCGCCCGCGGGCGGCTTTCAGGGTCTTGATCAGAACGGCTAGGCCCAGCGCCAACAGCGCGCCAAAACAGGCCGGCGGGATCAGGCTCAAGCGACCGAACAAAAGAATTTCGGCCAGCGCCACGATCACGATCACGCCCGCCACGCTGCCCAGGACGATGCGAAGGGTCCGCAACATCAAAAATATCAGCCTTATTGCCGGGTTTTTGCCGGCGGCAGTGTCGCGTATCCACCGTTCAGAAACGTTTAAAGGCTGAACCGAGCCGTTTAACCCCAAAGCGTCGCTGCCGGCGCCCCCTGGAGTAGAAATATCTATTATATATCATATGCTTATAATAACATCCGGCCGCCTGTCACAAAAGCTTTGCAAGACTGTGATGTTCGTGGCGTGGACGGAGTGTGAATTGCCTCCCATCCACGTCTTTCCGAGGCCGTCTTTGACCGATATCAGCTTGCGCGAACCTGCTGCCCTCTCCGCCCGAGTCGAGACTGCCCGCCGGGCTGGGGCGGGCGATGTGCGTTTCCGGTTGACCGCGCTTGCGGCGGCGCTGACGGTCTTGGCGATTTTCGCGGGCGTGATCACCTCGCTGATCATCGGCGCTATGCCGGCCTTCAAGGCTTTTGGCTTTGGCTTCATCACCACGGAAATTTGGAGTCCCACCCGCGAACGGTTCGGCGCGCTGGCTCCGATCTACGGCACGCTGGTCACCAGTCTGATCGCCATGCTCATCGCGGTGCCGGTCGGCATCGGCATTGCCATCTTCCTCACCGATCTTTGCCCGCGCCCGCTGCGCCGCCCCATCGGCATCGCCGTCGAGCTGCTCGCCGGCATTCCCTCCATCATCTATGGCATTTGGGGCTTCTTCGTGTTCGCGCCCTGGTTCCAGCTTCATGTGCAAGAACCGGTGGCCACCGCCGTTGCCGATATTCCGGTGCTCGGCACGCTGTTCGGCGGCGTCACCTTCGGGATCGGCACGCTCACCGCCGGCCTGATCCTTTCCATCATGATCCTGCCCTTCATTTCGGCGGTGACCCGTGACGTGCTGGAGACCGTGCCCAGCGTGTTGAAGGAAGCTTCTTATGGGTTGGGGGCGACCAGTTGGGAAGTGATGTGGAAAGTCTGTCTGCCCTTCTGCCAGACCGGCGTGATGGGCGGTGCCATGCTGGCCTTGGGCCGCGCCCTGGGCGAGACCATGGCGGTCACATTCGTGATCGGCAACGCGCACAAGATTGCACCTTCCTTGTTCGCGCCGGGCACCTCGATCTCGGCCGCCATCGCCAACGAATTCACCGAAGCGACCGGGGAATTGTACCGTTCGGCGCTGATCGAACTCGGGCTGCTTCTCTTTGTCATCACCTTCATCGTCCTGGCCTGCGCTCAGTTCATGCTGCTGCGGATGGAACGGAGCAAGGGGCATTAGATGCTGGCAAATCGCGCGCTCTATTTCCGCCGCCGGCTCACCAACACGGTCTTTATCGGCCTGTCCATGAGCGCCGCCCTGTTTGGCCTGGTCTGGCTGACCTTCATTCTGGGCGGGCTCTTGGTGGACGGCATTTCGGCCCTGTCACCCACGCTATTCACCGAGATCACGCCGCCGCCGGGCAGCAAGGGCGGGCTTGCCAATGCCATAGGCGGCAGCATTCTGATGAGTACCATCGCGGTCTTGGCGGGCACGCCCATCGGGATTTTTGCCGGGACCTATCTGGCGGAATATGCCCGTCACGGACGGCTCGCTTTTGTTGTGCGCTTCGTCAACGACATCCTGTTGTCGGCCCCTTCCATTGTCATCGGCTTGTTCATTTATGAACTTCTGGTGGTGCGGATGGGGCATTTTTCCGGCTGGGCGGGTGCCGCCGCCTTGACGGTGATCGTGATCCCCGTGGTGGTGCGCACCACCGAGAATATGCTGCTCTTGGTGCCCAATGGCTTGCGCGAAGCCGCCAGCGCGCTGGGCGCGCCGCAAAATTTTGTCATCAAATCCGTCACCTGGAAGGCGGCCCGCGCCGGCATCATCACCGGCGTGCTGCTGGCGGTGGCGCGCATCTCCGGCGAGACTGCGCCGCTTCTCTTCACCGCCCTGGGCAACAGCGGATGGAGTTGGAGCGCCAGCGCCATGAACGAGCCCATGGCCAGCCTGCCGGCGGTGATCTATTCCTTCGCCACCGGGCCCTATGAAGATCAGCATGCCCTCGCCTGGGCTGGGGCGCTGCTGATCACCGCGACCGTGCTGGTGCTTTCCATCGCTGCCCGCATTCTCGAAAACCAGAAACGGACCTGATCCATGGACACCGCAGTTCACATGACGCCAGACCATGACGCCGCACCGGGGCACACCGCACCGGGGCCGGTCGCGTCGGGGCACGCCGCGCCCGCGGACAAGGCCAAGGTCGAGATCAAGGATCTGTGCTTCTATTACGGCGCCAACAGGGCGCTGAAGAATATCAGCCTGCCGCTGATGGACCGCAAAGTGACCGCATTCATCGGTCCCTCCGGCTGCGGCAAGTCCACCTTGCTGCGCGCCATCAACCGCATCTTCGAGCTCTATCCCAACCAGCGGGCCGAAGGCGAAATCCTGATGGACGGCGAGAATCTGCTGAAGACCAAGGATCTCAATCTGCTGCGCGCCCGTATCGGCATGGTGTTTCAGAAACCCACGCCTTTCCCGATGTCGATCTATGACAATATCGCTTTCGGCATCAAACTCTATGAACGCATTCCGCGCTCGGAAATGGACGGCCGCGTCGAACACGCGCTGTCGCGCGCCGCGCTATGGAACGAAGTCAAGGACAAGCTGAATGCCAGCGGCCTGTCGCTGTCGGGCGGCCAGCAGCAGCGGCTGTGCATCGCGCGCAGCGTGGCGACGCGGCCTGAAGTGATTCTGATGGATGAGCCCTGCTCGGCGCTGGACCCGATCTCCACCGCCAAGATCGAGGAGCTGATCGAAGAGCTGGCCGCCGATTACACCATCGTGATCGTCACCCACAATATGCAGCAGGCCAGCCGCGCCAGCGACTATACCGCCTTCATGTATTTGGGCGAATTGATCGAATATGGCGCGACGGAGAAAATCTTCACCGCGCCCGATAACAAGCGCACAGAGCAGTACATCACCGGCCGTTTCGGCTAGCGCGCGTCTTTTGCCCTCTGGCGGCGTTGCTCGTCGCTCATAGGCTTTAAGCCCACTTCGCTCCTCGCGCCTGGCCAGCGGCCAAAATCCGCTGCGCTCGTTACACGTAATCTTCCGCCCGCGTCTCGTCGGTCTCAGCTGTGCGGGCGGCGGCGCGCAGTGCCAGGGTCAGCAGCCAGCTGACCGCAAGATTGGCCAGCAGGGCGCTGACCGCGGCATAACAGGGCACCGTCAGTCCGAAAATGTGCAGCGGATAGGTGCTGCTCTTGAAGCCCAGCTGCAGCACCATCCAGGTGCCCAGGCCGACGCCCGTGGCCCAGCCTACCAGCAGTGCGCGCGGGTCCAGCCGCACATACAGACCCAGCAGCACCGCCGGCACCGTCTGGCAGATCCAGATGCCGCCCAGCAATTGCAGCTGGATGGCGTAGGTAGTCTGCAATCCCAGGACAAAGAACAGCGCCCCCAGCTTGGCGACAAAGGCCACCAGCTTGGCGACCTTGGCTTCGGCTTGCGGCGTGCAGTTGGGTGAAATGAACTCCTTGAAGATATTGCGGGTGAAAAGATTGCCGCAGGCGATCGCCATGATCGAAGCGGGCATCAGCGCGCCGATGGCGATGGCGGCGAAGGCAAGCCCAGCGAACCAAGCGGGAAACATGTGCAGGAACAGCGCCGGCACCGCGAAATTGTTGCCGAAGCTTTTAAAGCCGGCGGCATATTCGGGCATCGCCTTCACCCCCGAGGCCAACGCCATATAGCCCAGCAACGCGATCAGCGCCAAAGCCACCGAATAAGCGGGCAGCACCATGGCGTTGCGGCGGATGACATGGCGGCCGGAGGATGACAGCAAGCCGGTTACCGAATGGGGATAGAGGAACAGCGCCAGCAGCGAACCCAGCGCCAGGGTGATATAGGCAAAGGCCGGCCCCAAGCTTCCTTTCGGCGCCGGCGGCAGCAGCAATTGCTGTGGCGGTATGGCGGCGAACACTTTGCCGTAACCGCCCAGCTCCGAGGGGATGATGATGATCGCTGCCAGCACGGTGATATAGACCAGCAAATCCTTCACCACCGCGATCAAGGCGGTGCCGCGCAGGCCCGATGTATAGGTAAAGGCCGACAGTACCACGAAGGCGGCGATCAGCGGCACCGACACCGCGCCCACCAGCGGCAGATGCACGGCATAGTCCAGTCCCAGCGCCGCGATCACCACCTGCATGCCCACCAATTGCAGCGCGATATAAGGCATCACCGCCACCAGGCCGGTCACGGCGATGGCCAGCGCCAAGCCGCGATGGCCGAAGCGCCCGCGCACGAAATCGGCGGCGGTGACATAGCCGTGGCGGTGCGACACCGACCAAAGCCTCGGAAAGGCCAGGAACAATAAGGGATACATCAACGCGGCATAAGGCACGGCGAAAAAGCCGGGCGCGCCGGCGCCGAACATCAAAGCGGGCACCGCGATGAAGGTGTAGGCGGTGTAGATATCGCCGCCCAGCAGGAACCAGGTGATAATCGTGCCGAAGCTGCGCCCGCCCAAACCCCATTCATGCAGCTGGGACAGATCGCCGGCGCGCCAGCGCGATCCGAACAGGCCCAGCAGCGCGACGAAAACGAACAGCGCCAGGAAGACGATGACGGTGCTGTTCATTTGCGGCGGCTTTCTTGGTGGAGGTAGACCGGCAGGATGCACAGCGCGGTCAGGAAAATGCCCGCGATCTGCGACCAGTAGAAAAAGGGAATACCGAACAGGCTGGGCTCCAGGCGGTTGTAGAACGGCACCCAGACCCAGGCGGCATAGGGAATCAGCAGAAACAAATAGACTGGCTGGAATTTTTTCAAAACTGCGCCCTCCTTAGTCCGGCCGCCCACCGATGCTTCCACAGCGTTACGCCGCCCGAGCGGTTCGGGCGGCGTAACGCCATGTGTTCCACTTCTTAACGGGTCTTAGAAGGGGGGGCCCAGGTCCTTGCCATTCTCGTCCACAAGCTGGCTGGTGTGGGGGCCGGTGCCTGACAGGATCAGTACGGTGGGCTCCTTTTCGCCCTTGCGCGCGCCGTCCCAATGAATGCCCTTCAGCTTGTCGACCGCCACCGAGCCGGCAGGGACCGGATAGGTGGTGCGCTCGTCATAGACGGTGGTGGAGGCGGTCCACCAGGTGCCGGAAACGATATAGGCCCAGCGTTCATTGTTGTGATAATGCGGCTTGGAGAAATTGCCCGGCCACCATTTGTACATCACGGTATAGGGACCCGGCTTTTTCGGATCGCCATACAGGTAGCACATCTGCATTTTGCCTTCGGTGCCGGTGCACTTGAGGTCCTTGGACAATGTAAAGCCCACACGGGCGGGATCGGGCACGGGGCCGACCGGATCATTGACGGTGACGCCGACTTTGGGATCGGTCTGTGCGATGGCCGCGAAACCGGCGGCGCCCAGGCCTGCGGCAATGACTCCCGTGAGGGCATATTTGATAGCGGTGTGCATGTGTGTCTCCCCTGGCGTTTGGTTGGTCAGGATGATGACGTAAGTGCGTGACAGCCGCAACGCGATGTTGCCGCACGTTCCGTTGGCTTGGCCGCCAACGCATCCTTCGCTAGTGCAGCACGGGGAGCGACCGGCAACCCGAAGCGGCTGCGAAGCAGACGCGCAGGGCCTGCCGGCGCGACCAGAAAACAGAGCGACCATGCCCGCGGGCTTTCAGACGGTATGGTCTTCCTGGGAGTTACCCCCCCGGCGACGCCAGCTCGGCAGATGAAGTTCCGGCAATGCGTCACGCCTGGCGCGCGGTGGGCAAGGTGAAATGGAATGCGGTGCCCGAGGGCAGGGCGTCCGCCCATATCCGCCCGCCATGGGCGGTGATGATGGTATGGCAGATCGACAAGCCAACGCCCATGCCGCCATGCTTGCTGCTGACAAACGGCTTGAAGAGATTTTTGGCGATCTGATCGGACAGGCCCGAACCATTATCCTCGATGGTGATTTTGACTTTGCTGCCCGGTGCCGCCGCGGCTTTGAGAACCAGCCGCCGCTGCGGCTTGTCCTTCATCGCGTCCAGGGCGTTGCGCATCAGATTGACCAGCACCTGCTGAACCTGCACCCGGTCGACCAGGACGGCAGGCAGGCCAAGCTCGACATGGGTTTCCAGCTTGATGGCCGCATCCAGGGTGCCCAAAAGGTCCACCGCGTCGGCGATCAGGATTTTCGGCATCTCGCTGACGCGCTCGCCGCCGCGCATGGCCAGGAAGTTGCGCAGCCGCTGTACGATCTCGCCGGCGCGGTGGATCTGAATCTCGATCTTCGGCAGGATCTCCTTGGCGCGTTCGGGCGGCAGATGCGCGCCCCCGGCGGAAAGGTTCCGCAGCACGGCCAGGTAATTGCTCGCCGCCGTCAGCGGCTGCTTGACCTCATGGGCGATCGCCACCGACGTCTGGCCCATCAGCGCCAGGCGCTGGGTGTGCATGTATTCCAGATGCAATTCGCGCAGCTTGCTCTTGCCCCGCTCCCTCTGCATCAGCAAAAGGCCGGCCGCCCCCGACAGGATCGCCAGGACGATGCAGATATCGGCGATCAGCTGCATCGATCTTCGGTTTGCGTCCGCATCGCTTCGCCGTATCGCCAGCGTATCGCGTTCGGCATTGGCGATAGCATCGAACAGCGCCCGCACGCGCAAGCCATATTGCCTGTCGCGTTGCGGCACCGAGGGCCCGGAAAGCCTGCGGGCGAGATCCTGCCTGTCGGGAATGGACCGTCCGCCCGCTGAGTCGTAATCGGCGAAATATTTTCCGATCTCGGCCTTTAGCTGCGCCATCCTTTTGCTCTGAGCGACATTGCCGGAAACCAGCTTGGCCAATTCGTCGAATCGCGCGGTCAGCGCCGCCCGGTTCCTCAGATAGGCCTCGGCATGCAGGTCGGTGCCCGTCAGGGCATAGCCGCGCATGGCAACATCGACCCGCAACATCGCCAGATTGGCGCTGGCAGTCTGGTCGATCACCGCGCTGTTGCGCTGAACCTGATCGAGAGCCTCCCGCGTCCGGCCGGCATTGAGGCGGTTGACGCCATAGGAGCCGAGCAGGAACAGCAGAGCGGCAATCAACGCCAGCATGGCGGCTATCCAGCGCGGCGTGGTATCGACCGCCGCTTCCAGGCTGGCCACGGCCCTGCGCGCGTCTTCCCATAGGGATTCCCGCTCGTCTTGCGCTTCGTCGGGAAGCGCGGTTGGTGCCGGGTCCGCGCTATCCGGCGTCATGAGCGTTTGGCCGTCAGGGCCTTGCTGATGCTTTCCAGCACCGACAGGATGAGCGCGCGATCCTTGCGCATCACGATGACGGTGGCGACCGACACGATCGCCATCGGAAGATAGATCAGCAGGATCGCCCACCAGGGCGCGGTCTGCATGATCGCCAGCATCGACAGATGCGACAGGCCGCAAAAGGCAATGAAGGCGATGAAGAGGGTCCCCAGCAGCGTGGAGGCGGCAAAGGGCAGCACCCGTCGCCAATAGCGAAGCTCATTGGGGATGAAGAAATAGGCCAGCGCCGTGGCGAGGTTTGAAACGCACCAAAGACCGGCGCGCAGATAGTCCAACGGCGTGTCGATGCGGTACCAGCTATGCGCGTTGAGAAACCCCTGCACCACATCGTGCGACGGCATATCCATCAAGCTCTCCCCCGTTTTCGCGGAACAGGGACGATGCGGCGCCGTCCCCAGCCAGAACTCATAGCGAACACAGTCTACCCCGATTGCCGCGATTTGTCTTCGCGATTTGTCTTGGCGCGGGCGGCGGTTTTTCGCAGGCGCATGCCTGCCGCTACGCGCCGGTCTGCTTTTGTGCCCCGTCGGCCAATTGCGCCTTGGGATGGTGCAGGAATACCGCCCGCAATTCATTGAGGTCAAAGGGCTTGGGCAACACATGATCGACATGCGCCTTGCGCTTGCCGTCTTCCCCCATTTTTATTCCCCAGCCGGTTAAGAGAACGACCATTGTTGCGGGAAAAAGTTCCTTGGTGGCGCGGGCGACCGCATTGCCGTCGACATAGGGCATTCCAAGATCGGTCACCAGCACATCAAAAGGCCGATTGTCCTTTTTTGCTTCCCGCAAGGCATCGATGCCGGCGCGACCGCCATCCGCCGGCACCACGCTATGCCCGTCAAGCTCCAGCACATACCGCGTCGATTCCAGAACCGAAGGGTCGTCGTCGACAAGCAGTATACGCAAGACCGGGACCGTGGGCGCCTTGGCCCTCTGCTCCTGTTCCTGGCGTTCCTCCGTCGCCGCAAAGCTCAGGATCATGCCGGTTCCTTTTCCCGGCGCACTTTGGATATCCAGCTTCGCCTTGTGGCGTTGGGCCGTGCCATAGACCATGGCCAGGCCCAAGCCGGTGCCGCGTTCGCCCTTGGTGGTGAAGAACGGCTCCAGGCAGCGGCGGCGTGTGTCCTCGTCCATGCCCACGCCGCTGTCTTCGACCTCAAGTCGCACCCGGCCTGCGCCGGGCCGGGACGGATCGGGGGCCGCGACGGTGCGAATGGTGATGGTGCCGCCCTTGGGCATCGCGTCCACGGCATTGAAGATGAGGTTGGTGGCGGCTTCGCGCAGTTCCGCCGCGTTGCCCAACACCAGGGGAAGATCATTCTCCAGCTGCGTCACGATGCGGATCACGATGCCGCGCTGCTGGGGCATGTCGTTCCAGCGCGCCCGCGTCAGTTCCACGACCTGCGGAATCAATGTGTTGAGATTGAGGGCTCTCAGCTCGCTGTCGGCGTCGTTGCGGCGATAGAAATCGCGCATCCGGCCGACCGTGGCGGAAACGTCTTTCACCACGCGATCGACCGTTTCCAGATAGCGGTGCACTTGGGCGGGAAGGTCCGGCTCCCGCTCAAGCAGCGATTGGGTGTAGACGGCGACCGGCGAAATGGCGTTGTTGATATCGTGGGCGATGCCGCTCGCCATCTGTCCCAGGGCCCGCAGCCGCTCCTGCTGCATGATGGTCTGTTGGGTCTGTTTGAGATCGTTGTAGGCGGTCTCCAGGCTGTTTCGCAGTTGCGCCTGGTGGCCGGCCAGGGCGACATGCTCGCCAAGCTGTCTCAGGAATTCGCAATCGGCGCTGTTGAAGGCGCGTTCATTCCGGCGCGCCGCCACCAGAATCCCGAAAATATCCTGCTCGATCATCAAGGGGCTGATCACCAGGGATCGCAGCCCCTGGCCCGCAAGCCGGCGCGCGAAGGGATAATCGACCGCCGCGATGTCCGGTTCATAAACCAGGACGCCTTGCATGCAGCGCGACAGGCCGTTGCCGTCCACCGCTATGGTGGCGCGCTCGGCGATGCCCAGCTCGTGCCCCAAACGCGTGCTGTTGGCGCCGACATGGCCGATCGTGATTTCGTTCTTGGTCGAATCATAGGATCCGATGCAGACAAAATCCGCCGGCAGCCGGTCTTCCAGGGTGCGCACGACCACTTGGAAGATGCTGCGCAAGTCCTGGCGCTGGCCGACGGCATGGGTAATCCGCTCCAGCAGCGCCAGGCGCGCCAATTGCGATTGCAGCCGGGATTCGGAGCCTTTGCGCTCGGTGATATCGCGCAAGAAAGCGCTGAATCCCGCCGCATCGCCGGTGCCCGTCGGCGTGATCGAAAGTTCGACGGGGAATTCACAACCGTCGCGGTGAAGCGCGGTCAACTCGATGCGCCGGTCGAGAACCCTGGCCTCTCCGGTGGCGAGATAGCGGGCCAGCCCGTTCTTGTGGGCCGCGCGGAAACGCTGTGGCATGATGGTTTCTTCAATCGGCCGGCCAAGGGCCTCTTGACGCGTCCATCCGAAGATTTTCTCGGCTTGCGGATTCCAGCCGGTGATCGCGCCGCCCCGATCGATACTGACCACGGCGTCCAACGCCGTCTCAACGATCAGGCGCGTGCGCTCTTCGCTTGCGGCCAACGCTCGCTCGCTCCGCTTGCTTTCGGTGATGTCCGTGGAGATTCCGAATGTGGCGTAGGAGCGCCCCCCAGCGTCCCGCAGCGGAGCCTTTATCGAAACATAGGCGTGGACCCCATCCGCCTGCGTGGCCCATTCCTCCGCGGTCAGCGGATGGCCGGTGCGGACCACCTGTTCGTCCGTGGCGCGAAAGGCGTCGGCCTCCTGTTTGGGGAAGATGTCGTAATCAGTCTTGCCGATCACCGCCTTCCGATCGACATGGAAAATATCCAGATAGCGGCGGTTGACCATGAGATAGCGGCCCGCAAGGTCTTTGACATGGATCATCGCCATGCTGTTATCGACCACCGCCTCCAGCAAGGCTTGGCTTCGCTGCCGCCCCTCTTCACCGCGGGCGACCCAATCGGCAATGACAATAGTGATGGTGCCCAGGCCGATCGCGGTGATCACCGCCAGGATGGCGAAACCGAACGGCGCCTCGAATGGATGAGAGCGGTGCGCCAAAAGAATGATCCCGTTGGTCATGAACGGAAAGGCCAGAACGACCGGAAAGAGGCGGCGCGCCGTGATGCCGCCACTGTCGCGCGCCAGGATGACGGCGGTCCAGCCGGACCCGGATCTTGCCAGCAGCGCCGATAAGAAGAACAGGATGAATGCGATCATCGTGGGCAGCGCCATTGCCGAGATGGTTGGTCCCCGGGAGAGCGCCGCGATGCCATAGGCGTAGCCCACGAAATTAAAGGCGGTGACAATGAGGCCCAGCGTGATCAGGCCGGTGAAAATCCGTCCGAACCGCTCGGTGCGCGGCAGCAGCAAGGCCGTGGCGGCCATCAGAAAATTGAAGGCACTGGCCGGGTGTGGGCGCTCCAGCCGGGGGCCAAAAAGATCGCGGAACGCCGGTATGCGGGCGTCAGGGCCGCCCGCAGCGGCAAAGTCGATCAGCACAGAGACGCTGATCGCCAATACCAGGCTTGCGCCGGCGATCCGCGCTAGCAAAAGGAATCGGTGCCTGGCCGGCAGGGTCAGTTCCAGGACGCCGGCGGAGCACAACACAAAGCAAAAGAGTACAATACGCGCTATGCGCGGCCAGCCGGGCACGAAACTGGTCAGGACGGGAATTTCCAGTTGCCAGCCGGCCAGCGCGACGCCGCAAATCAGGATGACCGCGAATATGCCGATGCGCGCATATCTAAGGGTCCCGATTGGCCTCACCATATGACCGCCGATCCATGCGAAGCTTAGATCACGCAGCGTGCAGCAGTTGTTCCGGAACTGCAAACCAGACCAATTGTGAAGAGCGGTGGAACATTTTTCGCCTGGCATTCCCGGTGGGAGGCTTTGACATATTGTCAGCCCCCGGAAGATTAACCTTTCGGAAGCCTTTACAAAAACAAGTGACGCGGCGGATACGCCCTGGATTGCGGTATTCCCGGCGCAAGCACGCTAGTGTCCCGATTCCGAAATTCGCATGATACATGCATCGGGTTCTAGGAATTTCGGAATCGTAAGGACACCAGCAACTTATTGATTCCTAGTGTCGTTTTGGTTTCGACGTTCGCCAAGAGCCTGATGCCGATGATGTGGCGAGCTTCGAAACCACGACACTAGCCTGGGCGCCCTTGCGGAAGCGGGTTGCGGGCGGGGCACCTTGGAGTAGGGTGTGGCGCCCTCAGGGATGCGATTCGGTGACGACCAGCGAGTTCGAGCGAGCGTTCGCGCAATTCGAAAGTTCGATTGCGTCGCCGGATCTCAAGGAGGTTGCACAGTATTGGCGCCAGATTTGTTCGCCCCCCCGCTTGCCCAGCTGGAACGACATCCGGCCCAATGCGATAAAGGCTCAGCTGCGGATTATCTGGTGCTACGACTATGACCCGGCCCTGGACGATTTCATCGGGCGTCTTGCCGGTGTCGCGATTACCAGCCTCTCAAAGAAACCCTTCAAGGGCGCCCGTCTTTCGGAATTACGCCCAGCCGACAAGTATCCCCGTTCCATGATACGCGCCAAGCGCGTGCTGCAAGAACCCGCTCTCTATCGCGGCTATGGACTGGTCTATAAGACCGACGATATCGGCGGCATTGGGGAGCGGATCGTCATGCCGTTGAGAAGCGCCGGCAACCTTCCCGCCGCGATATTCGGAGCGGCCACGTTTCGCAGCGTGATTGACTGGGCTCATGCCCCTTCCGTCGACAATAAGGAAGACGAGCAGTGGTTTTCCCTGGCCGGATTGGTTGAAATGCCGATCCCGGCGGATGCGTGATCCGGCGGCGCTCGAAGTTGTGCGTTGTCACAAAACAAGGCGGCTTGATGTGCCTGATCGCAAAGCCGGATTTTTTGCCAAAAAGGCCAGCGCAAAACGAAGCGCCGGGTGTTGCCGGAACAAGTCTTGACACGGCTTTTTCCGTCCCGCTTTCTTCTTCGCGCGCGGCTTAAACAAATCCTTTGTCCGCTTTTCAAGCGGACGTCTGTCTGTCTCTAATTCTTTTTTGTTTCTCTATCTCTAGGCTAGCAGGCGCGTAGCGCCCGAAGGTCGCTAGCTGTGAGCTTTCAATAGGTTGTCCATCCGGCTCTGAAGGGAGAAGCTGAGGTTGCTGAGACTTCAGATTTTCCGAGGAGGAACCGGATGAACGTCCATAAGAATGCCCGTCTCACGCCGTTTGGTCGAGGCCG
>DATFEF010000024.1:0-31658 GCA_035251465.1 Rhizomicrobium sp. | reverse complement strand
ATCCGGCCTCGACCAAACGGCGTGAGACGGGCATTCTTATGGACGTTCATCCGGTTCCTCCTCGGAAAATCTGAAGTCTCAGCAACCTCAGCTTCTCCCTTCAGAGCCGGATGGACAACCTATTGAAAGCTCACAGCTAACCGCCTAGCGCCTCCTATGGGCGCTTGGCGGCGCCAGCTCTTTCGTCCGCAAGGGGCTCGAAGATCTGAGATGTTGCCGGGCGCGCCCGCCTCAAGTCGCTGACGCGCGGCGGCCTTGCCTGCGCCAATTCTTTGCGTCTCGCAAAGAATTGGCGCACCCGATAGGATTCGAACCTATGACCTCTGCCTTCGGAGGGCAGCACTCTATCCAGCTGAGCTACGGGTGCGCTGGGTCGCCTGACGGGGCCCGCTATAAAGAAAACGGGCCCGCCTTGCAAAGCGAGCCCGTTTTCCCTGTCAAATCAGCAGCTAACCCGCCGCAAAAAAGCGGCGATCGCGTCTCGTGCATTTTTGACATCACTGACCGGCGGCAAGGCGATGATGGCGGCTTGCGGCAGCTTTGCCTGAACCGCCGGTTTGAGACTGTCATCGCCACGGCCTAGCGCAAGCAGCGCCAGGTTGCGGACCCGTGACAGGTCTTCGGTCGCCACCGCGCCCAGCATGGCCGGTGGCCAGGCGGGATCGCCCGGCACGCCGGCAAAAGCGGCGGGGTCGAAGGCATGGACCAGCACCAGCCTTGCGTCCTTGGGCGGCGCAATATCGTTCAACAGTTGCACCAGCAGTTCGGTATCTGCCGCGTCATAGCCCACCACCAGAACAGCCCTTGCGGCGCGGCGCGGCCCAAGCGCGGCGCAGTCCATGAATAGCGGCTTGCCGTCCGTACCCTTGCTGGGGTGCAGCCGCGCCACCGTATCGATATGGGCCTTCTCGCAGGCGGCGATAAAGGCGCGCCGGGCGGCACGGTAAGTCTTTCGGCTTTCGGGGCTTTCAGGACCGGTGGACATAATCCTAATCTAGCGCATGTCACTTTTCGGCGCCCTGGGAGAATTGCGCACCCGCCCCATCGGGGATCTGGCGGCCGCGCGCGCCGCGCGCCAGGGCTTTCGCAGCCGCATAAAGCTGGCGCGGGACAATGGCCTGTTCCCGGAACCGGTGGTGGAAGCGCGCGACATGGGGCTCAAGGGCGAGAATTTTTACGCCCATGCCCGCAATCCCCCTTACTGGCAGCGGATCGAAGGGGCGGTCGAGAAATTGTGGCTGCGCAAATCGGTGGCGGAAAAACTGCTGCGGGTGAATGCGCGCGCGGGGGCAGTGGGGCTGGAGCTGTTTTTGTTCGATGCCTGGCGGCCGCGCGCGGTGCAGGCTTACTTCCATGACGTGTGGATGCCGCGCGAACTGCAGCGCCGCGATCCCGGGCTCACGGGCGCGGCCCTGACGCAGGAAGTGGAACGCTATTGGGCGGCGCCGTCGGACAGCGCCGATTCCCCCGCCCCCCATGCCACAGCCTCGGCGGTGGACCTTACGTTACGTTGGAAGGATGGCGAGGCGCTGTGGATGGGCTCGCTGTTCGATGATGTCACCGCGCTGGCGCATCGCGACCGGTTCGAAGATCTGGAGGCGGGAAACTTTTCCTTCTCGGATCAGGAAGCCCGCGCCAACCGCCGCCTATTGCACTGGCTGATGATCGAGGAAGGCTTTGCCGGCCATCCCGACGAATGGTGGCATTTTTCCTGGGGCGACCAGATGTGGGCGGCACTGACCGGGCTACCCTCGGCACATTACGGACTGGCGTCTATTCCAGCACCGGCCTAAAAGCGCCATCCCAAGCGTCACCCGGCGGATTGCGCTCGTAGTAAGCAATACGCGCCAGGTGCAGATCGTATAGCGGCTGGTTGGCGCCCGACAGGCGGCGGCATTGTGCGATCAGATCGCGCGCCACCCGCCAATTCTGTTTGCGGATCGCCTGGAAGATATGATCGTGAAATACCGCCAGCGCCCGGAACTTGGGCGAGGCGCGCACCATCACCCCGCCCATCAGGGCATACAGGGTGGCGGGCCTATTGTCCGGCGCGCCGGCAATGGTATCGATTTCCAGAAAACCGAAATTGCGTTCCGCCAACCGTCTGGTTTGTTCGGACACGATCAGCGGGGCATTGTAGCTTCGCGCCAAGCCGCGAAATTTTTGCGCCAGCAGCACGGCGTCACCCTGGACGCCATAGGTCATATGACCCTGCCCGCCAAAGCCGCCCGCGACCACGGGGCCGGTGGCGATGCCCACGCCGATCAGCACCGGCGGCTCATAGCGCGCGGCCTCCGCGATCGCCAGCGCCATGGCGTTGGCGGCTTCACAGGCATGCAGCTCATGCTCGACATCGTCCAGCGGCGCGTTCCAGAAAGCGCAAAATCCGTCACCGCCCGCCCGCTCGATACTGCCGCCATGCGCCACAACCTGATCGATCAGGCGCGCCAGCAGGGTCTGGGTCTGGCTGGTGAAAGCGGCGGCATCCTTGCCCGGGTTTACCGCAAACCCGCAGGCCATATAGGTGACGGTGCGCCATTCCCCTTGCGGTTTCAGCAGTTGCGGGCGGCGCGCCAGGGTCTCAAGAACCGGATGCGGCAGGCGGTCCGCGAAGGCCATCCGCAATCCGGCGCGCGCCAGATGCACGCGATAGAGCCAAGCGGCCGCGCCGGCGGCGAAAACCAGCCCCAGAAACAGCGCCGGTGTCGCCGCGTCCAGCAGCAGGCCCCGCGCGGCATAGAGATACCAGGAACCCAGCGCCGTCATCGCCGCGCCCGCCATCGTCAAGCCCGCGGCCCAGCCCAGGCCAAACCGCAGCAACAGGATCGTCGCGGTGCCCAAGGCGGCCAATAGCAACGCTTCCGCCACCGGCGCCCAGTTGGGGCGCGCCAGCACCGTATTGGCCGCGAAATCCTCAATCGCTTCGCCGATCACACTGGCGGGACTGGCGGGCCCGAGCGGGGTTTTCACCACATCGCCTTTCAAGCCGATCACCACAACGGCGTCTTTCAACGCCCCTCCTTGATTGCTTCCGGCGATCAGCCTGCGCGGATCGAGCATGCGATCCGCAGCACCGGCCGCATAGTACAAGCGCACCTGTCCTTGGCCGTCGGTCGCCAGGGGCCCATTTGCCGTTTCCAGGCCGGCGATGCCGACACCGGACAGAAAACTCAGGGGATCGCGTTCGTCGCTGATCACGGTGATATCGGCTTTGGCGCCCAGAACGCGCAAGGCTTCCGCGGCCATGCTGGGTATCAGCATGTCCCCCATGCGAAACGCGATCGGCATGCGGCGGAGCACGCCATCCTTGTCGGCCGTCAGATTGGCGGCGGCCACGCCCGCGGCATTGGTCTGAAGCAGGCTGAGCGGCGCGGCGGCGGCGCCGAATCCGGGCACCGGCCCGAAGGGATTGCGCGTGCCGCGATAGACAAAGCGGGCCTTCAGATGCGGCGCGCGGCCGGTCACCCCTAGCATGACGGGCAAGATCGTCTTGGTTTCGGCGATGGCCGCCGCCAAATCGTGACCCGGCTCCGGCAGCTTGGCCAAGGCAGCCCGCGCCACGTCGCTGCCCGGCGGCAGGCGGGCGGCCAGGCTCTGCGGCGAGGCGCTGGCCTCCACCGGCGCGGTCAGGACCAGCGCGCGCACGCCCTGGGCCGATAGGATGCGGGTGATTTCGACCAGCCGGTCCTCGTCCAGCGCGGGCAGTTCCAGCACCCGGACCGGCATTCCCGGCAGGTCGGCAAAGGGCCGCGCGGCGTGGCGCTGATAGGCATCGAACAGCCGGTCGCTCAAGCAGGATTGAAGGCCGAAACCGCCCGACAGGATGACCAGCACCCCGGCCGCCAGCAGCAGTGCGGGCGCCAGCCACAGACTGACGGACCGCAACCAGGTCATTGGAGCCTTTGAAGAATCCATGCTCGCCGCAGCCTATTATCGTTAAAGCGCGCGGCATAGCTCTCTTGAGGCGAACCTGGGCCCACCTCCCCCTCATGCGCGCAGCGCATTGGAGGCGGGGTGAGGTCGGCGACCAAGCCAACCGGCCGCCAAGCGCCGTCAGGCGCGCAGGCCGGATCGGAGGGAGTTACTTGGACGTCACCCGGAGGGCGACCTGCGCCAAAAGCACCTTGGCGCCTTTTTTCTTCAGCGCGCGATCGGTCACCGCCTGCAACCGGTCGGCGATTATTGCGACATCCGGCTGGGTGTCGGTGCGCACCACATTGGCGGTGAAGATCATCAGATTGCGGATATAGGCGTCGCGCAGCACCGGCAAGGAGCGGTTGACCTCTTCGCGCAAATGCGCGTCGGGCACGTCCAGGCCGGTGCCGATCATCAGCATCCCGGCGACGCGATTGTCGGCCACGATGGTGGTGTAGATCGGGTCCACCATGATGTAGCTCTCGGACTGGGTGGTCTTATGCTCCGGCGCTTTTTGCGCTTTCTTGCCATGCTCCGCGGCTCGCCCAGGCATGGCAGCCAGGGCGGCCACAGCAAAAGCAAGAAGCGCGGCGCGGGTCATGGGCGCCAGTAAGCGCCGGATTGGTAAATCGAATTTTAACGGGAGCGAGAAATGACCAAACGGGGGTTGATGAGTTCCACCTTTTCCGCGGCCTTCCTGGCCGCCGGAACGCCGAGCGGACCCGAAGGGTCTGCGAAGGCCGGGGGGGGCGACAGCGCCGGTCCGTGGGCCTCGCACGCCTCACTGCGCTGTCGCGCGGCGTGCTCGGCACCATTCCCAATCCGCCGTTCGGCGGATTGGGAATGGTGGAGCTGAGCGGAATCGAACCGCTGGCCTCCTCATTGCGAACGAGGCGCTCTCCCAACTGAGCTACAGCCCCGAACCGGTTTTCCGGCCTTTGCCGGAGGGCCGGGTTTTAGGGACGGGGGCCAGGATCGTCAAGCGGCCCCTATTTTCGGGCTTTTCCGGCGCGGCTCCCCCCGGTACAACCCCCTTATGCTGAACCCTATCGCCGCCCTGCTGATCGCAGTCCTGGACATCTACAAATGGGTCGTGATCGCGGCCGTGATCGTGAGCTGGCTGACCGCCTTTAATGTCATCAACAGCCACAACAATTTCGTCCGCAGCCTGCTGCACATCCTCTACGTTCTGACCGAGCCGGTGTTCCGCCCCATCCGCAGGATTATCCCCCAGGTCGGCGGCCTCGACCTCTCGCCCATCATCGTGCTTTTGATCATCTGGTTTCTGCAATACTCGATCCAGTGGGCCTCTTTCCGTTACGGGCTCTGATTGATGGCGGCCACCATCATTGACGGCAAGGCCAGTGCCGCGAAGCTGCGTGAGAAAATCGCCGCCGCCACCGCCGGCCTGAAATCCAAGCATGGTCTGCAACCGGGACTGGCCACCGTCCTGGTCGGCCAGGATCCTGCGTCCGAAGTCTATGTCCGCAACAAGCGCAAAACCGCCGAGGCCATCGGCTTCAAGTCGGTGCATGTCGAACTGCCCGCCGATGTTTCGCAGGATGAATTGCTGTCCCGGGTGAGGGCGCTGTCGGCCGATGCATCGGTCCACGGCATTTTGGTGCAACTGCCGTTGCCTGGTCATCTGGACGAGAATGCCGTGCTGGATGCACTCGATCCCGCCAAGGATGTCGACGCCCTGACGCCCAAGAATGCGGGACTGCTATTGTCGGGCCGCGCCCATCTGGTGAGCTGCACGCCGGCGGGCGTAATGCTGCTGCTGAAGGAATATGCCGGCGACATCACCGGCAAAGAGGCGCTGGTGATCGGCCGCTCGCTGTTGTTCGGCAAGCCCGCCGCGCAATTGCTGCTGGCGGCCAATGCCACCGTCACCATGGCCCATTCCCGTTCCCGCGATCTGCCCGGCTTGGCGCGGCGCGCCGACATACTGGTCGCCGCCATCGGCAAGCCGGAGTTCGTCAAAGGCGACTGGGTCAAGCCGGGGGCGGTGGTGATCGATGTGGGCATCAACCGGATCGCCGCGGGCGATGGCAAATACCGATTGGTCGGCGATGTCGACTATGAGGCCGCCAAGCAAGTCGCCGGCGCCATCACCCCGGTGCCCGGCGGCGTCGGCGCGATGACGATTGTTTGTTTAATGCACAACACGCTGATTGCGGCATGCATGCAGCGTTCGTTACCGCTGCCTCAGTATTAGGCGCGGTTCTTTTGGCCGCTGGGTGCGTCGCTCGTCGCTCATGGGCGCTTTGGCCCACATCGCTCCTCGCTCCTGCCCATCGACCAAAACTCCTCGCGCCTGTCAGGCATCGAGCGATCAAGTCCTCAGCCGCAGATCCTTGGCCAGATCGTCGGGCGATACCGCCTCGTCATAGAAATTCACCAGTCTGCCGTTCGGTCCCATCAGATACAGGACCGAGGAATGATCGACACCGTAATTGCCCTTTTCCATGGGTTTTTTGACGGCATAGACACGATACTTCTTCTCCACATCCTTGATCGCCGCCTCGCTGCCGGTCAGGCCGACAAAAGTGGGTCCAAAGGCTTTGACATAATCCGCCAGCACCTGGGGTGTGTCGCGCTCGGGATCGATGGTGATCAGGATGGGCACAATGCGCTGGGATTTGCTGCCCAGCTTCTCCAATGCCTGAGCCATCACCGCCAGGGTGGTGGGGCAGACATCGGGACAAAAGCTGTAGCCGAAGTAGATCAGCATATAGCGGCCGCGAAAATCGGCGTCGCTGACCTGTTTGCCGGTATGGTCGATCAAGCGGAACGGCCCGCCGACATCGGCCCGGCCGGTAATCACAGTCTTGCCGAGTCCCGGCACCAGTTTGCTTTGGTGCCATAACAGCCCGCCGGCCAGGGCCGCGACCAGCAGCAGATAGGGAATCAAGGCCTGGCGGTTGCGCAGCATGCTTTTTCCATCTCCTCCGCCATGCTCTAATCCCTCTGTTCATATCATATCAAGGACGTGGCATTGGCGCGCAAGGAGATGGTCAGGGGATTCGCGCAAGGCGCGGGCGCGGGCGGCCGGGTCCGGCTTCGCACCCTGTCGAACCTGCGCTGGCTGGCGGTGGCGGGCCAGTCCGCGGCCTTGTTCCTGGTCTATTTCGCGCTGGGCTATTCCCTGCCGATCCTGTACTGCGCCGTCGCCATCGCGATCAGCGCCGGGCTGAACGTGGTGCTGGCGGTCCGCTATGCCCCGGCTCACCGCCTCACCAATCGCGAAGCAACCTTCTATCTGGCCTTCGACGTGCTGCAATTGGCGGCGCTGCTTTATCTCACGGGCGGCATTGCCAACCCTTTTGCATTGATGTTCCTGGCCCCGGTGGTGATCGCCGCCGCCACGCTCAATCTGGGCAATGTCCTGATCCTGGCCGGCATTGCCTTTGCCTCGGTGTCGCTGATCGCGGTGGCGCACCGTCCGCTGCCTTGGCCGGAGGGCGAGGCCCTGTTGTTGCCGCAACTCTATCAAGCGGGAATCTGGACCGCGCTGGTGATCGGTATCGGCTTTACGTCGGTCTATGCCTGGCGCATTGCATCGGAATCAGCGCGTATGTCGGCGGGCCTGGCGGCGACGCAATTGGCGCTGGCGCGCGAACACCGGCTGGCGGCGCTGGGTGCATTGGCCACCGCCGCGGCGCATGAATTGGGCACGCCGCTGGGCACCATCGCGGTCGTGGCGCGGGAGCTGGAACGCTCCTTGCCGGAAAATTCCGCCGAAGTGGACGATGTGCGCCTGCTGCGCGAGCAAGCCGAACGTTGCCGCGCCATTATCGCCCGTCTTGCCAATCCGGAAGAAGCCTTGCTGGGCGCCACCGCCAGGCTCCCCCTGGGCGCGTTCCTGGACGATATCGCCAGCGCGCATCGCGGCGAGGACCTGGATATTCGTGTCACCGTGACCGCGCCCGAAGGCGACAGTCATGAGCCGCAGGTCTGGCGCGCCCCCGAATTGCTGCACGGCATTGGCAATATCATCGAAAACGCCGCCGACTTCGCCCAATCGCTGGTGGCGGTGAATGCCGGATGGGACGAACAGTTCCTCCATATTTCGGTGGCCGATGACGGGCCGGGCTTTGCGCCGGAAATTTTCGAGGCGCTGGGCGAGCCCTACATCACCTCACGGCCCGGCCATCATGCGCTGGGCGAAACCGACATCGGCCCGCAAGGTCCCTTGAACCAGCATGAGGGTATGGGGCTGGGTTTTTTCATCGCCAAAATCCTGCTGGAACAGACCGGCGGCCTGGTTAATGCCGAGAATCCGCCTGGCGGCGGGGCATTGGTTTCCATGCGTTGGCCCCGCGGGGTGATCGATGGACCCCAGCCCCCCGCCCAATCCGAGCCGGATTGAGGCCGGTGTTTGAAGTATTTGACGGGTTTGCAAAAGGGTACTAAAGGCCCCCCCCAGAATGACCTCCGACGACAAAACTCTGCTGCTGGTGGAAGATGACCGCCCACTGCGCGAGCGCCTGGCCAGGGCCATGGAAGCGCGCGGTTTCACCGTTGCCCAGGCGGAATCGGTGGCCGAGGGCAAGGCCCGCGCCAAGGAAGCCCCGCCCGCCTATGCCGTGGTCGATCTTAAGCTGGACGACGGCAATGGCTTGGATGTGGTGGAAACCTTGCACACCATCCGTCCCGAAAGCCGGGTGGTGGTGCTGACGGGTTTCGGCAATATCGCCACCGCCGTGGCAGCGGTGAAATACGGCGCCATCGACTATCTGCCCAAGCCCGCCGATGCCGACGACATTCTGGCGGCGCTGATGGCGGTGCCGGGTTCCAAGCCCAAGCCGCCGGAAAATCCCATGTCGGCCGACCGGGTGCGCTGGGAGCATATCCAGCGGGTCTATGAATTATGTGGGCACAATGTGTCTGAGACGGCGCGGCGGTTGAACATGCATCGCCGCACCTTGCAGCGGATATTGGCAAAGCGCAGTCCGCGTTAAGCCCGTCAGCGTTTCGTCTTCTTCTGCGCCGGTTTTTTGGCCGTGGGCTTTTTGGCGGGCCCGCCGCTTCTTTTCTTCTTCTGTTTGGCTTCTATCTCCCCGATGCGCGCCAGCACGAGTTGTCGGAGTGTTGCGCGATCCAGTGTCTTCAGCCGCGCCAGCAGCATGGGCCAGGGCTTGTAGTGATCGGTGATGTAGAACAGCTTCGGCTCGGCTTCGAGCATCACGTCACGCATCTCGATGGTGCCCACGCGCAGCGCCACCGCTTCTTCTTTATCATGCACCCGTCCGACAAAGCTTTCGCCGTAAAACATCGACGGCCTGCCGAAATAGGGACCTTCCGACATGCCCTTCACGGACAACATGAGTTTGCGGGCTTCAGCTTTGGTCAACATCCGGCGTTACCAAGTTGGGGGTTTGTGCCACCGCGATGCTTTCCAGCGTACGTGACAGCCGCTCCGCCGCGCAGCGCGCGAAACTGACGGTGACCGCCTTGCGGCGACTGGCATGCAGCGATTGGGCTTGCGCTTCCTTGACGATGGAGCCGCCATAGCGGTCGGCCACGATCAGCCCGGTTTGCTGGGGCACATGCTCATCGGGAAAATCCGGCGGAATGGCGAAATAGAATAGGTCGCAATAATCCAGATACTCCGGCCATTTGTTGTCGCCGCGCAAATCGGCCAGCGCCACCTTGATCTCCACCCCCAGTATCTCGCCGCCGGGACCGATGGCGGCAACATCCAGCCGCCGCCCATTGGGCAGGGTAAATTCCAGGATGGGCGCGTAGCCTTCCTCCAGCAGAAGGCGGCTCACCCCGCGCGCAACCTCGGCGGCGGTGGAGGAACTGATCATCCGGCGAGTTTAATTAGAGACTGCCCTTGGAGGAAGGCGATGCCCCATCCAGCCGCCCCGCGCGCGGAAGCGCGCAATAAAATAATTGAGCGGCTAAAGACTGCCCTTGGAGGAAGGCGACGCTCCATCCAGCCGCTCATCCGGCGTCACGGCCTGCCGCAAGGCCCGCGCCAGGCCCTTGAAGCAGGTCTCGACGATATGGTGGCTGTTGTCGGCATACAGATTTTCGATATGCAGGCACACCCCGGCATTCTGGGCAAAGGCCTGGAACCATTCCTTGAATAGTTCGGTGTCCATCTCCCCCAGCTTGGGCTTGGGAATTTTCACATGCCAGATCAGGTAAGGCCGGTTGGAAATGTCGATCGCCACCCGCGTCAGCGCCTCGTCCATCGGGATCAGGGCGGAGCCGAAACGGGTGATGCCGGAAAAATCGCCCAGCGCCTGCTTCACCGCCTGGCCGATGACGATGGCGGTGTCCTCGGTGGTGTGGTGATAGTCGACATGCAGGTCGCCGGCGGCGCGCACCTTCAAATCGATCATGGAGTGGCGGGCAAAGCTCTCCAGCATGTGATCCAGAAAGCCGATGCCGGTATCGATGTCGGCATTGCCCGTCCCGTCCAGGTCCAGGGAGACGGCAATTTCGGTCTCGCGGGTCTTGCGTTCGACGGTGGCGGTGCGCATTGCGGGCTTTCGGCTGATTTGCGGACACCCTATTATCCTATTCAGGCAATGTCGTCGAAGGGTTAAAGGTGGCTGTCGGGGAGGGGGGCAATGCGAAAAATCCTGGTTCTGCCGGTACTTTTGTTGGCTCTGGGACTGCCAGCAGCCCAGGCAGCGGTCGGGCGTCCTCCGTGGACGAAGCCGCGGCGGCCAAAGAGCGTGCGGTGCTCTGGCCAAGGACGCGCCGTCCATCTGCAATTAGGAATTGGGTGAAGTTAAAGTATCCCGACCATTACTCTAAATAGGTTGAGAAACCAGATGTCGATTGAATCAGCCGAAGATACAAATTCGAGGCGGCGTCGGCCCGTCAAGATTCTCCTTTACACTCTTATCACCACGACCGACCAGCAAATTCCCATTGATCGAAACCGTTGGCAATGGATACGCACCAGACTCGTGCGCTTGATTTATCTCGCCCTTTGGAAACTGACTGGTCAATGGAAGGCGAAGTTCTGGATGTTCAAGGACATTCGGAATAGCAATTTGGGCGATATCGCAGTCCGCATGGGAGTGTCACATGCGTTGGAGAAAGCGTTCGGGAATCGAAAGCTGGAATTCCACGAATTGCCGTGGGGCAAACTGACAACGAGTTTTGTTGCCGAGCTGCCGAAAGACTTCGATCTTATCGTAATTGCAGGCGGCGGATACCTTTTTGCCGACCAAGCCAACAAGCTTCCTAAGCGAGTGATTGACGATATTGAGGCGCTGGAAAAAGCAAAGTGCCCCGTCGTCGCCACCTCGATAGGCCTAAACCAGCTTATTCATGAATCAACCGCCATCGATTTCTCGTTCGACCCCGGCGAAACCGCGAAAATTCGGCAATTTGTTGATCGGCTCGCGCTTTGCTCGGTGCGGGATGAAACAACACGAAAAGCTGTTGAGCTTGCCGGCGCACGAAGCCCGCAAGTCATAGTCGATCCAGGGTTCTTGCTGGCAAACCCCGACTCCAAAATCGAAAAAACAGATGATGGAGTTCTGAACATCGGAATAAATCTATCGTTTCACGGAACTTTTGCATCAAAACTGAGCGAACGCTCATTGATAATTCTCGTTCGTGTTCTCGAACGCCTTCAGCGAACCATTCCTTGCCGGGTTCATTATTTTTGTCATGCGGATTCCTCGAAAGGGATAGTCGCAGCCATGCGAACCAGAGGATTAAAGCTCCAAATTGTTGGAGGAAGCGTAGATCAACTGATTGCTGGATACCAGAAACTCGATATTCACGTTGGTTCGATGATGCATTCGACAATCTTGGCGATGTCTGTCGGAGTGCCGTCCCTGTCCTTGGCATACGACATTAAGTCAGCGGGTTTTTTTGAACTATTCGGATTAGGGCACTTTGTTAAAGACGTGCAAAAGATTGACGAGGAGTCACTCTTCGATGCAATCATGGAGTTGATGGCGCGTCGGCGAGAAGTTGCAGCCATACTCGCAGAACGCGGGTCACAATTGCGTGCGAGGGCGGACGCCTTCTTTGCGGACGTAGCGAGGTTGGTCGGCTGCTTTTGGGTTGGCGTGGCGTTGCCCGGTTTTTAGTTCAGGCGGAAGATTTGCGTTGTCGGCTGCGGGCCGCGCGTGCCCATCAGGCTCAGCGCACCCCGTTGCGCCGAGGCCGTGAACACTAGCCGGCTGTTGACATTGGCGATAGGCGCTTTGAACCAGCTGAAATCATCGATTGTTCCCATAGGTTCAAGCCCGCGGGCGCAGGCGGCGCGGCCCGCGCTGTCGATGGGCCGAGGCCGCCACGCCCCGGTCAGCGCCTCAAAATGATTGGCGGCACAGACCGCGCCATCGCCCATCTCGCGCACGGCCCAGCTTTCTTCCAGGCGCTCGATCACGCAGCCCTCGCCACCCTGTGTGCCGGCCAGCAGAAAGATGGCGGGCACCGCCACCACTGTCTCGCACAACAGTTTTTTTGCCGCGGCATAGTCTGGGGCCGTCTCAAAAATGCTGCGCAGCAAATGCGCCGGCGGCAGGCCCTTGCCGCGGCCCGCCGCCACGCGGTTGGTGAACCAGTCGCCGACATATCCGCGCCCATGGCGGCGCATCGGCGCCTGATGGATCGCGGCCGCGAACCGTCCGGGCGCCAGGCCTTGGAACAGCCCCGCCAAGCCAGGCCAGCCGATATTGAAGAACTGCTCTTGCAGCTGGTGCGCCACCACCAGGCTTTCGCCCAATTTCGGAAACGGCCAATCCAGCACGCGGCGCAGCACCGGGCCGTCCGGCGATGGCCAGATTCCGCCGGTGCATCCCCATTCAAAGCAAACATTCAGGGCATGGACGCCTCGTATGCCCAGGATGGCCGCCATGGCATCGATTTCTGGCAGGTAGCGATTGTTCTGGCGCAGCAGCCAGGCGCGGCTGGCACGGTCCGCTGCCGGGGCGACGGCCGCTGCCGCCAGGCGCGAGGCCGCGCCGAACGTATCGGTGGCGGCAAACGCCATGGCCCGTGCCCGTTCTGGATGGCGGCGGACCAGTTCCAGCGGATCGCCGATTTCAAGCGGTATGACGGTCAGCCCGGCCATTTTCCTGAAGTTTTGGAAGCCGCCCAATCTAGCCCGTTCAAAGGATATGCGAAAATTGACATATCCTGTTGACCCCCCCGCCAAACCCTGTAAAGAGGGCGCGCTCCAACGAATTAGGGATCAGCAGCATGGCGCGTTCCGACTATCTGTTCACCTCCGAAAGCGTTTCCGAAGGCCATCCCGATAAGGTGAGTGACCGCATCTCCGATGAGGTGGTGGATCTGTTCTTCCGCGAAGGCCCCAAGGAAGGCATGAGCCCCTGGGACATCCGCGCCGCCTGCGAGACCCTTTGCACCACCAACCGCGTGGTGATCGCGGGCGAGACCCGCGGCCCCAAGCGCGTCGGCGCCGGCATGGTGGAAGATGTCGCCCGTCAGGCGATCAAGGACATCGGCTATGAGCAGGACGGCTTTCACTGGAAGAACGCCCAGGTCGAAGTCTTGCTGCATGCCCAGTCGGCGCACATCGCCCAGGGTGTCGACGCCAGCGGCAACAAGGACGAAGGCGCGGGCGACCAGGGCATCATGTTCGGCTATGCTTGCCGTGAGACTCCGGCCCTGATGCCGGCGCCGCTCTATTACAGCCACAAAATCTTGAAATTGCTGGCCGATGCACGTCATGCGGGCAAGGAACCGAGCTTGCTGCCCGATGCCAAGTCGCAGGTTACGTTGCGCTATGCCGGCGGCAAGCCGGTGGAAGCAACCCAGATCGTGCTCTCCACCCAGCACGCTCATGAATCCCAGACCAGCGCCGATATCCGCAAAATCGTCGAGCCTTATATTCGCCAGGCCCTGCCCAACGCGTGGATCAACGAAAAGACCGTGTGGCACATCAACCCCACCGGCTCTTTTGTGATCGGCGGACCCGACGGCGATTGCGGCCTGACCGGGCGCAAGATCATCGTCGACACCTATGGCGGCGCGGCGCCGCATGGCGGCGGCGCGTTCTCCGGCAAGGACTCCACCAAGGTCGATCGCTCGGCGGCTTATGCCGCGCGCTATCTCGCCAAGAATGTGGTGGCCTCTGGCCTGGCGGAGCGCTGCACCATCCAGCTCGCCTATGCCATCGGCGTGGCCGAGCCGCTCAGCGTCTATGTCGATACGCACGGGACCGGCAAAGTCGATGAGGCCAAGCTGGAACTGATCCTGCCGCAGCTGATGAACCTGAAGCCGCGCGGCATCCGCCAGCATCTGGATCTCAACAAGCCGATCTTCGCCCGCACCGCCGCTTACGGCCATTTCGGCCGCGAGCCCGACAGCGAGGGTGGGTTTTCGTGGGAGAAGACTGATCTGGCGGACGCAATCAAAGCTGCGTTAAGCTAATCTGTCATTCCCGGCCGAGAAGCGCGAAGCGATGCGAGGGGAAGGGAACCCAGGTGGAAAGATCGGGCCTGATCCATCCGCCTGGATCCCCTTGTAACTCACAATCCGCCAGATCGGTTAGAATGCCCGGTGCGGTGGCGGGCGTAAGACCGAGGTTCCCTTTGGTCCTTGAAGACCGTGGGAAGTAGGGCTCTTCCCTCGCACTCGCTATCGCTCGTACTCGCCGGGGATGACAAGCGTGACCGACCATCCCGACCGCAATCGTCGCAAACTATATGGCAGGCGTAAGGGCCCGAAGCTGTCCGGGCGCCAAGCGGCGCTGCGCCGAACACTGTTAAGCGAACTGGCCTATCAGGTGGGCGAGAACCCCCTTAAACAGTTTCCGAACAGTGTTCAGGACATATGGCTGGAGGTCGGTTTTGGCGCTGGCGAGCATCTGATCTGGCAAGCCCAGCATCATCCTGACATCGGCCTGATCGGCGCTGAGCCCTATGAGATGGGTGTCGCCAAGTTATTGACAAAGCTAGAAGAAAATATACTGAACACCGTTCGAATTTATGAAGGGGACGGACGGGACATCATCGAGGCGCTGCCAGATCACAGCTTGGGCCGCTTCTTTCTGTTATTTCCCGATCCCTGGCCCAAGACCCGGCATCACAAACGCCGTTTTCTGCAAACCGAGATGCTGGATCAGCTGTTCCGGGTGCTGCGTCCGGGAGCCGAACTGCGGTTTGCCACCGACGACAAATCCTACCTGCCCTATGCCCTGGAACGGCTGATGGCCCATCCGGGCTTTGACTGGCTGGCCGAGGACCCCTCGGATTGGAAAAGCCGCCCCGCCGATTGGCCGCCGACCCGTTATGAAACCAAGGCGATCAAGGGCCCGCCAACTTTTTTGCGCTTTGCGCGGCGCGCGTTATCGGGAGCCTTCGCTTTGCCGGGATAGAGGGATAAAACCCCCCAATGCAAACCCCGCCCAGCCACGAGCCAGAGAAAAAAGCCCCGATTTTCGGTACCAGTATCGGTGACCTGGGGGTGGTGGCGATTGCCGCGCTTTGTACCATCGCCTTGATTCTGATCCTGTTTTCCCCGTCGCCGTTCCAGAAACTGGAAAGGGCTCAAGCCCGGCAGGAACAAGAAAAAGCTCATCAGGCTAAAATCGAGCGGCAAAAGAAGATCGACGAAGCCGTTGCCACCGGCGAAGTCAGTGTCGGCATCACCCCCCACAAGCATTAATGCCCGCCCCAGTCTTGATATCCGGGCCTTGCAGGCGTAAATAGCCGCCATCCCAAACAACAAATATTCGTTGTGTGGCGGCCGGTCCGGCCGCCGCGGGCAAAAGGCTTTTGGCTTTTTTAATCGCCTACCGCTTCGCTACTTGAGGCTAAATTGGTCGTAACGGCTACACATCTGGAACCGGTCTTTGAACCCGTCATTGAACAGGCGGGTTTCAAGCTGGTGCGCCTGCGCCTGATGGGCGGGTCTTCCCGTACCCTGCAGGTGATGGCCGAGCGGCCCGACGGCAGCATGGATGTGGAAGGCTGCACCAGCCTTTCCCATGTCCTGCTGGATTTCATCGAGGCGCAAGACCCGATCGAGGGCGATTACGAGATCGAAGTCTCTTCGCCCGGCATCGACCGCCCCCTGACCCGGCTGACGGATTTCGCGCGCTGGTCCGGCCATGAAGCCAAGATCGAGCTCCATGCGCCCATCGAGAGCGTTGGCGACAGCCAGAGCGACAAAATAAAGGGCCGCAAACGCTTCCGCGCCACTTTGTTGGGGTTGGATGGCCAGGATGTCGTGATCCGGGCCGATAATGCCGATGTCAGATTTCCCTTTCGCGCCGTCGCCAACGCGAAACTCGTGCTCACCGACAAACTCATCAACGAACATTCAAAGACGCGCACCATAGCGCAACAGGAGAAGTAAAATGGCAGGTACCGTAGCCGCCAACCGGCTCGAACTTTTGCAGATCGCCGACGCCGTCGCGCGGGACAAATCCATCGACAAGCAGGTGGTGCTGACCGCGATGGAAGAGGCGATGCAGCGCGCCGCCAAGGCCCATTACGGCACAGAGAATGATATCAAGGTCGATATCGACCCCAAGACCGGCGAGACCCATGTCTCGCGCTATCTGCATGTCGTGGAGATGGTCGAGAACGACAAGACCGAGATTTCGCTGACCGACGCCCGCAAGCGCAATCCCGACGCCCAGATCGGCGACATCATCGCCGAGACCCTGCCGCCAGTGGATTTCAACCGCATCAATGCGCAGAACGCCAAGCAGGTGATCGTGCAAAAGGTGCGCGATGCCGAGCGCGAGCGCCAATATGACGAATATAAAGACCGCATCGGCGAAGTGGTGCATGGCGTGGTCAAGCGTTCGGAATTCGGCTCGGTGGTGGTCGATCTGGGCAAGGCCGAAGGCGTGGTGCGCCGCGACGAGATGATCCCGCGCGAATCCTTCCGCGCCGGCGACCGCATCCGCGCCTATATCTACGATGTGCGCCGCGAGGCCCGCGGGCCGCAGATTTTCCTGTCGCGCAGCCATCCCCAGTTCATGGTGCGGCTGTTCGCCCAGGAAGTGCCGGAAATCTATGACGGCGTGATCGAGATCCGCGCCGTGGCCCGCGATCCCGGCTCCCGCGCCAAGATCGCCGTCATCAGCAAGGATTCCTCGATCGATCCGGTCGGCGCCTGCGTCGGCATGCGCGGCGTGCGCGTCCAGGCGGTGGTGCAGGAGCTGCAAGGCGAGCGCATCGATATCATCCCGTGGAACGGCGAAGCGGCGACCTTCATCGTCAATGCTCTGGCGCCCGCTGAAGTCACCAAGGTGGTGCTGGATGAAGACACCCATCGCGTCGAAGTGGTGGTGCCGGACGAGCAATTGTCGCTGGGCATCGGCCGCCGCGGCCAGAATGTGCGCCTGGCGTCCCAGCTCACCGGCTGGCAGATCGATATCCTGACCGAGGCCGAGGAATCGGAACGCCGCCAGAAGGAATTCACCCAGCGCACCGCTCTGTTCATGGAATCGCTGGACGTGGATGAAACCGTGGCCCAGCTGCTGGCTTCGGAAGGCTTCGCCACCATCGAGGACGTGGCCTATGTCGATTTGGGCGAATTGGCCCAGATCGAGGCCTTCGACGAGGAAACCGCGCAGGAACTGCAAAGCCGCGCGGTGGAATATATCGAAGCCCGCAACAAGGAAATGGACGACAAGCGCCTGGCGCTGGGCGTCGCCGACGAAGTGCTGGAAGTGGAAGGCATCACCCCCGCCATGGCCGTGGCGCTGGGCGAGCATGACATCAAGACGCTGGAAGACCTGGCCGGTTGCGCCACCGACGACTTGATCGGCTATTACGAAGTGAACAAGGACAAGGAGCGGGTGCGCGTGCCCGGCGCCTTGGACGGCTTCAATCTCACCAGCGACGACGCCAACGCCATTGTGATGAAGGCGCGGGTTAAGATCGGCTGGATCGAGGAAGAGCCGGAAGTCGCGGAAGAAGACGCCGCCGAGGAAGGCGAGGAGAAGACCGAAGCCTGATGATAGAAGTGGCGCACAAAATGGATGAGACGGGCGATGGCGCGCGTGAGCGGCGTGACATCGTGTCGGGCACCGTCATGCCCGACAGCCGGTTGATCCGTTTTGTCGCCGATCCAGACGGCAATGTTGTTCCCGATGCGGCGGCCAAGCTGCCGGGCCGGGGATTGTGGGTGGAGGCGTCGCGCGATGCCGTCAACAAGGCGGTGGAAAAGAAGCTTTTCTCCCGCGCCGCCAAGGCACAGGTGATTGCCGGCGCCGATCTTTCGGCGCGTGCCGAAAAAGCGCTGGTGACACGGATGCTGGGCGATCTGGGGATCGCGCGGCGTTCCGGCGCCCTGGTGCTGGGTTTCGACAATGTCTTGCGCGCGCTGGAGGGGCCTAAGCCCCCGAAAGTCCTGATCGAGGCTTTTGATGGCGCCGCCGACGGCAAGCGCAAATTGTACGCCGCCGCGCACCGGCTGGAACTAAAATGCGTGGTGATCGAAAGTCTGACCAGCGCCGAATTGGGCTTGGCGCTGGGGCGCGAGAATGTGATACATGCCGCCGTCCAGCCAGGCGGTCTAGCCGAACGTTTGACCTTTGATGCGGAACGCCTTTCCGGCTTTCGCCAGCGGACCGAAAGCCCGCGAGCGGACGCGAGCAAAACGAAAGTAAGTCATGAGCGATACTGACGAAACCAAGCGCCCGGCCAAAACGCTGTCGCTGAAAAAGACGGAAACCTCCACCGTCAAGCAAAGCTTCAGCCATGGCCGTACCAAGGCCGTGGTGGTGGAGAAGAAGCGCTCCGCCGCGCCGTCCGCGCCCGTGGCCAAGCCCGTCAAGGTTGCGGAAAAGCCCGCCGAAAAGCCCATGGCCAAGCCGATTGAAGCCAAGGCACCGGCCGCCGACAAGGCCGCGCCCGTGCGCGGCGTGGTGCTGCGCCAGCTTTCGGACGAGGAGAAAGCGCGCCGCGCCGCGGCCCTGGCCGATGCGCGTGTGTCCGATAGCGAAGCCCGCCGCATCGCCGAGCAGGACGCCGAGCGCCGCTCGCGGGAAGAAGAACAATTGCGCGCAGAGCGTGTCGCCGCCGAAAAGCGCAAGGCCGAAGAAGAAGCCCGCAAGGCTGCCGACGAACTGGCCAAGAAACGTGCCGAACAGGAAGCCGCCCGCCGCCTGGAAACCCCTGCCAAGCTCAGCGAGGTCGCGAACGAGGTGCCCCGCCGCCGCCTGGAAAATGAGGAAGAAGAGGAAGGCGGCGCCAAGAAAGTTGGCGGCAAGCTGGTGCCTGCCAAGGCGCCCGCGCCCAAAAAGGCCGAAGGCGAGCGCCGCCGCGGCAAGCTGACGGTTACCCGCGCTCTGTCCGATGACGATGAGCGCGTGCGTTCGGTGGCCTCCTATAAGCGCCATCTGCAGCGGGTCAACAAAGGTCACCAGCAACAGCCCGCCGGTCCCGCCGGCCCGCGCGATATCATTGTTCCCGAAACCATCACGGTTTCCGATCTCGCCAATCGCATGGCGCGCCGCGCCGTGGACGTCATCAAGGTGCTGATGAAGAACGGCATGATGGCGACGCCGAACGATATTATCGATGCCGACACCGCCGAACTGGTGGCGGCGGAATACGGCCATGTCGTCAAGCGCGTGGCGGAATCGGACGTGCTGGAAGGCCTGACGGGCGCCAAGGACGACGATGCCAAGCTGGAATCGCGCCCCCCCGTGGTCACCGTCATGGGCCATGTCGACCATGGCAAGACCTCGCTGCTGGACGCCATGCGCAAAAGCGATGTGGTGTCGGGCGAAGCCGGCGGCATCACCCAGCATATCGGCGCCTATCAAGTGAATCTGAAATCCGGCCAGAAGATCACCTTCCTGGATACGCCGGGCCATGCCGCTTTCACCCAGATGCGCGCGCGTGGCACCAAGGTCACCGACCTGGTGATCCTGGTGGTGGCGGCCGATGATGGGGTGATGCCGCAAACCGTCGAAGCCATTGCCCATGCCAAGGCGGCGGGTGTGCCGATGATCGTGGCGGTCAACAAGATCGACAAGGGCGACTCCAATCCGACCCGGGTGAAGACCGAGTTGCTGCAGCACGAAATCCAGGTCGAGGACCTGGGCGGTCAGACCCAGGCCGTTGAAGTCTCGGCCACCAAGGGCATCGGCCTGGACAAACTGGAAGAAGCCATCCTGCTGCAGGCCGAAATCCTGGATCTCAAGGCCAATCCCGACCGTCCCGCCGAAGGCGCGGTGATCGAGGCCAAGCTGGACAAGGGCCGCGGCCCCGTCGCCACCGTGCTGGTGCAGCGTGGCACCTTGAAAGTGGGCGACATTGTTGTTGCCGGCGCGGAATGGGGCCGGGTGCGCCTTCTCGCCAATGAACGCGGCGAAACTGTGCAGTCCGCCGGGCCCTCGACGCCCATCGAAGTGCTGGGCCTGTCGGCGCCTCCCGAAGCCGGCGACGAAATGGTGGTTGTCGAGAATGAAGCGCGCGCCCGCGAAGTGGCGGAGTATCGCGGCCGCAAGCGCCGCGAACAGCGCCAGGCTTCGTCCTCGCGCCAGACGCTCGATCAATTGCTGCAAACCCGCGAAGCCGGCGAAAAGCGCCTGCTACCGCTGGTGCTCAAGACCGACGTGCAGGGTTCCAGCGAAGCCATTCAGGGCGCGCTGGCCAAACTGGGCACCGCCGAAGTGGGCGCGCAGATTCTGCAGTCGGGCGTGGGCGGCATCACCGAAAGCGACGTGATCTTGGCCCATGCCAGCGGCGCGGCGGTGATCGGGTTCAATGTGCGCGCCAACAACCAGGCGCGCGACCGCGCCAAGCGCGACGGCGTGGAAATCCGCTATTACAACATCATCTACAATCTGGTGGATGACGTGAAGGCGGCGCTGTCGGGCCTGCTGACGCCGGAAACCCGCGAGAAGTTCCTGGGCAATGCCGAAATCCTGGAAGTCTTCAACATCTCCAAGGTCGGCAAGGTTGCCGGCTGCAAGGTCACCGAAGGTATCATGCGCCGCGGCGGCAAGGTGCGCCTGATCCGCGACAATGTCGTGATCCACGAAGGCGATCTGTCCACCCTCAAGCGCTTCAAGGATGAAGTGAAAGAGGTGCAATCGGGGCAGGAATGCGGCATGGCCTTCACCAATTACCAGGACATGCAAAAGGGCGATGTGATTGAGTGTTTCGAGGTCGAAACCATTCAGCGCGCGCTTTAACCCTGTCATCCCGGCCAGCGAAGCGCGAGCCGGGATCCAGGCCGATTGATAACGTCAGGTTTCGAGCACCTGGATTCCCGCCTTCGCGGGAATGACAAGCGAGTAAAGCATGCCCCGCCGCCCTCCCAGCCGTTCCTCCTCGCGCCGCCCGCCCATCCGGGGCGGGCACGCGCAAGCCGGTCCGTCGCAGCGCCAGTTGCGTGTTGGCGAGGCGTTGCGCCACGCCCTGGCCGAAGTGCTCAACCGCAATGAAATTCGCGATCCCGACCTGGACGGCGTTTCGGTGACCATCACCCAGGTCAAGCCGTCGCCCGACATGCGCTATGCCACGGTTTATTGCGAACCCTTGGGCGGCGAGAATGCCAAGGCGGTGGTAAACGCCTTGAACCGGCACAAGGGATTTCTGCGCGGCGAGATGGGCCATCGCATCACCATGAAGTTCACGCCCGAGCTGCGCTTTGTCGAAGACGAGTCTTTCGCCGAAGCCCAGAAGATTGAGACCATTCTCAAGTCGCCGGAAGTGCAGCGCGATCTGGCCGCTACGCACGACGAAGAAGACTCTGATGATTAGCCCCCCTTTGTCACAGCTCAGGTCGGCTTCGCCGACACTTCGCTGCGACATCTCCCCCCGCAGGTGCTTCGCATGCGGGGGGAGAAAGCTGGCGGATGCTGATGGTCGCGCCGCGAAATGCGGCGCTCGAGTTCCAATTCCATTCCTCTCGCTGCCGGTGTTCTATGGGTCGGCGTAAGAAGGGTCAGCCCATTCATGGCTGGGTGATCCTGGACAAGCCGTTAGGCATGACCTCGACCCAGGCCGTAGCCAGCGTGCGCCGCATCTTCGACGCCCAGAAGGCCGGCCATGCCGGCACCCTGGACCCGATGGCGACGGGTATCCTGGCCATCGCATTGGGGGAGGCGACCAAGACCGTGCCCTATGCGATGGACGCCGATAAAACCTATCGTTTCACCGCGACCTGGGGAGAAAGCCGCGACAGCGACGATGCCGAAGGCAAGGTCACCGGCATCTCGGACAAACGCCCCAGTCGGGAAGAGATTCTGGCCCTGCTGCCCCGCTTCACGGGGGTCCTAAATCAGGTCCCTCCGGCCTATAGCGCCATCAAGGTGGCCGGGGAGCGGGCCTATGATCTGGCCCGGGATGGGGAAGAGGTGATCCTGGAACCCCGGCAGGTCGAGGTCTTCGAGGCCCGGCTGCTGGAGGCGGGCCGCGATCAAGCGGAGTTCGAAATCCTTTGTGGCAAAGGCACTTACGTCCGATCCTGGGTGCGGGATATGGCCCTGGCTTTGGGAACCTTGGGCCATGTTTGCGCCCTGCGGCGGACCCGTTTGGGCGGCTGGGACGAAAAAAGCGCGGTCGGGCTGGATACCCTGACCCCTTTTATGCATAGTCCCGCCGCTTTTGGGTATTTGAGGCCCCTTTCAACCGCGCTGGACGGCATCCCGGCGCTGGCTGTCAGTGGTCCCGATACGGTTCGCATCCGATCCGGCAACCCCATCCTCATCCGCGCGAATATCTTCGCCAAGATGAAGGACGGTTTTGGTGACGGCGAACTCTCCGGTCTCACTGTCTTTCTCAAGGATGAGGAGGGTGCGCCCGTGGCATTGGCCGAAATCGCCGAAGGTGAACTTCGTCCGTTTCGCGTCTTCAATTTTTCAACGACCTGATGTCCGGAAAGAAAAAATGATCACTCCTGAACGCAAGCTGCAAGTCGTTGCTGAAAACGCGACCAGCAAGAACGATACCGGTTCGCCGGAAGTACAGATCGCGATCCTGTCGGAACGCATCACCAATCTCACCGAACATTTCAAGACCCACGCCAAGGACAATCATTCCCGCCGCGGCATGATCAAGATGGTGTCGTTGCGCCGCAACTTGCTGGACTATGTGAAGTCCCGCGATGTGAAGCGCTACGAAAGCATCATCGCGAAACTGGGTCTGCGCCGCTGAGTTTCGCGGGCAAAACAGAATTGGCAACGGCAGGTGCAACCGCATCGGCCGTTGCTTTGCTTTTCGGGGGATGAGCTTCCGGTAAAGCGAGCTCCATAGGGGAGCTATAGAAGGCCTGCCGCAATATGGCGCCAGGCGATGACGAAAGAAAATCCGATGTTTAACGTACAAAAAGAAAGCTTCGAATGGGGCGGCCGCACGCTGACCCTTGAGACCGGCAAGATTGCCCGCCAGGCCGACGGTTCGGTGCTGGCCACTTATGGAGAGACCGTCGTGCTGGCCACCGTGGTCGGCGCGCCCAACCCGAAAGAAGGCGTGGACTTCTTCCCGCTCACCGTGAATTACCAGGAACGCTATTACGCCGCCGGCAAGATCCCGGGCGGCTATTTCAAGCGCGAGCGCGCCCCCACCGAGCGCGAAACCCTGATCTCGCGCCTGATCGACCGTCCCATCCGCCCGCTATTCGCCGACGGCTATCGCAACGAAACCCTGGTGGTGGCGCAGGTCCTGTCCCACGACCTGGAGAACGATCCCGATATCGTGGCGATGATCGCCGTCTCCGCCGCCCTGACCATTTCCGGCTTGCCCTTCCAGGGCCCGATCGGCGCGGCGCGGGTTGCCTACATCGACGGCGCGTACAAGCTGAACCCGCCGATCGACGAAATGGTCAATTCCCAGCTGGAACTGGTTGTCGCCGGCACCCATGACGCCGTGATGATGGTGGAATCCGAAGCGCAACAGCTCAGCGAAGACGTGATGCTGGGCGCCGTGATGTTCGGCCATAAGCAAATGCAGCATGCCATCAATGCCATCATCCGCCTGGCGGAAAAGGCGGCCAAGGATCCGCGCCAGGTGCCGGAAGATGTCCATGGCCCGGTGCGCGAGCGCCTGAAGGCCGCGGCATCGGCCGAACTGGGCAAGGCTTTCCAGATCGCCGACAAGCATAAGCGCCGCGATGCCATCAGCGCCGCGCGCAAGACGTTTGCCGAGACGTTTGTCGGCGAAGGCGAAGGCAGGGTCGCCGCGAATACCTATTCCGGCCTGATGCATGACGTGGAAGCCCATGTGATGCGCAACGCGGTGCTGGACACCAAGAAGCGCGTCGACGGCCGTGACCTGACGACGGTTCGCCCGATTGTGGCGGAAGTCGGCATCCTGCCGCGCACCCATGGTTCGTCGCTGTTCACCCGCGGCGAAACCCAGGCGCTTTGCGTCTGCACCCTGGGCACCGCCGAGGACGAACAGTTCGTCGACAGCCTGGAAGGCACCGGCAAACAGACCTTCATGCTGCACTACAACTTCCCGCCCTACAGTGTCGGTGAAACCGGCCGCATGGGCTCGCCCGGCCGCCGCGAAATCGGCCATGGCAAGCTCGCCTGGCGCGCCATCCATCCGATGCTGCCCAAGAAGGAGGAGTTCCCCTACACCATCCGCGTGGTGTCGGAAATTACTGAATCCAACGGCTCGTCCTCGATGGCCACGGTGTGCGGCACCTCGCTGGCGCTGATGGATGCGGGCGTTCCGCTGCAAAAGCCCACCGCCGGCATCGCCATGGGCCTTATCCTGGAAGAAGGCCGCTATGCGGTTCTGTCGGACATTCTGGGTGACGAGGATCACCTGGGCGACATGGACTTCAAGGTGGCGGGCACCGAAGACGGCATTACGTCTTTGCAGATGGACATCAAGATCGCGGGCATCACCGAGGAGATCATGAAGGTCGCCCTGGCACAGGCCAAGGGTGGACGCCTGCATATCCTGGGCGAGATGAACAAGGCCCTGACCGGCGCCCGCGCCGAACTGGGCGAACATGCCCCGCGCATCGAGCAGATCAAGATCCCGGTCGACAAGATCCGTGATGTGATCGGCACCGGCGGCAAGGTGATCCGCGAGATCGTGGAAAAGACCGGCGCCAAGATCAATGTCGAGGATGACGGCACCGTGAAGGTGGCGTCCGCCGACGGTGAGTCGATCAAGGCGGCGCTGAAATGGATTCGCGGCCTGACCGCGGAGCCGGAAGTGGGCCAGATCTATGACGGCAAGATCGTCAAGGTGATGGACTTCGGCGCCTTTGTGAATTTCTTCGGTCCCAAGGACGGGCTGGTGCATGTCAGCGAACTGGCGGCTAGCCGCGTCGCCAAGCCCAGCGATGTGGTCAAGGAAGGCCAGGCGGTGAAGGTCAAGCTGCTTGGCTTCGACGATCGCGGCAAGGTGCGTCTCAGCATGAAGCAGGTGGACCAGACCACCGGCGAGGATATCGGCAGGAAGCCTGCCCCGGCTGAAGCGCCGCAGGCCTGAGTCTTTTTCGAACGGTTGCAATCACCGCCCGCGATGCCGACGCATCGCGGGCGGTTTTTTGTTGAAATTCAATTGGTTAAAGCCGATGCCCGGTTCTTGTGGGAAGGCCGGACGCGCGCTATTGCTCTGTCATGACCGTCTTTATGCGCCTCCTCAGCCTGATCCTGATCGTGGCCGCGCTGGTGTTTCTGGGCGCGGATGCGGTGAGTTCGCTGGAACGCGGCGGCGAGCTTACGGTGCGCAATCTGGACGCGGTGTGGGGGATGTTCGCACCCCATAGCCTGGCTGGATTCAAAAGCTGGGTGCAGAACCATGCCGCCTTTATGGCGCAGGGTGTCTATTCCTCGCTTGCGCTTCCGGCCTGGGCGGCGACGGGGGTACTCGGAGTAATTTTTGCGTTTGTGTTTGGCCGAAGGCACTAGGCGCGTTCTTTTGACCGCCGAGTGCGTCGCGCGTGCTCACGTGCGTTAAGCACGCTCCGCGCGCGCTCCTGCTCGGACGGCCAAAATCGACGCGCCTGGGACGCCGTCTCGACCTACCTATTTTCGCCCGGTATCCAGAGTACATCGCCCATGCCGTTGTCATTGTTTGCCGCGCGGGCCATCACGAACAGATGATCCGACAGCCGGTTGGCATAGCGCAGCGCGGCCTGGTTGATCTTTTCCTGCGCCGCCAACGCCACCATCGCGGCCTCGGCGCGACGGGCGATGGCGCGCGCCAGATGCAGATGCGCCGCCAAGGCGGTGCCGCCCGGCAGCACAAACGATGTCAGGGGCGAGAGCTTTTCGTTCATCGTATCAATCTCGCGCTCCAGCCGTTCGACCTGCGCCCCAGAAATCCGCAACCGGCCTTCTGATTTGCGGCCATCTTCCGGCGCGGAAAGATCGGCACCCAGGTCGAACAGATCGTTCTGGATGCGCGACAGCATCATGTCCGCGCCGCCTTCCGCGTCCAACCGCGCGATACCAATGGCAGAATTGGTTTCATCCACCGCGCCGATGGCGGTGACGCGCAGAGACGCCTTGGAAATGCGGCTGCCGTCACTCAGCCCGGTCTGACCCGCATCTCCGCCTCTGGTGTAGATTTTATCCAGCTTTATCATTCTGGCGGTCCTTTTGTCCTCTGGCGGCGTCGCTCGTCGCTCATGGACTCCGCGTCCACATCGCTCCTCGCTCCTGGCCAGATGACAAAATTCCTCGCCAGGACGCTTTTTCTATACACTTGCCCCCCAAATCTTAAACGCTATGATCCGCACAATCTTCAATTATTTGTCCTGAGAAATTGAGTGTTCCCATGCCCGTAGAGGCCCCTGAAATCGTCGAAATCGAAAACACCCGTGTCGCTTGCGATGGCGGCGGCGGGGCGCTGGGCCATCCCCGTGTCTATCTGGAAATGGGCGACGAGACCTTTGTGGAATGCCCCTATTGCGACAAGCGCTTTGTGCTTAAAGCGGGCCCCACTTCGCATGGGACCGGTCATCATTGAGCGCCCTGAAAAAGGGGGATCATCTCTATCTGGTCGATGGCTCGGGCTATCTGTTCCGCGCCTATCACGCCTTGCCGCCCTTGACCCGAAAATCCGACGGCCTGCCGGTGGGCGCGGTGTCCGGCTATTGCAACATGCTGTGGAAGCTGCTGGAGGACATGAAGGGCCCCGAACAGCCCACCCATCTGGCGGTGATCTTCGACGCCAGCGAAAAAACCTTCCGCAATGATATCTACAAGGAATACAAGGCCCATCGCCCGCCCGCGCCCGAAGATCTGATTCCGCAATTTCCCCTGGTGCGCGACGCCACCCGCGCCTTCGGCGTCAGTTGTGTGGAGATGAAGGGCTACGAAGCCGACGATTTGATCGCCACCTATGCCCGGCTCGCGCGCGAGGCCGGCGCCCGCTGCACCATCATCTCGTCGGACAAAGACCTGATGCAGCTGGTGGTGGACGGCAAGGTCGAACTGCTGGACACCATGAAGAACCGCCGCCTGGCTAGCGCCGAAGTGCTGGAGAAGTTCGGCGTCACCCCCGACAAGGTGGTGCAGGTTCACGCACTGGCGGGGGATGCCTCCGACAATGTGCCCGGGGTGCGCGGCATCGGCGTCAAGACGGCGGCCGAACTGATCAATGCTTACGGCGATATCGAAACGCTGCTGGCCCGGGTGAACGAAATCAAGCAACCCAAGCGCCGCGAGACCCTGATCGAGAATGCCGATAACGCCCGCATTTCGCTCAGGCTGGTGACGCTGGACGCAAACGTGCCGCTCAAGGAAAAACCCGGCGAATTCGCGGTCCACGAGCCCGATTGCAAAGAGCTGATCGCTTTTCTGAAGGCGATGGAGTTCACCTCCATCACCAAGCGGGTGGCGGCGCATTTTGAGGTGGAAGACCTGGATGCCATCGCCGCCGCGCCCACCGTCGCCAATGTGCTGCCGCCCCAGCCGGAATTGCCGGAGATGGAAGGCGAGACGCCGGCGGATATTTCGGCGTTGCGCGCGCCGATCAACCACGATGCCTATGTCACGGTGACGGAAATAAAGACGCTGGATCAATGGATCGCGCGGGCCTATGCGGCGGGCACGGTTTGCGTCGATACCGAAACCACTTCGCTCGACCCCATGACCGCCAATCTTTGCGGCGTGTCTTTGGCGGTGGCGCCGGGCGAGGCCTGCTACATTCCCTGCGGTCATCGCAAGGGCGACGGGCTGTCGCTGGACCTGTCCCAGGCCCAGGATGGGGCTGAGAAAATCGTCCAGATGGCGGAAGCCGGTCTGCTGTCACGGCTGAAACCACTGCTGGAAGACGATTCCATTCTGAAGGTGGGCCAGAACCTGAAGTATGACGCGCTGGTATTCCTGCAGCGCGGCATCCGGCTTGCGCCCATCGATGACACGATGCTGATGTCCTATGTGCTGGAAGGCGGGCTGCACGGCCATGGCATGGATGAACTGAGCGAGCTGCATCTGTCGCACACCCCTATCACCTTCAGCGACGTCACCGGCAAGGGCAAGGACAAGCTGACTTTTGACTGCGTGCCGGTGGCCGAGGCCACCAAATATTCCGCCGAGGACGCCGATGTCACTTTGCGGCTCTACATGCTGCTCAAGCCGCAGCTGCGCGAGCGCGCAAAGCGCGGCGTCTATGAGACGTTGGAACGGCCGCTGGTGATGGTGCTGGCCGATATGGAGCGGGCGGGGGTGAGCATCGATCCGGACATGCTGCGCAAATTGTCCAATGATTTCGCCAAGCAGCAGGCGGGCCTGGAAAAAGAGATTCACAGGCTGGCGGGCGGGGACTTCAATATCGGATCGCCCAAACAGCTGGGCGAAATTCTGTTCGACCGGATGAAGATCGAAGGCGGCCGCAAGACCAAGACCGGCGCCTGGTCCACCGACAGCGATGTGCTGGAAGATGTGGCGGCGCAGGGTCATCCCATCGCCGCCAAGGTGCTGGACTGGCGCGGGTTGGCCAAGTTGCGCGGCACCTACACCGACGCGCTGCCCGGCTATATCAATGCCAAGACCGGCCGGGTGCACACCTCTTACGCCATGGCCTCCACCTCAACCGGGCGGCTGGCCTCCACCGATCCCAATCTGCAGAATATTCCGGTCCGCACCGAGGAAGGCCGCCGCATCCGTCAGGCCTTTATCGCCGCCAAAGGCAACAAGCTGATCAGCGCCGATTACAGCCAGATCGAGCTTCGTTTGCTGGCCCATATCGCCAATATTCCGGAATTGAAAAAAGCCTTTGCCGACAATCTGGATATTCACGCCATGACGGCGTCGGAGATTTTCGGCGTGCCGATCAAGGGCATGCCCGCAGACGTGCGCCGCAAAGCCAAAGCGATCAATTTTGGCATCGTCTATGGCATTTCGGGTTTCGGCCTGGCCAATCAGCTGGGCATTCCCCAAAGCGAAGCATCCGATTACATCAAGAAATACTTCGTCCGCTTTCCCGGCATCCGCGATTATATGGAAGACACCAAGCAGTTCGCCCGCACCCATGGTTTTGTGGAAACCCTGTTCGGGCGGCGCATCCATATCCGCGAGATCAATTCCAAGGTGCCGGGCTTTCGTGGCGGGGCCGAACGCGCCGCCATCAATGCGCCGATCCAGGGCAGCGCCGCCGACATCATCCGCCGCGCCATGGTCCGGCTTCCGCCCGCGCTGGCCGAGGCCAAAGCCAAGGCCACCATGCTCTTGCAGGTCCATGACGAATTGATCTTCGAGGCGCCAGACAAGGATGTGGAAAAAGCGTCGAAGCTGATCAAGGCGGTGATGGAGAAGGCGGCGCTGCCTGCGGTGGAAATCTCAGTGCCGCTGGTGGTGGATGCGCGGGCTGCCGACAACTGGGATGCCGCGCATTAGCAGCGCGGTTCTTTTGCGCCCTGAGTTCGTCGCTCGTCGCTCATGGGCTCCTTCGCCCACATCGCTCCTCGCTCCTGCTCAGGTCGCAAAACTCCTCGCGCTGCGGAGTGGCTACGCCGCGATGCTCTTGAGCCCGGTCTCGGCGGTAATTCCCGCCTTGCCCAGCGTCTCCACCAGCTCGGCCATCAGCCTTTCGCTGTCCGGCGCCTCGCCGTCTTTTGCCCGCGTCGCCATATAGCCGGTGAGGAATCCGGGCTGAGACAGATAGCCCAGGATCAGATTGCGCGCTTTGTTGGCCAACACGCCTTCGGTCAGCATGCCGCCGACCATCAGTTTCAGCAGGGTCTGGACCTTGTCCACCGCGGAGGTAGGACGCGCCTGGATGGCCTCCAGCAGCCTACCACGGGCTTCCATCTGAACCGCCATCAAGTCGATGCGGTTGGAGATTTCCTCGCGTGTGACATCGATGAAGCCCGAGCGGCGCATCCGCGCCTGCAATTGGGCCAGCCGTTGCAGCCTTTGCACCAAGGGAAGTTTGGCGTTTTGGAAAATATTTTCAAAGGCGGCGGAGTTCAACACCGGCAAGATATAGTTAGACAGTTGGCGCTTGTTTTCCGCCCCGATGATATTGTCCTCGACGAACAGGATGCGGTCGATCTTTTCGTCGGGCGTGGCTTCGGCGATGAATTGGCCCACCGCTTCCTGCACCACCAGCCGCTTGGAGCGCAAGGTGAAGGCGGCGATCAGGTCTTCATGGCTGAGATACTTTCCGATACCCAATACGATCCGGTTGGCGATGGAGCGCAAGGCCTTGAGCTCTTCCACCAGCGAATCCGGGCACAGCCGCTTGCTGCTCTTGAATTCGGCGATCACGCGATTGGCGACGGCGGTGCGCGCCTCGGGCAGAGTGTCGGCGGCAAAATGTTGGGTCAGCGCCGCCAGGCCCTTGCCGCGCGCTTCCGCCTCGGGCTCCTTGCCCAGGAATAGGGTGACGAGATTGTTCAGCGCCTGGCCCAGATTTTCCGCCGGTCCCATCAGCTCGTGCAGCGCGGCCGAGCCGCCCAATGTCTCGGCCAGGACCGCATCGATCGCGGAGAGCACGAGCTGGCGCGGCTCTTCTTCCGCCGGCGCATTCTCCATGATAGTGATAAGCATCAGGACTTTTTCGTCCCAGCCCTTGGCCTCTTTCAGATGCCGCGCCAGGGCGCCGTTGAAGATATAGGCGGCATTGCCCTGTCCCGACAGGCTCTTGGCCAGGTCGGCGAACTGGTGGGACTCCGGATTGGGGAAAAGGCCCTTGCGCTGGTCGCGATAGACGCGATGAAAAGCCTGGGTGGTGAGCTCATTCAGGCTCTTGATGATCTGCTGCACCCCGGCGGTGGTGGTGGCGGCCTGGGCCACGGCGACCTTCTGGATGGCGAATTGATAGAGCGTGCCGGTGGCTTCCAGCTTTTCCAGCATGTCGGCGCGGTGGATCAGCTCGGTGATGGTGATCTTGTTGCGGGAGAGATAATCGATCAGCAGCCGGCTCATGGTTGCCCGCGCGTGATAGGAATAGAGATCTTCCGGCTTGAAACAGGGCAGCGTATGCGGCGCGTCTTCCTGCGCCGGGGCGATCCTCATCTGATTGTGCCCCTCCTCGAAAATCTTGAGGGTCAGAAAGTCGCCGGTCTCGTCGTTATAGGTCTCCTTCACCACCTTGACGCCGGTGGCTTTTTCGCCGGCCATCAGCTCCTGGGCCATGGCGAGGGCGACGTCGCGCGACGTCACGACTTCATGCAAGCTCCAGCCGCCCTTGGCGCCCACGCGGCGGAAGATTTCGTAATGGATTTCCCGTGCCATGCCGCAATGTTGCCGAGGCTGTTTTAAAGGCCGGTTAACCGTAGAAAAGCCGCTTAGGCATGCCCGGAAAGATCGCGGATCGCCGCATTGGCACCGCACAGGGGGCAACCGGGATCCTTGGGCAGGCGCGCGGTGCGAAATTCCGCGATAAGCGCTTTATATG
>DATFEF010000017.1:0-27762 GCA_035251465.1 Rhizomicrobium sp. | reverse complement strand
GACCGCTACCAATCACCCCATCGCCTTTGACGGCAAAGGCAATATGTATGTCTCGATCGACGGCGGCGGCGGCACCAACAACTGCCCCGATCCCAGCATCCCCAAAAATGCCAAGCCGGTGGGTCTCAAGCCTTGTCCGCTGCTGGAGACGCGCGGTGGCGTGTGGCGCTTTGACGACAGTAAGCTGGGCCAGAAGCTGACCGATGGCGAGCATTTCGCCACCGGTATCCGCAACCAGAGCGCAATGGACTGGCGCGACGGCGACGGACTATATGGCGCCTGGCATGGCCGCGACGGCACCAGCAAGGGCTGGCCGGAATTGACGACACCGGAACAGGACGACGCCATCGCCGACGAAATGTTCCGCATCACCAAGGGCACCGATATGGGCTGGCCCTATACCTATTGGGATGGCGTGCGGAAGATCCGCCTGCAGGCGCCGGAATATGGCGGCGACGGCAAGACGCCGGTGACCGACCGCAAGTATGCGCGGCCCGTGGTGGCCTTCGCGCCCCGGCGCCCGGCGGTGCTGGACCTGGTTTTCTATAACGGCACCCAGTTCCCGAAAAGCTATCGCGGCGGCGGCTTCATCGCCATGCATGGCGGCAACGATCCTGAGCCCGTGGCGGGCGGCCGCAACGGCTATAATGTGATGTTCGTGCCGTTCAGCGGTGGCCGGGCGGGCAAGCCGGTGGCATTCGCGGAAGGCTTTGCCGGTCCGGGCCCTAAGAACATCAAGACCGCCCCCTACCGCCCGGTGGGCGTGGCGGTGGGGCCGGACGGCGCGCTCTATGTCGCGGACTCCAACAAGGGCAAGATCTGGCGGATTTCCTACGGCGAAAGCGGGAATTAAGCCTTTTCGGGCCAGGTTTGGCGTTGCAGTTGGAGAGCCGGGTCAGTAGTTTCCGGCGACTTTTGATGGTCGCGCCGGCAGGCGTCCCTACGCTGTTGCTAGGGACGGGTTGCCGGTCGCTCCGGTGGCAGGCCGCCTTAGCTCAGCCGGTAGAGCACGTCATTCGTAATGACGGGGTCGCGTGTTCGAGTCACGCAGGCGGCACCATCCTGCTTCGCGCTGATGCGCTTCGCAGGATGGGCAGTGCTTTTGGTTGCGAAGCAGGATGCCCTCCGAAGCTTCGGCGAAGGAGGGCTATCTTCGGCCCGCGCGTCAGCGTAGCAGGGCCGCCGTCATGGTCGCGCGTCAGCCTAAAATGAAGTCAAGCCCATCCGCGCGATAGCATAGTACCGCGCCGCGTCAGTAATGCGCGCCCAGCACCAGGCTCGCCGCCATGCCCGTCATCATTGCGCCGATCAAAATCATTTTCATAAAATTCGCCCCATCGCGCGCGCCCGCAATCGGCGTGACTCGAATTTAAGGCCAATTTCAGGGCTTTTTCCGGGTATTTGCGACAATTCCGCCGCCGGCTTTCTACCAGGGATAACGCACAATTCCTGTCTTATTCGAAACAAATTGCGCGGCTCTGTTTCACGCGGGCGAAACAGGACATTGGCGATGCTGGGATTTCCTCGTCAGGGCATGACACATGTACACCATCGTCGCTGCATCTCAAAAAGGCGGATCGGGTAAAACCACCCTCTCCGGTCATCTGGCGGTGGAAGCCTCACGCGCGGGGGCGGGCGAAATCGCCTTGATCGATACCGATCCGCAAGGCTCCCTGGCGCACTGGTGGAATGCACGTACCGCGCCCGAGCCGCGTTTCGTCAAGGCGGGGTTGCCCGACCTGGATCAGGCGCTGGAAGGGTTGCGCCGGATGGGCATCAAGATCGCGGTGATCGACACCCCGCCCGCCATCACCCAATCGATTTCTCAAGTTGTGGCTCATGCCGATCTGGTGATCGTGCCGACAAGGCCCAGCCCGCACGATCTGCGCGCCGTGGGCGCGACGGTGGATATCGCCGAACGTCACGGCAAACCGCTGGTCTTTGTGATCAATGCCGCCAGTCCCCGCGCGCGCATCACCGGCGAATCCGCCGTGGCGCTGTCGCAGCATGGCACGGTGGCGCCGATCACCATTCATCACCGCACCGATTTCGCCGCCAGCATGATCGATGGCCGCACCGTGGGCGAGGTGGTGCCGGAGTCGCAATCGGCCAAGGAGATCAGCGATCTGTGGGTCTATATCCAGGACCGGCTGTCGCGCATTGTGCATGATCCGGCGCTGTTGCCGGACTTCAAGCTGGGTCACCTGGCGATCAATTCCCTGTTGCCGGCCGGCGAAGACGCGGCGGCGGAATTTGTTGTGCCGCCGATCGTCGAGACGCCGGTCTATGAAGGCCCCGAGCGGCGCTCGGGCGTGGAACGGCGGCTTATCGTGGAACCCAGACCCCATGAAAGGCGGGTCTTTGGGCGCCGCGCAACGGATCAGGTGCACTGGGGGCATAAATGAGCAGCGCGAAGTTCGCATCCATCACATCCAGCCTGCTCGCGCGCAAAGGCGAAGCGCTGCCTTGGGGCAATGGTGGGAGCCCCGGCCGGGCGGAGCCGGAAAAGCTTTCGTTGCCCTGGCGCCAGCATACTCCCGATGCGGCGGCGCCGCCGCCATCGCCTCCGCCGCCGGCCAAGGAGAAGTCCTGCTCGGTGCGCATGTCGGCGCATGATTTCGAGCGGCTGGGGATTCTGTCGATCAAGACCGGCACATCGCGCCAGCAATTGCTCAAGGACGCATTGTCCGAATTTCTCGCCAGCCGGGCGGACGATTATGGCTGCTATTGCCTGGGCGCCTGCGACAATGATTGCGGCAAGGCGGAATGATCGACCAGCTCGACCGGCTTATAACCGGGGGCGCGGGTCTGCCACAGAATGGCGATGAATAGCGACTTGGCGCGCGGCAGGATGGCAAGCGCCAGGCCTGCGAAGCACACCGACCACAGCCCCGCCACGGCCCATATCGGCATCCCGTTTAAATCCACCATGAAGGCCAGGGGCAGGAAGACATGCCCCACCAGGATAATGGTCAGCCATGGCGCGGCATCGTCGGCGCGGATTTGACCGAAGCTTTCGCCGCAAGCCGCGCAATTCTCCACCGGCTTCAAATAGCTTTTCATCAGCTTGCCCTGGCCGCAGCAGGGGCAGCGCCCAAAAAGCCCGCGGCGGGCGGCGGTCTTGAAGTCGATTTCGGTATGCTCGCGCATGGAGCAAGGATAGTGCGACACAACGGGAATTAAGCCGCGCGCCTTGCCGCTGCGACAACTTGCTTACGCGGCCAGACGCGTTCGCGGAGTGTTGGCCGTTAGCGATTATCGGCGCCCATAAGCCTCGCGCGGATACCAGCCATAGCGCGGCGGAGGCAGAACCTCCTCATCCGCATAGGACGGACCGTCCGCTTTCTCGTCCTGCAAATCCTGCTGCGGCCGCGTATTGACCTTGGCCAGTTGCGGAGAACGAGATTCGACGCAGATATTGCCGATATCGGCCGTCCGGGATTCGACAAAACTCATCAGGCTGCCCCGATGCGCAAAGGCGGCGGCGTACAAGGCATGGGCATCGGCGCAGAAGGCGGCGGAATTGCGCGCCTGTTCCAGCGCCGAAATATTGGCCGCTTTGGTCTTGAAACGGTCGTAACCGGCCTCGCCCTGCGCGCCGCCGCGCCGGATGAAGAAGGCCTTGAGCGCGGCATCCGATGTCTGCAATTCGCCGCGAAAGACCGTGACGAAACGGTTATAGGCGCCGGCTTCACGGCATTGAAAGGCCGCCACCATAAGCTCCTGCTGTATCACCGCCGTTTTCAAGGCGGAGGCTTCGGCCGCTGTCGCACAGCCGGCGGCCAAGGCCGGATTGGTCCAGGATTGCACCAAGGCCAGAAGCGCGATGGTGGCGCGGGTGGTTTTGAACATGATAGTGCCCCTTTAATTTTGCGAAGTCGTGCGGGTGCGCTCGCAGCGTCCCGCCGGCGGTTCGAAATGGTCCAGATGCGCCGCGACTTCGCCGCTACCGCCGCCACAGGCGATCCAGCGGAAACGGTGCGCCGCGTCGCTGGCGGGGATCGAGGTCTCTTTGTCCGCCAGCTTGCCATCCACGAACAGCCCTCGCACCAGCCTGCCGTCCGCTTGACGCAATTCGCCATTGCCATTGGGCTTGTCATCTTTCCAATCGCCCGCATAGCGCTCGCCATTGGCGCGCAGCAACACGCCGAAGCCGTTCATCCTGCCGTCGGTCCACTGGCCGTCGAAGCGGTCGCTGGTATCGGTGGTCAAGATGCCCGCGCCGTGGAAGCGCCCGGCCACCGCCTCGCCATCATAGCTCCAGCCCTGTCCCCAGCGGCTGATGACATGGCCATCGGGAATGACGCCATGAACGAAGTTGGCGGTGAAGCTTTGAGACTGGCCGTCATGGATAAAGGTCGCGGTGCCCAAACCTTCGGCGTAACCATCGACACAGGAACCGGTCCAGCGCACCGTGTCGCCGGGACGGGCCTCGGCGCCGAACAGGGCGCAGTCCCCATCCTTCAGCCACTGACCTTGCCCCTGATTTTGCTCCTGGGCCGCTGAAACACTTGCTAAGCCGCAATTCAGCAATGCGGCGGCCAATATGGCCCTCGCGATCCCCGACATGCCGTTTCTCAATGTGGAGAGCCAGCCCCATTGCTGCGCTCTTGCGAGAATAGGCTGGGACATGTCCCCGCATATTTCCAGCGCGTGTCTGCAAATCGGCAAACGAGTTATTTACAATCGCGACACAAATCCATGCATGCCGGAAAAGCCAGCTTTTATCGGTGCTATTTGGAACTTTTATTCATCTTGTCGTTTATTTGGGGTTCATCTGCGGTTCATGTCGATGAATGGCACCGGCAAAAACGCACAGGGGCGCCGCCATGATGGCGGCGCTCCCCAAAATGCGAAGAAAATTAGATGATATGTTTCTCGGCCCGGATCAGGCCGCGCAGCCGATCACGCCGGGCAGTTCGTCATTGGGATGATAGAAGTCTTCCGAGACCGTATCCTGGCAGAAATTCAGCCCGTGACAGGCGCTTTCATGCATGCCGACAAAGCGTTTCAGCCCATCGATGGTGCCCGGCACGTTGGAGATGCCGCGATAGTCTTGCGGCGGCATGCCCGGGTCTTGCGGAGGGGATAAGGACCAGCAGGAAAAGCGATGCCGGAACAGGAAAGCGATGCATATATGGCGCTTCGCGGCTCTGAACCCTGGCGCTTTATGTCCTGTTGCGCGGGGATCGCCAGCGTTTTATCAGGGGTCTCGCAAAGCAAAGGGGAGATCAAGTGCGGACAAGCTTTCTCGCAAGCGCAGCAATCGGGGCGGCGATGCTGATTTCGGTTCCGGCAGGGGCGGCGGAATACACCTCCATCCTGCTGGAGAAGGTGGTCAATCGCACACCCGACCAGACCTGGGCCAAGATCGGTCCCTATTGCGCCATCGCAACCTGGCTGAAGGTCAAATGCGCGATCACCGCCGGCAATGGCGTCGCGGTCGGCACCAACCGGCTGCTCAACGACAACAACAATGAGATCATGGTGGCGGCGACGCCTTATTCCTACACCTACACCCAGCCGACCTCGACCATCCTGTATCACGGCACTCTGGCGGTCGAGCCGCTGGATCGCGGGCGTCAAACCCGTATCGTCTATACCTTGTTCTATGACCAGGCGCCGCTGGGCACCGATCAAGCCAAGGCGGACAACCGGGCCCAGCGCACCAAGCGGTTCACCGAGGCGTTGGAAAATATGAAAGCGATGGCGGAATCTCCCTGATGATCGACATATTGCAGTTGGTGCCCTTGCGTCCCGAGGTTCAGAAGGAATTGGAGGCGCGCTACCGTCTCCATGGCAAGGGTGATTTCGACAAGGTCGCGTCCGTTGTGCGCGGCTGCGTCACCAACGGTCATTCCGGCCCGCCGCCGGAAATGATCGACCGCATGCCCAAGCTGGAGATCATCGCCGCGGCCAGTGTCGGCTATGACGGCATCCCGGTGGAGTATGCCCGTTCCAAGGGCATTCCCGTCACCAACACGCCGGATGTGCTGAATGACGATGTCGCCGACCTGGCGATCGCGCTGATGATCATGACGGCGCGGCGGCTGGTTGCGTCCGACACCTATGTGCGGGCCGGAAAATGGCTCAAGAATGGCAACTATCCCTTGGCGCAAAAGGCCAGCGGCAAGCGGGTCGGTATTCTGGGCATGGGCCGCATCGGCAAGGAAATCGCCAAGCGGGCCGAGGCGATGAACAACACAATCGCCTATCACACCCGCCGCCCGGTGACGGATGTACCATACAAGCACTATCCCGATCTGGTCGCGCTGGCGCAGAACAGCGACTTCCTGCTGGTGATCATTCCTGCGACGCCGCAGACCCAGAAGATTGTCAACAAAGCGGTGATCGAAGCGCTGGGCCCCACCGGCATTCTGGTGAATGTGGCGCGTGGCGCGGTGGTGGACGAGGATGCGTTGGTCGAGGCGCTGAAGTCCGGCAAGCTGGGCGGTGCGGGACTGGATGTGTTCGCCCAGGAACCACAGGTGCCTGAAGCGCTGTTTGTCATGGACAATGTGGTGCTGCAGCCGCATGTCGGCAGCGCCACCCATGAAACGCGGCGCGCCATGAGCCAATTGGTGTTGGACAATCTGGATGCGAAGTTTGCGGGCAGGCCGCTGCTGACGGAGATAAAGTGATTTTCTTATTCCCCCTCCCGCAAGGGGAGGGGGCACAAATAAACGAAATTTGGCGGTTACCGCACCAGCGCCGTCACGACATAAAGAAACCCCGCGCCCAGCAAGGCCGCAATCGTCGTGCTGGGCCGCGGATGGGCGCGGTGGCTTTCCGGCAAAAGCCCGCTGGCGCCGATGTGCAGGAAGAAGCCGCAGAACAGCGCCAGCAGCAACGCCAAGAGGCTGCGGTCCGGTGTGAGCAGCAGGCTCAGGCCCGCGCCCACCACCGGCGCGGCCGCATCCACCGCCAGCCAGCGCAGGGCGAAACGCCGCGTGCCGCCATTCTTCATCACCACATTCACGGTGTTGAGGCCATCGGCGAAATCATGCGCCAACACGGCGGCGGCGACGATCAATCCGATTTCGTGACTGGCCTGGAAGGCGACGCCCATGGCGAAACCGTCCAGCAGGCTATGGGCGGAAAAGCTCGCCGCGCCCACCAACCCGCGCGCGGGATTGGCCTGGCCTTCGCAATCATGCCGCGCCACCAGCCGGTCCAGCCCGGTGTAGAGAAAAAACCCCAGGGCCGCGACAGCCAGCAAAGTGCGCGGGGTGTAGTGGCCTATGCCTGCATCCAGTGCTTCCGGTCCCAGGTCAAAAAAGGCGACGCCGATCACCGCCCCGGCGGAGAAGCCCATCACCAGCGGCAGCTTGCCTTTAAGCTTTAGCGCCAGCAGGCCGCCGGTCATGGTCGCCGCCAGGGCGCCAAGCGCGATCAGCAACACAAGGGGGGGCGTCATCGAAATGGATCCAGAAAAACGCGCCTTGCTTATCGCGGCGGCCCCTCTTCCGCAATCGAGCCCGGGGCAATGTTCGGCAGTTCGGGCAGGGCCTGGCCGACCGGAATAACATCCACGCCCACTTCCACCACATGGTCCTGGCCGCCCAGAATGATGCCGGCCACCGGCGCGACATCGCCATAGTCGCGGCCCCAGGACGCCGTGACATGGCTTTCCCCCGCCAGGATGTCGTTGGTCGGGTCCAGATCCACCCAGCCAAAAGGCGGCGCCCAGACCGAAAACCAGGCATGGCTGGCATCGGCGCCCAACAGCCGGGGCTTGCCCGGTGGCGGCTGTGTCAGCAAATAGCCGGAGACATAGCGGGCCGGCAGGCCCATGGCGCGCATTGCGGCAATGCCGACATGCGCCAGGTCCTGGCAGACACCCGCGCGGATCTCGAATACCTGGTCCACCGGGGTGGTGACGTCGGTGACGGTGGTGTCGTAGCGGAAATCTTGATGAATGCGGTTCATCAATTCCATCGCGCCCGCCAGCACCGGCCGGGAAGGCGGAAAGCTGACCGCGCCATAGGCGGCGATATCGCTGTGGAACTTCGTCATCGGCGAATCGAAGAGATACTGAACCACGTCACGTTCTTCCTCGTCCTGCGGATTTTCCAGCCTCAGCCGGACGTCTTCCCAGGCCAGGCTGTCGCGCGAGGTTCGCTGCGGCGCCGGTTGCACGGTGACACGGCTTTGCGCCAGCACTTCCAGATGCGTGTGCGGCCGGTCGATGGAGAACCATTCACAGGGGTTGCGGAAATAATCCTCGCGCGCCACGCGGCTCGCCGCCTCCAGGCTGAGCGTGATGCTGCTGTCATGCACCGCCTGCAGCGGCGTGACACGCGGCCGCAGATGCGCCAAATGCCAGGAATGGGAAACATCCTGCAGGTAGCGATAGGTGGTGCGGTGGCGGACAAAGTATTCCATCAGAACCTTCGACCGCGGCTTGCGGTCTCATGCTTCGACAAGCTCAGCATGAGGATTTTCTCTCGTATCCTCACCCTGAGCTTGTCGAAGGGTGAGCGGCACCGGACTGTTACGAAATATTCCATCACGCCTCCACAAAGGAACTGCTGCCGGTGCGGATGCGGCTGGCATGCTGGAAATAGGCAGCGGCGATGGCGTCGGACAATTCGGCGGCGCTGGAGGTGATGGTGTCGGTCAGCTCGATCAGGCCGGGGCGGGCGCCGGACTCGCAAAAGGCCAGCCGCGCGGGATGGGCATTGGCGGTCGCGCCGCGCATCTCATGCGCGATGGTGCGCGGCACGTCGCTGCGCTGGGCCAAGGTGATGCGCGGCAGCTCAAGCAGATGATTTTCGATTGCCGCCAGCTGGAAGGCGCAGGAACGGGGATTGTTCTCGTCCAGCAGCAACAGATCGACAAAGGGCACGAGCTGGAAAACATTGAGATAGCGCGAGCGGTAGGTCATGGCGCTGTCGGCGATTTCCAGCAGCATGCGCATATGCTCCGTCTCCCGGTCATCGGGGAAGGCCACGGTCTGGCGCACCAGCCAGGCCAGATGCTGCGCCCGTTCCAGGCGGCGGCCCAGGTCCATGAACAACCAGTTGGGGCCACGGGTCATGTTCTCGGCCGCCAGGCCCGACAGCGCGGTGGCGCGGCGCACCAGGGCGTCCAGATAGAAGCGCGCGCCGGCGGGTTCGAACGGCGCATCCAGTCCGGGCAACGCCTCGCTGACGGTCAAAGTGTGGATGGTGCGCCAGGTATCCAGGGACAAGCGGTCGCGCACCGACCAGGCAGTCTGTTCCACCCGCAACAGCAATTTCTGCAGGCCCCTCGAATGGCGCGGGCTATAGACCAGCAGCTGCAACTCCCGCGCCAGCGCTTCCGCATCGGCGATTTCCTCGATGGGGGTATCGCTGGCCTGGCTGAAGGGGATCAGCAGCTTGCGCGCCACTTCCAGCGCGCCGGCCGGCTCGTCGCTGATCCGCGATGTCACCGCCCGCAAGATGCGCACAAAGCTCTCGGTGCGTTCGGCGTAGCGCCCCAGCCAGAACAGATTGTCCATGGCGCGGCTGGGCGCGGATTCGCCATAGCGCTTGATTTCCAGGGTGCGCCCGCCGCCGGTCAGCAGGCTGAAATTGTCCACCGGCGCGGCGGAAATCACCCAGGCATCCTTGCTGGACGCTCCCGACTGCATCGAAAGTGCGCGCATGGTGTCGTCGGCGGCGACGCGGGTCAGCCCGCCCGGCATCACCATCCAGCCATTGGGCGTCCAGGCGGCAAAGACGCGCAAGGAGACCGGCCGCGCGCCGAATTTTCCTTTTTCGAAAACCGGCGCCACGCCCAGCGGCGAAACTTCCTGCACCACAAGGCTAGCGCCGCGCTGCTTCAGCCGTTGGGTGAAATATTCGCGGTCTTCCTCCGACAGATCCGCCCCTAGCCTGGCGCTGGACTTCCTGGAAAACAACGGCCGCGCATCGAAGGCGTCGCGCAGAATGGCGCCGTTCATGCGCGCTAGCGCTTCCTTGCGCCCCCATTCGGTGCCGCACCAGATGGTGGCGATATCGGGAATCTTCAGGTCTTCGCCTATCAAGGCGCGGGCGATATTGGGCAGATAGGCATCCATGGCAGGGGATTCGATCACCCCGCCGCCCAGCGCATTGGCCAGCACCACTCCGCCCGATCGCACCGCTTCCACCAGGCCCGGCACGCCCAGCGCACTGTCGCCGCGGAATTCCAGCGGATCGCAGAAATCGGAATCGACGCGGCGGAAGATGGCGGCGACCCGCTCCAGGCCTGTCAGGGTCTTCAGAAAGACTTCGCCGTCGCGCACCGCCAGATCGTCGCCCTGCACCAAAGTCAGGCCGAGATAATGGGAGAGATAGACATGCTCGAAATAGGCTTCGTTATAAGGTCCCGGGGTCAGCAGCACCGCGCGGTCGCGCCGCGACGCGCCCAGGCCCAGGACATTTTCCTTATAGGCATTGAAGAACGCCGCCAGCCGCGCCACCTGCATATCGCCGAAGCTTTCGGGAAAGGTCTGCGACACCACCAGCCGGTTTTCCAGCGCATAGCCCAGCCCGCCTGGGGCATCGACGCGGCTGGCCATGACTTTCCAAGTGCCGTCGGGTCCACGCGCCAGATCGGCGGAATAGAGATGCACATGCACGTCGCGCGCCGGGCGCGTGCCGCAGAGCGGGCGCAGAAATTGGGGATGGCCGGTGACCAGATGGGGCGGCAGCACGCCCTCCTGGATCAAACGTTGAGGGCCGTAAATGTCGCGCAGCAGCATGTCCGCCAGCATGGCGCGCTGGATCACCGCCGCTTCAATGGTCTTCCAGTCCGGCGAGGACAGGATGAACGGCACGATATCCAATTGCCAGGGCCGCGCCTGGCCGCTGCGATCGTCATAGACATTGTAGGTGACGCCATTGTCCTGGACGGTGGCGCGCGCCGAAGCCTGGCGGCGCTCGAATTCCTCCGGCGACAGGTTGGCGAGCGTGCGGGCAAAGGCGCGCCAGTGGGGGCGCAGCTGGCCGTCGCCATCGCGCAATTCGTCAAAGGCAGCGGAGGATTCTGCGACTTCCGACACTTAATTTCCCCAATACCTTTGGCGACTCATGCTCCCCGGCGCAAGTCTAAGGTATAGGGGAAATCGGGATGGGATTCTTCCCTGGCGGCGTCGAACATCCCCCCGGTGAAGCCGAAGGGCTCGAACCGGGCCAGACGGCGGCCTTCGGCTTCGTTGGCGTTGACGGGGAAGATCTCGAAATTGCGGCCGCCGGGATGGGCGACATGATAGGTGCAGCCGCCCAGGCTGCGTTTGCGCCAGCCGTCCCAGATCTCGATCACCAACGGGCCATGGGCGGGAATGGTGGGATGCAGGCCATGGGCCGGCTGCCAGGCCTTGAAGCGCAGCCCCGCCACCGCTTCGCTCTGGGCGGTGGCGCGCAGGGGAAGGCTCTTGCCGTTCACCAGCACGCGATGGCGGCCAATGGTCAGACCCGAAGCTTTCACTTCCAGCCGCTCGACCGAGGAATCGACAAACCGCACGGTGCCGCCGGCTGCGGCTTCCTCCGCCATCACATTCCAGGGTTCCAGCGCGCTGCGCAAGTCCAGCTCAACGCCCTCATACTGAACCGAACCGATCCTTGGGAAGCGGAATTCCCAATGCGGCCGGAACCATTCCGCCTCGAAAGCGAAACCATGGGCATTCATGTCGGCGATCACGTCGGCGAGATCGCTCCAGACGAAATGCGGCAACATGAAACGGTCGTGCAGCCCGGTGCCCCAGCGCACCAGATTGGATTGATAGGGCTCGCGCCAGAAGCGCGCGATCATGGCGCGCAGCAGCAGCGATTGCGCCAAGCTCATTTCGGCATGCGGCGGCATTTCAAAGCCGCGGAACTCCACCAGTCCCAGCCGCCCGGTGGGACCGTCGGGGGAATACAGCTTGTCGATGCAGATTTCCGTGCGGTGGGTGTTGCCGGTGGAGTCGGCCAGCAGGTTGCGGAACACCCGGTCCACCAGCCAGGGCGGGATATTGGCGGCGGCGCGCGACGGAATCTCGTCGAAGGCGATTTCCAACTCATACAAAGAATCGTGGCGCGCCTCATCCAGGCGCGGCGCTTGGCTGGTCGGTCCGATGAACATCCCCGAAAACAGATAGGACAGGCTGGGATGGTTCTGCCAATAGGCGAGAATGCTTTTGAGCATATCGGGGCGGCGCAAGAACGGACTGTCGGGCGGCGTCTGCGCGCCGACCACGATGTGATTGCCGCCGCCGGTTCCGGTGTGCCGGCCGTCGAGCAGGAATTTTTCCGCTGAAAGGCGGCAGGCGGCCGCCTCTTCGTACAGCGCCTTGGTGATCTTAACCTGTTCGCGCCAGTTTTTCGCGGGATGAATATTGACCTCGATCACACCGGGATCGGGCGTGACCTTGATCACGTTGATGCGGGGGTCGTAGGGCGGCGGATAACCTTCGATATGGACGGCAACGCCCAGCTGCTGGGCACTGTCTTCTACCGCCGACAACAGCGCGAAATAATCCGCCGCGGCCGGTGCCGGCGGCATGAAGATGCAAAGCCGCCCGTCCCGCGGTTCCACGGTCAGAGCGGTGCGCACCGCCGGCTCGCCGGCCAGTTCGGCGATCGCCCGGTTGATGGCGCGGAAGGGCCCTTTCACCGGCTCCATCCCGTTGCCGCCATGGCCATTTGCGGCGCCGTTGGAATATTTTTGGCCGCTTCTGTCGCGCGGTTCCCCCGGCGGCGGAGGCCGCCAACCATCTAATTCCGGCAGCGGCGCAAACGGATCGGGCGGCGGCACATAGGTGCGCGCTTGCGGCGGCACATAAGGCAGCGAATTGAGCGGCAAGCGGAAGCCGATGGCGGAGTCGCCCGGTAAGAGGAACAGATGGCCGCTGCGCGTGGTCCAATGCTCGCTTTGCCAGTGCTTCAGGCCTTTTTCCACCGGCAGGACAAAGCCGACCGCGCGGCTGAGGCCGCGCTCGAACACCCGCGCCAGCCGCGCCCGCAATTCGGGATCTTCCAGCTTGGAATCGCGCGGATCGACATTGGCGGCCAGCTGGCGTTCCTGGGCCAGGTGGTGCCAGAAATCCTCGAAAGCGGGAATGACGTAAGAATCGTCCAACCCAAGTTTCTGCGCGATGGCGGCAATCAGCGTCTGGGCGTCGGTCAGGCTGGGCTGATGATCCTTGTCTTCGACGGCGATGTGCCCGGCGCTTTTCCAAAGCGGGGTGCCGTCGGCGCGCCAATAAAGCGCGAAAGCCCAGCGCGGCAGGGATTCGCCGGGATACCATTTGCCCTGGCCGTAATGCAGCAATCCACCGGGCGCGAAACGGTTGCGCAAGCGGCGGATCAATGTGTCGGCCAAGGCCCGCTTGGTGGGGCCGACCGCCGCGGTATGCCATTCCGCACCGCAGCGGTCGTCATTCGAAACGAAAGTGGGCTCGCCGCCCATGGTCAGCCGGACATCGTGATTTTTCAGAACCTGGTCCACCGCGTCGCCAAGTTTCTCGATCTCGGCCCATTGTTCGTCGCTATAGGGCTTGGTGACGCGCGGCGGTTCCTTCACCCGCATCACACTCATATCGAAGTCGAACAAGACTTCGGCGGGTTCGACCGCGCCGGAGATCGGAGCGGCCTGTGTGGGATTGGCGGTACAAGCCAGCGGAATATGGCCTTCGCCCGCGAACAGACCGGATGTCGGATCCAGTCCCACCCAGCCGGCGCCGGGCAGATAGACTTCGCACCAGGCGTGCAGATCGGTGAAATCATTTTCCGGACCGGAAGGCCCCTCCAGCGATTTCACGTCGGGTTTCAATTGAATCAGATAGCCGCTGGCGAAACGCGCCGCCAGGCCGAGATGGCGCAACAGTTGCACCATCAGCCAGGCGCTGTCGCGGCAGGAGCCCGACGCCTTGCACAGCGTGTCTTCCGGCGTCTGGATGCCGGGCTCCATGCGGATCAGATAACCGATATCGCGCGAAAGCCGGGCATTGAGGTCGAAGATGAAATTGGTGGTCTGTTTGGACTCGCGCGAAATGGAAGCGAGGTAGCGCTCGAAGGCCGGGCCGGTGGTGCCGGTCGCGAGATAGGGCTCCAGCTCGGCTTTCAGTTCGGCGCAATAGCGAAAAGGGAATTTTTCCGCCTCCGGCTCCAAGAAGAAATCGAAAGGATTGATGACATTCATTTCCACCGTCAGATCGACGCTGACGGTGAAGTGATCGGTCTTTTCCGGAAACACCGCCCGCGCCAGCCAGTTGGACTGCGGGTCCTGCTGCCAATTGAGGAAATGGCCCTCCGGTTCGATCTTCAGCGCATAGGCCAGAACCTTGGCGCTTGTGTGTGGCGCCGGCCGAAGCCGGATGGTCTGAGCCCCCAACGCGATTCGCCGGTCATAGCGATAGCGGGTGACATGGCGGAGGGCGGCCTGGATGCTCATAGGATGTCCCTTGGAAAACGATTATGCCGCAACTGCGAAGAGGCGGCTACAAGCCGTCACGCCGCAGGCCTTTATCCCGGGAACGTCGTTAAGAAGTGGGCGTTTCCACAGTCCAGAGCGCGGGATTTTCGAATGAGGCTCTTCGATTGCCAGGGCTGTGGGCAGCTCCTGTATTTCGAGAATGTGCGCTGCGAGAATTGCGCCCGGTTTCTAGGTTATCTCACTGATATAACAGATATTTCAGCCCTGGACTGCCAGGAGGATGGCGCCTGGTCGGTGCTGGCGGCGCCCGGCAGGGCTTACAAATTCTGCAACAATTACAATGCGGGAATGTGCAATTGGATGGTCCCCGCCGATGATGAGACCGGCTTTTGTGTGGCTTGCCGCCACAACCGGGTGGTCCCCGACCTGTCGGTCCCAGGCAATGACGCGCTGTGGCGCAGGATCGAGACCGCCAAGCACCGGCTGTTTTATTCTCTGCTCAGGCTCAATTTGCCGCTGGAAAACCGCGCCGACGATCCCGGGCATGGCTTGGCATTCGATTTCCTGGCCGATCCGCCGGAGACGCATGCGGCGGGGGTGATGACGGGTCACGACAAAGGTCTGATCACGCTTGCCTTGAAGGAAGCCGACGATGCCACGCGCGAGAAAGTGCGCAGCGAGATGGGCGAGCCCTACCGCACCTTGTTGGGGCATTTCCGCCACGAGATCGGGCATTATTTCTGGGACCGGCTGGTGGCGAGCGATTCCGGCCGGCTGGAAGAATTCCGTGTGTTGTTCGGCGACGACCGGCAGGATTATGGCGAGGCGCTCAAGCGGCATTATGACGAAGGCGCGCCGCCCAACTGGCAGGACAATTATATCAGCATGTATGCCACCATGCATCCGTGGGAGGATTTCGCGGAGACCTGGGCGCACTATCTGCACATCGTCGATACGCTGGAGACCGCGGGCGCCTTTGGCTTGAAAGTGAAGCCCCGGCGCGCGCGTAGCGTGCTGGCGGCGGCGATCGATTTTGATCCTTACAAGGCCGACTTGGAGCGGTTGATCGACGCTTGGCTGCCGGTCGAATTCGCCACCAACAGCATGAGCCGGAGTATGGGATTGACCGACCTGTATCCTTTTTTGCTGTCGCCCAAGGTGATCGAAAAGCTGGGCTATATCCACGCCCTGACGCATCCTGCGGCAAGAGCGATGCGCATGGCGGTGTGAGGCGCCCCGGTTAACCAAACATTCGGCGATTTCTCGCGAACTGTTTCAAATCGGGACATGTTATGATGGCCCTGGTGACCGGGAAGGAGGGCGCGATGAAGATCGGATTGTTGGCGGTGCTGCTGACCTGTGCCCTTGTTTCGGTGGCCGGTGCGGCAACCGTGACCATGACACCTCCCGACCTGCAGAACAAACAAGCGGTCAAGCCGTCGCTTCAACCTCAGGTCCGGACTGAGCCACGGCCCCAGCTCGCCGCGCCTTCGCCGCGCGTGATGGAAACCAAACCCAAGGCAAGCGCCACACCGTCTCCACCCGCCGCGCGACCCCAAGCCAAGATTCAGACAGCGGCCAAGACCAAGCTGGATTGCCCATGCGAATGCCCGCCTGATCGCGCCGCCCGGCGCGATGTCCGCCACCGCCATGCCGGTACCTATCGTTATGCCGCCGCGGTGCCGTGGCATGGACAATGGCGCAGGACTCCCAATGATGCGTTTGGCCCCGAACCGGCAGCGCCGTCCGGCGACGAGGGACTTCGGATCGAGGATCGCGGCTGGACCGGCGGCGTCGGTTATGCGCCCGATGGCGGTGGTGGCGGCGGCTTTGTCGACGGTTATGGCCAGGTGCATTTTGCCAATGGCGCCGAAACCGGCCCCACCTACAACAGTTATGGACAAAGCTTTCAGTTCAATCCCAGCCAGGCCGGCCCCTTCCAGCCACGCCTGATGGGCGGCTTGGCGCCATCTTCGCGTTAAGTCAAACGGGAGCGCAGGCAAACGCCGGAGCGACCAACAAAAACCGTTCGCGGGGCCGCTAAGGTACCTGCTTGGTCGCATAACGCGGATGACGTGCGAACACCGCGAGGAGCGTCGGCGAACGCCGGAGCGACCAACAATAATGGTTCGCGGGGCCGCTAAGGTACCTGCTTGGTCGCATAACGCGGATGATGTGTGAACACCGCGAACGGGATCGATGCGATATAGATCAGCAGACCCACAGTCATGGTTCCCCAGGGCCAGGCGATCAGCAGAGCCGCCAGAGCGGCGAAACAGGCCGCCGCCAACATGCGGTGCTGGCGTTGCAATTTCATATACTTGATCGAAGGCGTGGGCAGGCGGCTGACCATCAGGGCCGAGGTGACGGCAAATACCATGCCGGTGATCCAGGGTTGGCGGATCAGCGGGTCGTTCCACTGGAAGGATATCAGCAGCGGCAGCACCGCCATGCAGGCCGCTGCCGGCGTGGGCAGGCCGGTGAAATAGGGATTGCCCTTGGTGGCGCCTTCGTCGCGCACGCTTTCGACATTGAAACGGGCGAGCCGGATGGCGGCGCAGGCGCAAAAGATCAAGGCGATGATCCAGCCGCCATTGCCCATCTCCTTCAGGCTCCACATATACATGACGATGCCGGGCGCCACGCCGAAGCTCACCAGATCGGCCAGGCTGTCGAGTTGGGCGCCGAAACGGCTGTCGGCGCCCAGCATGCGCGCGGCGCGGCCGTCCAGCATGTCTAGGATCATCGCAGCGATCACGAAGGTGACGGCGGTGGCCCATTGATCGGCGAGTCCGAAGCGGATGGCGGTGATGCCGCAGCAAAGCGCCATCAGGGTGATAAAGGACGGCACCAGTTTTCCGACACTGAGATCTTCCAGTCGTTCCAGCCGCGCCGCGACGATCTGGCGGGCGCGTTTGCGGCGGGAAATGCGATCCGGCTCCTGCAAAGGGTCCCCTCTTATGAAAAACGGGCCAATACGGTTTCGCCCGCCTTTGTTGTCATTCCGGGCTGTACCAGAATCTGCGTGCCCGGCGGCAGATAGACATCGACCCGGCTGCCGAAGCGGATTATGCCAAATCTGTTGCCCCGGTGCACCCCTTCTCCCTGCGCCAGATCGCAGACGATGCGCCGCGCCACCAGGCCCGCGATCTGGACCACGGCCAGGTCGCTTTCGCCGCCGCTTTCGCCTTCGGGGCGCAGACGGATCGACATGCGCTCATTATAAATGCTGGCCTTGTCGAAGCTGGCATTGAAGAATTTTCCGGCGCGATAGGACAAGGCGATGACATGGCCCGATACCGGGTTGCGGTTCACATGCACATTGAACACGTTCATGAAGATGGAAAGGCGCGGGCGGGGCTGATCTCCCATGCCCAGCTCGGCGGGCGGCGCGGCATCCACGATCGGCAACAGCTTGCCGTCGGCGGGGCAGATGATCAGGCCGGGTTCCTGCGGTGTCCTGCGGTCGGGATCGCGGAAGAAAGCAACGCACCAGAGGGTGACGGGCAGCAAGACCCAGCCCAGCCAGTCCGCCAGCAGAAAGGCCAGCAGGTTGACCGCCACGAAGATCGCGATGAATGGGTAACCTTCGCGGTGAATTTTCACATGCGGCTCCCAAAGGAAAAGGGCAGCCCTGCGGCTGCCCTTCAGACGATGCGCCTTATATCAGGCGGTACGGTTGCCCGTGAAGGGGAAGGAGCCGAATGAACCGGCCTTAACGCTGCCGGACAGTTTGTCGCCATCCACCGTACCGGTGAAATCCAGGGTCATCGGCATGGGTGAGGTGATCTTGGCCGACCATGTGACAGTGTTGCCGTCCACTTTGCCGTTTTCCAGGGGCCCCGAGCCCTGTGCCGCCTGCTGGGTGCCGGTCAGGGCGCCGCCATTGGTGGCAATGTCCAAATTGGCCTTTTGCGCGCCCAGGGGCGAATTGATGACAATTTCCCATTTGCCGTCGACGGCCATGCTGGCATTCCTTCCCGTGAAATATGGCCGCATCTAAGGGCGGCATGGACCCCGGCGCAAGAGGCCTGTACAGGTCTCGCGTCATGTCCAGAAAAAGCATCATCCTGCCCAAAAGCCCCAAGGGAAGATCCCGGAGCGGCTCGCCCTGGATTTTTTCCAATGAAATTCGCATGGATCAGGCGGCCAAGAGCATCGCGCCGGGTTCGGTGGTGAATGTGCGGGGCGAGGATGGGCGCGCCTTTGGTACCGGCTATTTCAATTCCAAAAGCCTGATCGCGGTCCGGCTGTGGTCGGACGATTGCGACGTGGCGATCGACCGGGATTTTTTCACCGCGCGGCTGAAGCGGGCGCTGGCTCTGCGCGCCGCACTCTACGACAAGCCCTTCTATAGATTGCTTCATGCCGAAGGCGATGGGTTGCCGGGACTGGTGATCGACCGGTTCGACGATAGCGTGACGGTTCAGATCGGCACCGCCGGCATGGAACGGCAGATCGAACCTTTGATCCAATCCCTGGATATCGTGCTGAAACCCAAGACGATCATCCTTCGCAATGATGCGCCATCGCGCGCGCTGGAAGGGCTGGAGCCGTATGTCAAAACGGTGAAGGGCGAGGGCCATCGCATCGCGGTCGAGGAAAATGGCGCGCGGTATTTCGCCGACCTGGCCGAAGGCCAGAAGACCGGCTGGTATTACGACCAGCGCGACAACCGCGCCTTTATTGCCCGATTGGCAAAAGGCAGGACCGTGCTGGACGCCTATTCCTATACCGGCGGCTTCGGCATCCTGGCGGCAAAGGCCGGCGCCAAGGAAGTGGTCTGTCTGGATTCCTCCGCGCCCGCGCTGGCCATCGCCGAAGAAAGCGCCCGCGCCAATGGCGTGAAGATCCAGGCTGTGAAGGCCGATGTGTTCGAAGAGTTGGAAAGGCTCAAGGCCGCGGGCGAGACATTCGACATCGTGCTGGCCGACCCGCCGCCCTTTGTGAAGTCCAAGAAAGACCTGGAGCCGGGCGCCAAGGCTTATCGCAAGCTGGCGCGGTTGGCCGCCGATGTCACGGCGCCGGGCGGGGTGATGATGATCGCCTCCTGCTCGCACAATATCGCGCCCGAGCGTTTCGCGCAGGAAGGCGCGCAAGGTTTGCAGCGCGCGGGCCGCCGCGGCGCGATGATCCGCCAGGCGGGCGCGGGGCCGGATCATCCGGTGCATCCGCTGTTGCCGGAGTCAGCTTATCTGAAGGCTATTGTGTACGCATTGGATTGATCCTCACGCTTCGACAGTCGCTAGCAATAGCGCCGTGCGACCAGCATAAGGATTTTCCTCACCCTGAGCCTGTCGAAGGGTGGGGAAAAATCAGATACTGACTTGAGTGCCCAGTTCGACAACCCGTCCAGGCGGCAGGTGATAGAAGCGTGCGGGCGACAGCGCGTTGGACGCCAGCCACATATACAGCGCCACCCGCCAGCTTTTCATGCTGGGTTTCTCGCCCGGCACCAAAGTCTCGCGGCCCAGGAAATAGGTGGTGGTATCCAGCTCAAGCGCCAGGCCCTGATTGCGGGCCGAGGACAGGGCCTCGGGAATATCCGGTGTCTCGAAAAAGCCATAGGAGACACGCACCGCGAAAAAGCCCTTGCCCAGCTTGTCCACCGTGACGCGCTTGGCCTTGGAAACATGGGGGGTGTCGGCGACCGTCACGGTGCAGATCACCACCCGTTCATGCAGCACCTTATAGTGCTTGATGCTGTGCAACAGCGGATTGGGCACCACATCCAGGCGTGGCGACAGAAATACCGCGGTGCCTGCGATGCGCTGGCTGAATTTGTCGGCCCGGTCCAGGAACAGGTCCAGCGCCAGGGCATTGTCGCGCATCGCATCCAGATGTCTCCGGCGGCCAATCCGCCAGGTGTCCATCACCACGAAAGTGGCTCCGGCCACTACCAGCGGCAGCCACCCGCCTTCCGCGATCTTCAGGCCGTTGGAGGCCAGGAAGGCGAGGTCTATCAGCCCCAACAGGCCGAACAGGGCATAGACGGCCGGCCGATTCCACTTCCAGCGATGGATCGCCACCAACCCGACCAACAGGGTCGAGATCACCATCACGCCCGTCACCGCGATGCCGTAGGCGGTGGCCAGGGCCTCGGAGCTTTTGAAAATCAACACGATCAGCACCACGCCGGCCCACAGCATGGTATTGATGCGTGGTACATAAATCTGGCCCACCTCGGCGGCGCTGGTGTGGCGGATCTCCATCCGCGGCAACTGGCCCAGCTGGACCGCCTGCTTTGTGATGGAGAAGACACCGGAAATCACCGCCTGCGAGGCAATGATGGTCGCCATCGTCGCCAGCACCACCATCGGGTAATGGGCCCAGCCCGGGATCATCGCAAAGAACAGGATCGGCGCGGCTTCCGGATGCATCAGCAGCAAGGCACCCTGTCCGAAATAGTTCAGCAGCAAGGCGGGAAAAGCGACGAACAGCCAGCCCCAGCGGATGGCGCGCGCGCCAAAATGGCCCATATCGGCATAGAGCGCCTCGCAGCCCGTCACCGCCAGCACCACCGAGCCCAGCACGACAAAGGCCGCCCAGGGCTCGGCGGCAAACAGGTGCAGGGCATGGGCGGGATTTACGGCGTGCAGAATCTGCGGTGCGCGCAGGATGGCCATGACGCCCAGCACTGTCAGCGCAGCGAACCACAGCAGGATAATCGGCCCGAAAAAGCGCCCGATCTTGTGGGTGCCGTGATTTTGCACCGCGAACAACCCGATCAGAATCGCCAGGGTGAACGGCAGGACAAGGTGCTTCAGCGCATCATTGTCGACCGCAATGCCTTCCACCGCCGACAGCACCGATATGGCCGGGGTCAGCATGCCGTCGCCGTAAAACAGCGCAAGTCCCAGAAGCGCCACGACGCCGATAGCTGTCTTGGCGGGGCGGCTCACCGGCGCGCGATGGGCCAGCGCGGCCAATGCCATCACCCCACCTTCCCCATTATTGTCCGCGCGCAGAATCAGGAACACATATTTGATCGTCACCACCACGATCAGCGCCCAGAAGACTAGCGATACGCAGCCGTATATCGCTGCGGCGCTGGGGCCCCCCGCCGCCTGGATCGAGGCGCGCATGGCGTAAAGCGGACTGGTGCCGATATCGCCGAACACTACTCCGAGCGCGCCGACGGTGAGTGCCAGGTCGCGTTTAAGGCTGCGCTCGGACGGCGCCTTGGTATCTTGTTTCATGGTGGGGAAAATGCCTCACTCTTGAAAGCAGGCCGGGCGGTGAGAAGGCGCCGTCAGGTCCTTTGGTTGCCAATACTTCGCATACCGGACTCAGATCGTGATCTGAGTACCCAATTCTACCACCCGGTTGGTTGGCAGGTGATAGAAGCGGGCGGGTGATAATGCCGCACCCGCCATGGCGCGGTAGAGTCTGTTTCTTAAAGAGCCCAGCTCGGAATGTTCCGCGGGCACCAGGGTCTCGCGGCTGGTGAAGAAGGTGGCTGTATCCACCTCCAGCGCCAAGCCGAACCGCCGCGCCTCGCGCAAAGCCTGCGGTATGTCGGGGGTTTCAAAGAAACCGTAATGCACCCGCACAATGTAAAAGCCTTTGTCCAGCTTTTCCACGTCCAGGCGGTTGGCCGTCTCCACCAGGGGCGTATCTTCCACCGCGGCATTCACGATAACCACGCGCTCATGCAAGACCTTATAATGCTTCAGGCTATGCAGGAGCGCGCCGGGCACGATGTCGGTGCGAGAGGACAGGAACACGCCCAGCCCGGCCACGCGACGGGTATTTTTGTCCACCCGCTCCAGGAACAGCGACAGCGGCAGGGATTCGGAACGGACTTTTTCCAAATGCATACGGCGGCCGCGCCGCCAGGTATCCATGCCGATGAAGGCACAAGCCGCGATGAATAAGGGCAGCCAGCCGCCTTCGGGAATCTTGAAGGAATTGGCGATGAAAAACAGAAGATCGCTGATCCCCATGGCGCCGAACAGGCCCAGCACCAGAAGCAAGGGCCAGCGCCATTGTTTCCCCGCCACGATCCCGGCATTGAAAGTGTCGATCACCATCACGCCCGTCACCGCGATGCCATAGGCTACTGTTAGGGCGCCGGAGTTCTTGAAGATCAGCACGATCAGCACCACGCCCACGCCAAGAAGGGCGCTCATGCGCGGCACATAAATCTGGCCGAAATCGGTGGCGCTGGTGTGGCGGATCTCCATGCGCGGCAATTGGCCGAGCTGCACCGCCTGCTGGGTCATGGAGAAGACGCCGGTGATCACCGCCTGGCTGACGATGATGGCGGCCAAGGTTGCCAGCGCCACCACCGGCAAATGCGCCCAAGGCGGTATGACCGAGAAGAATGCGATATTGGCCTGTTCGGGATGGCGCAGCAGGGCCGCGCCTTGACCGAAATAATTCAGCATCAGGGCGGGCAGTACGACGAACAGCCAGGCATATTGAATGGGCTTGCGGCCGAAATGGCCCATATTGGCATAGAGGGCTTCGCAACCAGCCACCGCCAACACCACCGCGCCCAGAGACACGAACGCCACCCAGGGTTCATGCAGGAACATCCACAGCGCGTACCAGGGATTGATCGCTTTCAGGATCGCCGGTGTCTCGGCCAAGGATGCGGCGCCAAAGCCGGCCAGCACCGCAAACCACAACAGCATCACCGGGCCGAACAACCATCCAATCCTGTGCGTGCCGCGGCTTTGCATCAGGAACAGGCTGACCAGGATCACCAGCGCCAGCGGCATAACCAGCGGCGCAAAAGCGTGGTTCTGCACCGTCAACCCTTCCACGGCGGACAGAACCGTGACGGCCGGTGTCAGCATGCCGTCGCCGAAGAACAGCGCCAGGCCGACAATGGCGCCGATACCGATGGTGGATTTTATTCTGCGCGTCATGCCGGGGGAGCGGTGCGCCAGCGCCGCCAGCGCCAAGGTGCCGCCTTCGCCGTTATTGTCGGCGCGCATGATGATCAGGACATATTTGACGGTGACCACCAGGATCAGGGCCCAGAAGATCATGGAGAGCGAGCCCATCACGGCAACGTGATTGGGCAGTCCGCCTTCCGTGGCCAGAACCGTGGCCTTCAAGGCATAAAGCGGCGAAGTGCCGATATCGCCGAACACCACGCCCATGGCGCCCAGCATCAGGCCATACATGCCACGCCGGTCATGGGCGGGCTTAGGCGTTTCGCTTTCGCCAGCGGATACGCCCGCGAACGGATCGCGGTCACCATTTTCCGCCACAGGCCCTGGCGTGTCTCCTGATTCCGGCGATCTCACGGATGAATGCGGCTTTGCATGGGAAGAAAACGCGGCCCCGCGCTTTGGTTTGCATCGTCCCTAAAGGCCGGGCGCAAGCGGGCGGGACCATATGCCCAGTCCCCTCAAGCTCCCAGTGGGGAGAGGCAGAATAGCGCAGGAAAAGGCTTAAGTCGTTCGACTGGTTAGTATATTTCACCAACCAAGGCGGTGGCGCCTCGGTTGGCGCCGCCTATGCCGGCCACCAGATCCCGGCCGTTGCCCTCGGGCGCGCTGTCGCCGGTAGAGCCGATAAAGCCCTGGACCGGATAGAGCTTGCCGCCCCAGGCGCCGGTCTTGAGATTGAACACCCGCACCACCGACCAGTCATTGTCGCGGCTGACATCCTGGACCGGATCGTTCACATAGATCGAACCGTCGTTCAGCCAGTTGGCATGGTCCACTCTTATTTCGCGCGCGTCGGTCACTTCACGCACCACCGCGACATGACCGTGATTGGGACCGGCATAATTGTGCAGCACCATCACCGTGCCGGGTTCGGGCAATGTGCCGCGCGGATATTTGCCCGCCGCCTTGTCCCACCAGGTATAGGCATCGCCGTAAATCTTGATCGCCGAATGCGCCCGGGCATAGGGCACGCATTGCAGCGGCTTGTGGCCGTCATTCTCGACCACGGTTCGGCCGTGCTCGCGCGGCATCGGGGGTGGCGGACCATAGTCCATCACAGCGCTGGCGCAGCCTTCCAGGTTGAGTGCCAACAACGCCACTGCCGCCAATTTTGCCAATGCCCGCATCGTCACGCGTCCATGATCCGCGGCCAAATTAATGGGTACGGCTCAAGGCAGGGTTAGGCGGATGGTTCGGATTTTAGGGATTAAAAGGCGCGCGGATTTTTTAAGGCCGCGCTAACCATGACTATTCGCCAGACGTAATCTGCTGGCGTACGGCACGCGGCGCGATGGCGCCCATGGCGCCGATCGAAACCAGGCCGGACACGGCGAAGAAAAAGAACAGCGCGCTCCAATTGGATTCGGCGAAGGCGAAAACCGGCAACACCACCCCCACCACCAACTCGGGAATGCCGCGCCAGCCGCCTTTTTGAATCTCGCCCACCCGGGTGGTGCGATTGAAATCCATGCGGTTGGAAAAGAAGGCCTCGAAGGTGGCGCGGGTATTGGCCAGGATCAGGCCGGAGGGAAACACCACCGCCAAGAGCAGCGAGGCGACCAGTTTGGGCTCGCGCTGGCGGTCCAGCATGCGCTGTCCCAGATAAAGATAGCCGATGGAGGAAATGACGCCGAGCACCGTGGCCAGAAGGCCGAACCAAGTGACGCCGGGATAATAGGCGGCGCCCATATACATCAAGGTCAAGGAAATCGCGGCGCTGGAAAAAGCCAGCATATAAAAGGCGAATTGGCACATCTGAAGCGTCATCGCCGCTTTCTTCCACAGCGGCATGGCGCTGGACCAGATCATGGGCAGAAGCTTGCGCGCCACCTGGGCATGGCCCTTTGTCCAACGGGCTTGCTGTGCCCGCCAGGCGGCGGCGGTCTGCGGCAATTCTCCCGGTACCACCAGGTCCGAGACCATGGCGCCGCGCCAGCCCTGCATCATGCAGCGCATGGAAAGATCCAGATCCTCGGTCAGGGTATCGCCGGTCCAGCCGCCGCCCTGTTCGATGGCGGTGCGGTTCCATACCCCCGCGCTACCGTTGAAGGACAGCGGCAGTCCGGCACGGAAGCGGGCTTCCTGTTCCACCGAGAAATGGGCATCCAGCAACAGGCCCTGTACCCGCGTCAGCCAGTTGGCGGCGCGATTGGCGTGGCCCCAGCGCGACTGCACAAAGGCAAGGCCGCTGTCGGCCAACAGCACCGGCACCGTGCGGCGCAGGAAATCGGCGGGCGGAACAAAGTCGGCATCCAGAACCGCCACAAAGGGCGCATCCGAATGGCAAAGGCCATAAGCCAGGTTGCCGGCCTTGAAACCCTTGCGGTCGCCGCGCCGCAGGATATGGAAATTGACCTCTTCGGGAACCACCGCACGCACGCTTGCCGCCAATTCGTCATGGCCGTGGCTGTCGCCATCGTCGAGCAGTTGGATGGTGAGGCGGTCGAGCGGCCAGTTCATGCGCGCGGCGCTGGCCGCGACACGCACCGCCAGCGGCCCCTCATTGCAGACCGGCAGTTGAACCAGCACATGCGGCAAGTCCGCCTCGGCCAGTTCGGCGCGTTTCAGTTGCGGGCGCTTGCGGAACACGCGCACCCAGGCCAAAGCCGCGAGCTGGACCGAAAGCGTGCAAACGCAGACCAGAATGATGCAGAGGGCAAATTGAAGGAATTGGGAAAGACCGTGCATGGCGATCGTTCAGGCCCCCACAAGGCTTGTTCTTCTTAGACGTTAACGACGGACCGGCCGTTTTGGCCCCGCTTGGGCCCTGTGCCCGGCAAATAGGCTCCGGATGGGGCGAACTTCACCCGCCCGGCGGCCATTAGCAAGAGGGTGCAGTGCAAAATGACCGGTCTTTTCGGGGGGAAGCCCCATGATTTCAAGGTGCTGCGGCGGCCTTTGGAGCCCGGAAAATGGTAAAAATCCGTGGCCAGAACTGGGATTTGGACTGGACCATTCCCATATTAAGATGGCCAAACCGTGAGGGGTCACGGATAGGAGCGTTCGATGATTCGACTCGATTCTTTCACCCGGCCTGTGGCCCGGCTGCTTCCTTCGGCTTTGTCGGCTTTCCTGCTGGCGGGGTGCATGACGCCTTCGCCCTACGCCCCACGCCTGGAAGGCCAGCAGACTGGCTATACCGACCGCGCCATAACCCAGAACCGCTACCGGGTCACCTTCACCGGCAATACCGCGACCCCGCGTGAGACGGTGGAAAGCTATCTTTTGTTGCGCGCGGCGGAAGTCACCCGCGCCGCCGGCTTCACCAACTTTGTCTTCGACACGCGCAACACCAGGGCCAATACCAGCTACCAAACCGTGCCCTATGGGCCCGATCCTTTCTGGGGCCGCCCGCGCGGCTTTGGCTATTGGGGCGGTTGGGGTTTCCCCTATGAACCGATGTACGATGTGGTGGTGCGCACCAACTTTGACGCTTATGCCGAAATTGTGCTGCTGACGCCCGAACAAGCCGGCAAGGAGCCCCGCGCCTTGAACGCCGCCGAGGTGATCAGCCGGATTGGGCCTGAGGCCGCTCCCAAGCCGAAGCCCGCTTAGGCGCGCCCTCTAGGATTTCCGCAGGATAAACTCGCTGGCGCCATCGTCCGAGGTCACGCTTTCCACCCTATGACCTTCGCCGTGGCACATGTGCGGAATGTCCACCACCGACATCGGATCGTCGGCAATCACTGTCAAGGCGCTGCCCAGCGGAAGCCGCGCCAAAGCCTTTTTCGCCAGCAGCGCCGGCAATGGGCATTTCAGGCCGCGCAGGTCCAGTGTTTCGTCCATGGCGTCATCTTGATTAGAACAGGGGCGCGGCTCAAGCTCCCGAATCGGGAGAGACGCTTTGAGCCTGACGCATGCGATAAAGCGCGAATATATCTATCTCGCCAGCATCGCGCGCACCTTGTGGCTGCTGCGCCTGGTCAAGCCCAACGCCACCCGCAGCATTGTGGACATCGTCGAACGGCAGGCGCGCAAGCGCCCCGCCAATACCGCCATATACTATCTCGACCAACGCATGAGCTATGCCGATCTGGATCGGCGGGCCAACCGCTATGCCCACTGGGCGCTGGGCCAGGGGATCGGGCGCGGCAGCGTGGTGGCGCTGCTGATGGAAAACCGGCCCGACTATATCTGTGCCTGGCTTGGCTTGTTCAAGGCCGGGGCGCAGGTGGCGCTGATCAACACCAATCTGTCCGGCGCCGCGCTCGCCCATTCCATCTCCATCTCCGGCGCCCGGCATGCCATTGTGGGGAGCGAACTGGCCGAGAATTTCGCCGCCGCGCCGTTCGAGACGCGGCCCACGCTGTGGGTGGAGGGCGAAGGCGGTAACCTGAGCGCTGCACTTGCGGCGGCGCCGGAAACCTCGCCCGGCAAAGCGGCGCGCGCCGGCGTCACCCTGAAAGAGCGCGCCTTCTTCATTTATACCTCGGGCACCACCGGCATGCCCAAGGCCGCGAATTTCAGCCATATGCGCATGCTGTTCATGATG
>DATFEF010000003.1:0-6572 GCA_035251465.1 Rhizomicrobium sp. | reverse complement strand
ACCATGAACCTGTCGCGCCATGCGCGCGCCCATATGGATCTGTTCAGCCACATCCTGAAAGGCGAGATCGCCCAGGCCGACGCCAACCGCCGATTCTATGACGAGTATTTCTCGGTCGCCGACCTGCCGGCGGAATTCTATCTTGAGACCGTGCTGAAAGTGTTCCAGGAACAGCATCTGGCGCGCGGCATCTATACCTATCGCAATCGCCGGGTCGATCCGCGCGCCATCCGCAAGACATCGCTGCTGACGGTGGAAGGCGAGCGCGACGATATTTGCGGCCTTGGCCAGACCATGGCGGCGCAAGAGCTTTGCTCCAGCATCAAACCGTTCCGCAAGAAACACTATGTCCAGGCCGGAGCCGGCCATTACGGCGTGTTTTCCGGCACACGGTGGCAAACGCAAATCTATCCAGTTGTGCGCAACACCATCATGGCGGCGCATTGATCATTTCAAACTGTTGTTGAGCAGGAACGCCAGGCGCAAGCCCGCCTTGGCCAATTGCATCCGCGCAATCGAAGCTTGTCGCCACGCATAGTCGCGCGGCAGCCTGACCTCACGGTGACCCTGTAGCGTCGGATAAATCCGGTCGCGGGCTATTGCGTGCGCTTCGTTCGCCCATTGCGTGGGCATTCCGGACGTCCAGGCCTTGCGCTCCTGCGCTGATAGCGAGCGCTCAACATTGCTCGCGATGTCGGTTGCGCCCTGCCCAAGTACTTCCACGACTTCGCTGTCCCAAACGCGATGCAAGGTGGCGCGCTGGCGGCCGATCGTCACCCGCACCTGATTGCCGCCCCTGTCGTCATCGTTCTCGGCATGCAGTGGCTGATGCACGTCGGCGACGAAATGGATCAGAAAGCGCAAGGCCTCGCGGCGCGCGCTGTTCCCCAGCCGGCGATTGGCCAAGATGCGCAGCTTGTTTTCAATCTGGGCCACGGCGCAATCGCCATCCGGACAGTCGCGTCTTGGGTCATAGCCGCGAGCCATGAGCGGGATATCGACATAATGCCAGGAGCTGGTCTCGCGGCGCCGGTCGCGGATCTCATCCGCCCAGTTTGAGTCATGCACCATCATGGCGGCTCCGCCCAGCAGGCGCGCGACTTCCGCGCGGGCCGCCGCCGACAGCTGTTGTTCGGCGATCAAGGCCACGACCTCATGACCCTGCGGTCCCCAAGCTTGAGCGGGCAACGGCGCAAGACCCGCCAGACCGACAAGCAGACGGATGCATAGACGGGAAAGCGGCTCGGGAAGCTGTCTAAAATGCAATCGGAACAATTCCTTGTACGGCATTTCCCGGATTGACCAAAGGCCGGTTGTGACGGTTATATGCCATCGGCCGGGCACGGGGATGGGCGCGGGCACAAAATACTGGAAATCAGCGGGCGCGGGGTCGGGGGACTTTGGGCCGCTATCGGCAAGACGGAGCCCGCTTTGAGTCCCCGCGACATGTCACGTCTTGCGCGTTTCACGTTCCGCATCCGGCGCGGCTTGGACGGGGCCGGCGCCGCGCTGGCCACCACGGATGGCCGCTGGGCCCTGGTTTCCACCTCCATGACGGCCCTGGTGGCGGGCGCCATCGCCTGGATGGCGATGGGGATGATGCCGGTCGACCGCCCCATGGTAGCGCCGGGCCGCTCCTCTCTGCCCTATGCCTTGTTCATGAAATTGATTCGCGCCAGCGAGCCGCAAATCGCCAATGATAATGCCGACAACGCCAATCCCAATCCCGGCGTGGAAAGCCGCACCGTCACCCTGGATGCGGGCGACACCTTGGCCGGCATGCTGGAAGATGTCGGCATCTCGGCGCAGGACGCCAATGCCGTGGTTGCGGCCATGGGCAAGAACTTCGACGCCCGTGCCCTGAAGACGGGCCAGACCTTCGATCTAACCTATTCGGTCGCCACCATCGACGCGACAGGCGCGTCGGCATCGGCCGCGCCGCGCACCACCACGGTGATGGTCAACAACAAGCCGGTGGTGGTGCCGGTGGATGCCGGGGTGGAAGACGGCAGCGATGCGACGGCGGAAAATTCGCAAGCCATTTCGCGGCTGTTGTCGCTGCATTTCTCGCCGTCCATCGAGCAGGAGATGACCGTCACCCGCACCACCGAAGGCAGTTACACCGCCGAGCTGGTGAAGAAGGAGTTGCAGGCGCACCACCACCGCGCCGGGAGCACCATCGATTCAAGCCTCTATCTGGCCGCGATGCAGGCCGGTATTCCCGCCGATGTGGTGGTGGATATGATCCGCATGTTTTCCTACAAGGTGGACTTCCAGCGCGACCTGCATCCCGGCGACAAGTTCGAAGTCTATTACGATTATTACTACACGCCCGACGGCACGCCCGCGAAATATGGCGCCATCAGCTATGCGATGATGACCTTGGGCGGCAAGCAAATCCCCATGTACCGCTTCCAGCCCGACGCGGCGGAACCGGCGGAATATTTCGACGGCAAGGGCGAAAGCGCCAAGGGGCTTTTGATGAAAACGCCGGTCGACGGTGCGCGTATCTCGTCGGGCTTCGGATCGCGCTTCCATCCCATCCTGGGCTACACCCGCATGCATAAAGGCGTGGACTTCGCGGTTCCCACCGGCACGCCGGTGATGGCGGCGGGCTCGGGCACCATCCAGTTCATGGGCCGGGCCCGCGGCTATGGCAACTTCGTCAAGATCGGCCATGGCAACGGCTATTCCACCGACTATGGCCATCTCTCGCGCTTTGCACCGGGCATGCGCCGCGGCGCGCGGGTGCGCCAGGGCCAGGTCTTTGCCTATAGCGGCATGAGCGGCATGGCGACCGGTCCGCATCTGCATTACGAAATCCTGGTCAACAGGGTGCAAGTCAATCCGCTGAAGGTGAAGGTAGCGCAAGGGCGCCAGCTTGCGGGCAGACTGCTGGCGTCTTTCCAAAAGAAGCGGGAAGAGATCGATACCATGGTCGCCAATGCGGCGCTGGAAACCAAGGTGGCGGATAATGCGACGGATCTGCGGCAGGCGAAGGCGAAATGATCCGCCGTTAGGCGGATCATTTCGTCCTCGGTGAGGTTGACGCAGCCAACCCAGGGAAGAGGACCCAGCTTTTTTACGAAAGAAGTTGGATGGCTGGCTCGGAGGCCGGCCATGAAGAGTTCTCAGAACATCCGCCCGCCATTGGGGACGGCAAGGCTGGGATGCAGCAGCACCACCTCGCCGTCGGCATCGGGCACGCCCAGGGTCAGCACTTCCGACATGAAGGGCCCAATCTGGCGCGGCGGGAAATTCACCACCGCCACCACCTGTTTGCCGATCAATTTTTCCGGCTTGTAGTAGCGGGTGATCTGGGCCGAGGATTTTTTGGTGCCGATTTCCGGCCCGAAATCGATCGCCAGTTTTAGCGCAGGCTTGCGTGCTTCCTTGAAGACTTCGGCCGACACTATCGTCCCTGCTCGGATGTCCACTTTGAGGAAATCATCGAACGCAATTTTCTCGCTCATCATCGTTCCAATGTTCTGAAGCCTATCCACAAATCCCTCTCCCCCTGAGGGAGAGGACGCAAAATCTTGCACTTAGCGGAGCGCATGCGGAGCTAAGTGCTTAGATTTTGCTGGTGAGGGGTGCGTTTGTCCGACTCACCCCTCACCCGAAAAATCAATGGGTTGAGCGTCGCTATTGCTCCGCTAACCCAGTGATTTTTTGCCCTCTCCCTCAAGGGGAGAGGGGCACACTTCTGCCGCGTGTCAATTAATCGCCACGCCCGCCGGCGCCGTGTCCACCAGCTCGTCTGCCGCCGCCGCGAACTCCTGACCGTTGATGATCAAACCTGTCTTGGAGGCGCCGACTGTCACAGCAGCGCCCTCGCCGATCTTGCCTTCCAGGATCATCTGCGCCAGCGGATCCTGCAACCGGCGTTGGATCACCCGCTTGAGAGGCCGCGCGCCATAGACCGGATCGTAGCCGGCATTGCCCAGCCAATGACGGGCCTTGTCGTCCAGGCTGATCGTAATCTTGCGGTCCGCCAGAAGCTTGTCGAGCCGGCCGATCTGAATATCGACGATCTTGTCCATGTCGGCGCGGGTCAGGCGGTGGAACAGGATGATCTCGTCCAGCCGGTTGAGGAATTCGGGGCGGAAATGGCCGCGGACCGCCTGCATCACCTGCGCCCTGGCATGAGCCTGGTCGCCTTCGGTGCCTAGGAATTCGGTACCCAGATTGGAGGTCAGGATGATCACTGTGTTGCGGAAATCCACGGTGCGGCCCTGGCCGTCCGTCAGCCGCCCGTCGTCCAGCACCTGCAGCAGCACATTGAAGACATCGGCATGGGCCTTTTCGACTTCATCGAACAGGATCACCTGATAGGGCCGCCGGCGCACCGCTTCGGTGAGCACGCCGCCTTCCTCATAGCCGACATAACCGGGCGGGGCGCCGATCAGCCGCGCCACCGCATGCTTTTCCATGAATTCGCTCATGTCGATGCGCACCATGGCGGTGTCGTCGTCGAACAGGAAGGCGGCCAGCGCCTTGGTCAGCTCGGTCTTGCCCACGCCGGTGGGGCCGAGGAACAGGAAACTTCCGATCGGCCGGTTGGGGTCCTGCAAACCGGCGCGGGCGCGGCGCACCGCGTTGGAGATGGCGCGCACCGCCTCGTGCTGGCCGACGACGCGCTTTTCCAAGTCGGCTTCCATGTGCAGCAGCTTTTCGCGCTGGCCTTCCAGCATCTTGTCCACCGGAATACCGGTCCAGCGCGACACCACGCCGGCGATATGCTCCGCGGTTACCGCTTCGCCGGACAAAGCGGCATCCTTATTGTCTTCGATGGCTTTGAGCTTGCGCTCCAGGTCGGGGATCACGCCATAGGTCAATTCGCCGGCGCGGGCGAAATCGCCCTTGCGCTGCGCCACTTCCACTTCGCTGCGGGCGGTATCCAGCTTTTCCTTCAGCGACTGCACGTCGGCGACGGATTTTTTCTCCTCCAGCCATTTGGCGGTCAGCGCGGCGGATTGGTCTTCCAGGTCGCCCAACTCAGATTCCAGCGCCACCAGCCGGTCGCGCGATGCTTTGTCGGTTTCCTTCTTCAGGGCTTCGCGCTCGATCTTGAGCTGCATGATGCGGCGGTCCAGCTCGTCCAGCTTTTCCGGCTTGGAATCGATCTGCATGCGCAGGCGCGAACCCGCCTCGTCCATCAGATCGATAGCCTTGTCGGGCAGGAAGCGGTCGGTGATATAGCGGTTCGACAGGGTCGCCGCCGCCACGATAGCACTGTCGGTGATCCGCACGCCATGATGCAGTTCGTATTTCTCCTTCAGCCCGCGCAGGATCGAGATGGTGTCTTCCACCGTCGGTTCGCCCACAAACACCGCCTGGAAGCGCCGGGCCAAGGCGGCGTCCTTTTCGACATATTTGCGGTATTCGTCGAGCGTTGTGGCGCCCACGCAATGCAGCTCGCCGCGCGCCAGCGCGGGCTTGATCAGGTTGGAAGCATCCATCGCGCCATCGGCCTTGCCGGCGCCCACCAAGGTGTGCATCTCGTCGATGAACAGGATGATTTCGCCATTGGCGCCGGTGACTTCGCCCAGCACGGCTTTCAGCCGCTCCTCGAAATCGCCGCGGAACTTGGCACCGGCGATCAGCGCGCCCATGTCCAGCGCCATCAATTTGCGGTCGCGCAGGCTTTCGGGCACGTCTCCATTGACGATGCGCAGGGCCAGGCCTTCGGCGATGGCGGTCTTGCCCACGCCCGGCTCGCCGATCAGCACCGGATTGTTCTTGGTGCGGCGGGACAGGACTTGAATGGTACGGCGGATCTCCTCGTCGCGGCCGATCACCGGGTCCAGCTTGCCGGTGCGCGCCAGTTCGGTGAGGTCGCGGGCATATTTCTTCAGCGCGTCATAGGCATTCTCGGCGGTGGCGCTGTCGGCGGTGCGGCCCTTGCGCAAATTCGCGATGGCTGTGTTCAGGCTCTGCGCGGTGACGCCGGCCTCCTTGAGGATTTTCGCGGCCTCGGTGCCACTGGCCAGCACCAGCGCCAGCAGCAGATATTCGGCCGTGACAAACGAGTCGCCGGCCTTTTTTGCCGCTGCTTCCGCATTGTCCAGAAGCTTGGCGGTATCCTGGCTGAGATAGACCTGGCCGGAGCCGCCCTGAACCTTGGGCAATTTCTTGAGCGCGGCTTCGGTGGCGGCACGGGCCTGGGTGTCGCGGCCGCCGCTGGCATTGATCAGCCGCGCCGCCAGGCCTTCCTCGTCGTCGAGAAGAACCTTCAGCAGATGTTCGGGAACGAATTGCTGGTTGCCCTCGCGCAGGGCCAGACTCTGGGCCGATTGAATAAACCCGCGCGCCCGCTCGGTGAATTTCTCGATATCCATGCTCTCTCCCGGTCAGCCCCTTTGACTTGGCGGCAGCGGACCACAATACGGCCCTTACTGAGTGGTCGCGCGGGCGACGGCTCCGCTAACGCTTCGCCTGCCCGACGCTCCTCAGGCGCCGTTCCGGAGATATGGGAACACCGAACAGGCCCTGCAAGAGCCAGTCTGCCCAGGCAGTTAGCGCCTGTCTTTGCGATGGCTCAAGAAGCCTCGGCCTCTTCGCCCTCTTCC
>DATFEF010000053.1:0-5543 GCA_035251465.1 Rhizomicrobium sp. | reverse complement strand
GGCCTCGACCAAACGGCGTGAGACGGGCATTCTTATGGACGTTCATCCGGTTCCTCCTCGGAAAATCTGAAGTCTCAGCAACCTCAGCTTCTCCCTTCAGAGCCGGATGGACAACCTATTGAAAGCTCACAGCTAGCGACTATGTCGAATGCGTGGGCGACGACACCCCCTATGGCGAGGTGACCTCCTTCCCCCGGGCGGTGCAGGCGAAGGATGATGAGATCGTTGTCTTTTCCTGGATCGTCTATCCCTCCAAAGACGTGCGCGACGCCGCCAACAAGAAGATCATGGCGGACGAACGGCTGAAGAAGATGATGGAAAACCCGCCCTTCGACGGCAAGCGGATGATCTTCGGCGGATTTCAGCCGTTCCTAGGTCTGAAGAACTGACTTAAGCCGAGGCGGCCTCAGGCCACTCTTTTGTCGAGGGCTTCGAGCTTTGCCAGCTCGACATGGGCGCGCAGCTCGATCTGGTCGAGCACGTCCTGGAGCTTGGGATCGGCGAAAGCTTCATGGCGGCGGGTCACGGCTGCCGCCAGCTTGTTGAGGGTGGCGCGGGGAATACCGCCCGCCAAAAGCCCGTCCCGCACAGAATCGAGCAGGTCCAGAAGTTGCTCGCCATGGGCCAGGCCTTTGGACTTTCCCTGGGTGGAATCGTCCAACTGCTGCAACATCAGAATGGAATCCAGCGCGGCGATGGGACCGGGGCCGGCGACAATTTGCGCGTGGCTTTCACTAGCGCCCGCCACGGAAAAATTGCCGGCGGCGGCGCCAGACGGCGCCTTGCGCTTGATGGCGGCTGTTTCGATCCGGCCGGGGCCTTTGATTTCCATGGGAAGATCCCATTACGACACGCCACCATCGCCGATTATGGTTAAGGAAGAGTTTCGCTCAGGCGCGATGGTAAGGGTGACCCGCCAGGATGGTGAGAGCGCGATAAACCTGCTCGGTCAACAGCGCCCGCGCCAGAAGATGCGGCCAGGTCTGGGGACCAAAGGCCAGGCTGCGGCCCGCTTTCTTGCCCGGCAAAGACGCCAACCCATCCGGCCCGCCGATCACAAAAGCCAGATCCTTGGTGCCGACATCGCGCAAGCTGCCCAGCATCTCGGCGAAATCCTCCGATGTCATGCCCTTGCCGCGCGCATCCAAAAGCACGATATGGGCGCCGCCGGGCAGCCGCGCCGAAAGCCGCTCGGCCTCATCCTTCATGCGCGCGGCCGTATCGCGGTGCTTGGAAACCGGCAATTCCTCCAGCGCCACGGCTACGATGCCCATATTGCGGCCCAATTTGCGGGCCCGGTCGCAGAAATCCTCGCACAGTTGGCCTTCGGGCGTACCGCGCATATGGCCGATGGCGTAGATCCAAAGTCTCATGCCTGAGGGCTCACGATCGGCGGCGCATTATTTCTTGCCGCCCACCGACCACATGCCTTCCAGGTCGTAATAATCGCGCACTTCGGGGCGGAAGAGATGCACGATGACATCGCCGGCATCCACCAGCACCCAGTCGCCCTGGCCCTGGCCGCTGACCGGCCTTGTGCCATAGCCCGATTCCTTCAGCCGCCGGGCCAGATGCTCGGCCATGGCGCCGACATGGCGCGAGGAACGGCCAGACGCGATCACCGCCGCGTCGCACAGCGCGGTGCGGCCCTCCAGATCGATGGTGACGATGTTTTCGGCCTTATCGTCGTCCAACGACGCCAAAATGCGTTTCAACAACTCGCTTTGCGGCGCGGGTTTGCGCACGGCGGCCACGGACTTCTTGGCCGCAGGCTTTTTCGCGGCTTTTCTAACGGGTCGCTTGACGGCTTTGGGGGCGGACTTCGGAGCGGACTTCTTGGCCGGAACTTTTTTCGCGGCTTTCGCCTTGGCGGCCGGCTTGGCTTTGCGGGTCAGGGTTCAAGTCCTTTGCGGTCAGGGCATGAGATCTAGCATGGCTTCGGCCACGGCACCAAGACCCCGTTCCCGCAGCGCGGTGGAGCTTTCAGAACTGCGCGGCCCATCCAGCACAACCAAAGAGGGCGCGGAGCCCAACCGGGCCGCAACCGGCACGCGGCGCGCCAATCCCGCATGCAGCGGCGCCAATACCGAGCCCGGACGCCGCACCACGGCAATCGGAATACGGGCCGCAATCTGCTGCCATTTCCGCCAGCGGGAGAATTGCTCCAGATTGTCGCTGCCCATCAACCACACAAAATGGACATGCGGAAAACGTCTTTGTAGGCGCGTCACGGTATCGATCGTGTAATGCGTGCCCAATCGGGCTTCGATATCGGTAACGAAAATGCGTTCGTCGCGGGCGACATGCCGCGCCCGGATCAAGCGCACCGCCAGCGCATCAGGCAGCGGCTTGAGCGGGTTGCCGGGCGAAACCAACCACCAGACATAGTCGAGATTCAAATTCCGCAACGCAATATTGCTGACATAAAGATGGCCGTCATGGGCCGGATCGAAAGAGCCGCCCAACAGGCCAATGCGCATGCCATCACTGATGGGGCCAGGCGCAACGATCCAGGAAGCGTCCTTGCGCAATTACAGATCGCGCCCGTTGAAGAACTTGATGTCCAAGCCGCGCGGCTCGACGCCTTCCACGCAGCGCAGGTTGATGGCGACCATCTTGTTGCCCTTGGGGTCGGTGCCGTCGGAAAAGGGCGCGATGCCGCACGTTGGGCAGAAATGATGGTTGATCACACGCTTGTTGAAGAGATAGGTCGCCAGGTTTTCCTGCGGCGTCTTCAGCGTAAAAGCCGAGGCGGGGATGAAATGCATGATCTCGCCCTTGCGGGCGCAGATGGAGCAGTTGCATTCCACCCCCTCGGTGATCGGTCCGCTTTCAAAGGAATAAGCGATCTTGCCGCAATGGCAGCTGCCGGTGTGGGTCGCCATGGAATCTCCCTAGGGTCGAATCTGACCGTTGCCACGCACGACATACTTGAAGGTCGTAAGCTGCTCGGCGCCCACGGGTCCCCGGGCATGCATCTTGCCGGTGCCGATGCCGATTTCCGCGCCCATGCCGAACTCCCCGCCATCGGCGAACTGGGTCGAGGCGTTCCACAGCACAATGGCACTGTCGACACTGTTCATGAAAGTCTCGGCGGCGGCGGCGTCTTCGGTGACGATCGAGTCGGTGTGGTGCGAGCCATACTGCTCGATATGCGCGATGGCCTCTTGTAGCCCGTCCACCGTCCTGACCGCGATAATGGCATCGAGATATTCGGTCTTCCAATCTTCCTCGGTGGCGGGCTTGGCGGCAGCATAGACCGCGCGCACCGCCGCATCGCCGCGAATCTCGCAGCCGGCCTTGGCGAGGTCTTCCAGAACCGGCAGGCCATGGGATTTCAGCACGGCGCGATCCACCAACAGGGTCTCGGCCGCGCCGCAGACGCTGGTGCGCCGCATCTTGGCGTTCAGCGCAATACTGCGCGCCTTGTCGAGATCGGCTTTGGCGTGAATGAAAACATGGCAAAGCCCTTCCAGATGGGCCAGCACCGGCACGCGTGCCTCATTGAGGACACGCCCGGTCAGGCCCTTGCCGCCGCGCGGAATGATCAGGTCCACCGCCCCGTTCAAGCCTTCCAGCATCATGCCCACAGCGGCGCGGTCGGTGGTCCGCACCACCTGGATGGCGGTCTCGGGCAACCCCGCCGCCTTGAGACCCTCCGCCATCGCTTGCTGGATGGCACCGGAGGAACGGATGGAATCGGAACCCCCGCGCAGAATGGCGACATTGCCCGACTTGAGCGCCAGGGCGCCCGCATCCGCCGTCACATTGGGACGGGATTCATAAATGATGCCGATCACGCCAATCGGCGTGGCGACACGGGCGATATCCAGTCCATTGGGCCGCGACCAGCGCGCCAATTCGCGTCCCACCGGATCGGGCAGCGCGGCGACCACCTCAAGCCCGGCGGCCATCGCTTCGATGCGCGCATCGTTCAGCGCCAGCCGGTCGATCATGTTGGCCGGCATGTTAGCGGCTTTGGCGGCGTCGATATCGCCTTGATTGGCGGCGATGATTTCGGCGGCGCGGCGGCGGATGGCGGCGGCGGCGACCGTAAGCGCCTTGGTCTTGGCCTCGTCGCTGGCCTCGCGCATGGCCCGGGCCGCCTCGCGGGCGGCGGCGCCGATCGCCAGCATCTCGGCTGCGAGGGCATCGGCGGAATTGTGGACCGTCATGTTCCGTTTCCCGTCAGGATCAGGTCGTCGCGGTGGATCATTTCGTCCCGGCCACGATAGCCCAGAATGGCCTCGATTTCGACCGTGCGTTTGCCGGCGATCCGCTCCGCGTCCGACGCATTATAGGCTGCCAGGCCGCGGGCGATTTCACGCCCCTCCCGGTCTTTGACCAGCACCGCGTCGCCGCGCTCAAAGCGTCCGTCGATCTGACGGATGCCGGCCGGGAGCAAGCTTTTGCCTTCCTTGAGCGCCCGCACCGCGCCCTCATCGATCACCAGCACCCCTTCGGGCCGAAGCACACCCGCGATCCAGCGCTTGCGCGCAGCGGCGGGGGTCAGCGAGGCGCGGAAGACGGTGTGGCGCGCACCGGCCGGTATCGCCGATAGAGGATTGAGACTTTCGCCCTTGGCCAAGATCATGTCGCAACCTGCGCCCATGGCGATCTTGGCGGCAGCCAGCTTGGAGGACATGCCGCCGCGACCCAGGCCCGAGACCGAACCGCCCGCCATGGCTTCGATGTCCGGCGTGATCGCGGCGACTTCTCCGATATGTTGGGCGGACGCATCGCGGCTGGGATCGGCGGTATAGAGACCATCGACATCCGACAGCAAGATCAAGCGGTCCGCGCCCATCATCGAAGCGACGCGCGCCGCCAGACGGTCATTGTCGCCATACTTGATCTCGGCGGTGGCGACGGTGTCATTCTCATTGATCACCGGCACGGCGCCCAGATCGACCAAAGTTCCCAAGGTGGCGCGGGCGTTGAGATAGCGGCGGCGTTCTTCGGTGTCGCCAAAGGTCAGCAGCACCTGCGCCGCCACGATGCCGCGCGCGGCGAACATGTCGGCATAGGCCTCCGCCAACCGCACCTGACCGGCGGCAGCAGCGGCCTGGCTTTCTTCCAGCCGCAGCTCGCCGGACACAAGTTTGAGCAGCCTGCGTCCCAGCGCAATGGAACCGGACGACACCAGAACCACCGCCAGACCCTGTTTCTTCAGGGCACCGATATCGTCGCACAAAGATGCCAACCAGTCGCGGCGGAGCTCGCCCTTGGCGCCATCCACCAGCAGCGCCGAGCCCACTTTCACGACAATCAGTTTGGCGCCCGAAAAAATATCGCTCATCGCCGTTGCTTCTTTTTGGCCCGCTGCGCCGTCTTGCTCAGCGCCTTGGGCTTGGCCTTGGCCCTGCCGGTCGGCGCTTTTGCCTTGGGCTTTTTCGTCTTGGCCTTGAGCCTGATCAGCTTCTCGGCGGCCTTTGCCTTGGCGCGTCCCATGGGCGTGGCCGCCTTGGTCGATGGGGGCGCAACGACTTTCACGGCCGGCAGCGTCACTAACCTGGCTTTGGGTACAACCGGCGCATTGAAAT
>DATFEF010000052.1:0-26131 GCA_035251465.1 Rhizomicrobium sp. | reverse complement strand
AGTGATACAAGCGGTCGGATACTGGATGCTGCGATGACCAGGCTGTGCGCCAACCAGGGCGCCAGCCTGACCATGGCCGAGGTCGCGGCCCAGGCCGGACTCTCGCGCCAGGCCGTCTATCTCCACTTCGCCGACCGCACCGCCCTGCTGATGGCCCTTGTCCATCAGGTCGATGAGGCCCGCGGCTTGGCCGCCAAGCTCAGCGCCATCGCCAGGGCGCCCAGTGCCCGGGCGGCGGTGGCGGCCATGGTGGCGCTGCAGGCCAGCGACAATCCCGGCCTGTGGCCGGTGGCACGGATCTTCGACAGTTTGCGCCAGGACGACGCGTCGGTGGACGCGGTTTGGCGGAACCGGCTGACCCATTGGCGCGATACCTGCTGCGCCGTTGCCGAACGCTTTCAGGAAGAGGGTGCCTTGGCGCCGCATCTATCCCTGGATGCCGCCGGCGATCTGTTATCGACTCTGATTTCGCAGCGGCTGTGGGAAGAGCTGGTGATCGGACGCGGCTGGAGCGCCGAGCGCTATCGCAGCCATGTCACCTATCTGGCGGTGGGCGCGCTCACCCATTGAGCGGGCAGTCCGCTTGGCCGCTATCGGCGGAGCGAAGACTTGCTCTATCTAGCCAGCGCTGTCGCATCGAGCTGGCCGATGACTTTGTGCGGATTGAGTCGATGCGCCGCGCAAGTCGGGCGCCGGTTCGTGGCGCCGCAATCGCGGCGGAATAGTTGGGTTTTTGCGCACCCCTACTAGAGCTTGATGGACCGCGCTAGACTCTGGCCGCGATCCATCACGCAGCTGTGGGCCGATAGCCGATAGCCTTGCCCGGCCCCACGGCAATCGCTTGATTGCTCGCCCGCCGGCCGCCGCAAAAGCACAGCTGAAGATTTGATGGAACAAGAAGCCTATCGCCACGTCCCCTACGACATCGATGTCGAGCAGGCTTTGCTGGGCGCGATCCTTGCCGACAACCGGGCGATGGAACGCGCCAGCGCCCTGATCAAGCCGGACCATTTCTACGATCCGCTGCATGGCCGCATCTTTGAGACCATGTCGCAGATGATCGAGCGCGGCGGCGTGGTGGTGACGCCGCTGACCTTGCACGCCACCATGAAGTCCGATCCCGGCGTGATCGAGACCGGCGGCCAGGCCTATTTCGATGCCTTGCGCGCGGCGGCTCCGGCCATTCCCAATGTCAAGGATTATGCCGGTATCCTGGCCGACCTGGCGGTGCGCCGCAGCCTGATCCGCATCGGCGAGGATATCGTCAACACCGCCTATGACGCGCCCACCGAAAATTCCTCCAAGGACCAGATCGCCGAGGCCGAAAAAGCGCTCTATGCCGTCGCCGAGAGCAACAAATATGGCGAAGGCGCGATGGATTTCCATGAAGCGCTGCGCCGCGCCGTGGAATCCGCCGAAAAAGCCCATGCCAGGGGCGGGCGCATTTCCGGCGTCACCTCCGGCTTCAGCGATATCGACAGCCTGCTGGGCGGATTGCAGCCCTCCGATCTGTTGATCCTGGCGGGACGTCCGGGCATGGGCAAGACCGCGCTGGGCACCAATATGGCCTTCCACGCCGCGCGGACCTGGGTGCAGGACCTGGAATCGGGGGCGGAGTTTCCGCGCGGCGCGCCGGTTCTGTTCTTCTCTCTGGAAATGGCGGCGCAGCAGCTTTCGGCCCGTATCCTGGCCGAGCAGACCGAAATCGAGATGTGGAAGATCCGCAACGGCAAGTTCAGCGAAAGCGAGTGGGAGAAGTTCGTCCTCACCATGCAGGACCTGTCCTCCTTGCCGCTTTATATCGACGACAGCGGCGGTATCTCCATCGCCCAGATCGCGGCCCGCGCCCGGCGCATGAAACGCGAGAAGAATATCGGGCTGATCATCATCGACTATCTGCAGTTGGTGGAACCATCGCGCCGCCACGACAACCGGGTGCAGGAAATCACCGAAGTCACCAAGGGCCTCAAGACTCTGGCCAAGGAATTGCATGTGCCGGTGCTGGCCTTGTCGCAGCTGTCGCGCGGCGTCGATGCCCGCGACGACAAGCGCCCGGTTTTGTCGGACTTGCGCGAATCCGGCTCGATCGAGCAGGATGCCGACGTGGTGATGTTCGTGTTCCGCGAGGAATATTATTTGAAATCGCGCGAGCCCGAGGCGGGCTCGGCCGACCATGCCAAATGGCTGGAAAAGATGGAGCGGCTGCATCGCCGCGCCGAAGTGCTGGTGGAAAAGCACCGCCACGGCGCCACCAACAAGATCGATCTGTATTTCGACGACCGCTTCACGCGGTTCAGCAATCTGGTGCAGGAAAATTGACAGTCACTTGTGACTGTCATCCCCGGCGAGCCTCGCGCGACAGCGCGAGGTAAGGGAAGGGGATCTAGGTGGTGAGAGCAGGCTTAGTCTTTCCACCTGGGTTCCCTTCCCCTCGCGACACGACGTGTCGCTCGGCCGGGAATGACATTCAATTTGATGTCTTAATCTCGACAAACTTCGCCCCTTTCAGCAGCGCCGCGATCTGCCGCGGCACGAGCTTGAGGTCGTAGCCCAAACGCACCAGCTCCCGCGCAAGATAGGTCCAGCCGAAGGCGCGCAGGCCCAACCGCGTGCCTTCGATATCCGATTTTTCCCCGACAAATTCCTCCTGCCGGGCAATCGCCGGCACCAACTGCCTGGGCCGCAAGCGCGCGAACAATTTGGAATTGTTGGGATTGAACAGCAGATGATCGACCGGCAGGTCGAAGCATGTCTGGTGCAATAACAGCTCCGCAGCGCGGCGTGACAGGATATAGGCGGCGGCGCCGGTGTGGCGCGACAGCATCCGGCCCAGTTGGAAATCCTCGCCCACTGCGCGAATTTCATCCAAAAGCACGCGCTGACCGGCGGGACCGTAATGTTCCAGTTTCACCACCGCAGCATCCGCCGGTATCCAGCCATCGCTTGTCAGCAAGGCGGCGGCGCTGACGCTAAGGCGGACATCGTCTTCCAGGAAAACCGCATGGCGGTCGCCGCTGGCGAGGAACATGTTCCAGCCCTGGCGATGCGACAAAAGGCACGCCTTGTCGCCCATGGGGATTTGGCCCAGCGGACCGGACTGGGTGAACCAGCGATTCACCATGGCCGGTTCCTCGCTCTTGGCATCCACCGCCTCGATCCGTTCCAGACTTAGGCCCAGCGGAACCGTTTGCCGGATCATCGTCGCCAGCCGGTCGGGACGCCTGGCCAAGTTGACAAGATAAATCCGCATGCTGGCGGCGTTAGCATTTTTGCCGGTTTTCCGCCATTGCTGAGAATGGCCCTGTTTTGTACCCCAACCGGCTTCTATATGGTGGGGGAGCGGGGAAGCGTTTGACGGATTGAGACTTTTGGCCAGCGAAATTGTCCTGCCCCCTTCTCTGGCGCACCCCTTCCTGCGTCCCGGCACCAATCCCCCGGGCGCGGAGGAGCAGCGACGCCGGGCCCTGTCGCGCACCACCTCCTGGGCGCTGGTGGCGCTGCTGCATGTGTTCTTTTTCTTCAGCTTTGTTCTGGGCATCCGCCCGTTCGACATGCGCAACCGCACCCTGGTCGAAACCATCCTTACCGTGCCGCAATCGGGCAACAATCAGCGCGAGGATTCGCGCAACTATCCCATACCGCTGGTCCCCGCATCGCCGCGCATGCTGTCGGCGCCCGCCATCCCGCCGCCGCCGCCGATATTTCTCCCCGACGAGAAGCCCCAAGGCGAGGGGCCTCCCACCGACATATTGGGCGTGGTGGGTCGCGAACTGGCCTGCAGCGCCGGCAGCTGGGAGCATCTCACTTCGGTCGAGCGCGCGCGCTGCGGCCTTTATCCCTGGCGCGCCGTCAAGCTGCCCAATGGATCGCTGGTGATGATACCCAGAACCGTGTTGCCGCGCCTGAAAGAAGCCCCCGACACCCAGTTCAGCGTCAATACCGGCGCCGACCAGCTCCGCTCCGATGTCCAGGCCGGCATCATCCCGGGGTCGGGCGGCTGTCCCATCCTGCAGAATACCCCCTGTGTGCATGTTACCCCGGCCATGCGCGCCGCCACGGGCGACCGGTGATGGGCGCGCCCGACTTTGGATATATAAGAGACGGTATGAGCGAAGGGGCACAGGAGGACTTCGAGGCCACGCGCCTGACGGTGCGCCTGCCTGCCATCACCGCCAACTATCGCACCTATCGCCGTCTGACTGGGCCCGCCGCCGTCGCTGCCGTGGTCAAGGCCGATGCCTATGGGCTGGGCGTGGCGCGGGTGGTGCCGGCGCTGGCGGATGCGGGTTGCGATTCCTTTTTCGTCGCGCGGCTGGAAGAGGGCATCGCGCTGCGCAAGCTCGCGCCCCAGGCGCGCATCTTTGTGCTGGATGGGGCCGATCCGGATTCCGTTCCGGCGCTGCTGCGCTTTTCGCTGACGCCGGTGCTGAACAGTCTGGCGCAGATCGCGGCCTGGCAGGCGGCGGCGCGGGTGGGGCGCACGCCCTTGGACGCGGTGCTGCATGTCGATACCGGGATGAATCGGCTGGGGCTTATGGCCGAGGAACTGGCCAGCTTGGCGGCGGAGCAGGCCAGGCGCTTGGCGGGCCTCAATCTTGTGCTGGTGATGAGTCATCTGGCCTGTGCAGACGAACCGCAAAACAAAATGAATGCCCAGCAGCTGTCGCGTTTCCGCCAGGCGCTGGCCATGCTGCCGCCGGCGCCCGCCAGCCTGGCCGCCAGCCATGGCGCGATGCTGGGCATCGATTACCATTTCGATCTGGTGCGGCCCGGCGTGGCGCTTTATGGCGCCAATCCGCAAAGGCCCGAGGGCCAAAAGCCGGAAGGGAAGGCGGACGCGGGCCCGGCACCCAGCCTGATGCAAACCGCGGCCGTGCTGACCGCCAAAGTGCTGCAGGTCCGGCGAATTGACTTGGGCGACAGCGTTGGCTACGCAGCCACGTTCCGCGCAAAAAGGCCCAGCATGATCGCCACCGTGGCGCTTGGATATGCCGACGGCATCCCGCGCACCTTGTCCAACAAGGGGGCCGCGGCCGTTGCGGGCCTGCGCGTGCCTATCGTGGGGCGCATCTCCATGGACCTGATCACCCTGGATGTCAGCGCCCTGAGCGAACCGCCGCATATCGGCGCCGATGTCGAACTGTTGGGCGACAGCATCGGCCTGGGCGAAGTGGCGCAAGCCGCCGGCACCAACGAGTATGAAATCCTCACCCGGTTGCACCGGGTGCCAAGGCGGTACGAGAGCTGATGAATTTCCTCGCGAGCATCGGCCGAGCCACTCTGACGGTGCTGGCCCATATCGGCCGGCTGGCCCTGTTCACCGGCCAGGCGCTGGCGGCGCTGGTCTCGCCGCCCATCTATACAAGGCTGATCCTGGGTCAGATGATGCGCATCGGCTATTACTCCTTGCCGGTGGTGGGGCTCACCGCTTTCTTCACCGGCGGCGTCTTGGCGCTGCAGATCTATCTGGGCGGCAACCGGTTCGGCGCCGAGGCCATCGTGCCGCAAGTGGTGGTGCTGGGCATCACCCGCGAGCTGGGACCGGTGATCGCCGGCCTGATGATCGCGGGCCGCGTGGCGGCCGCCATCGCCGCCGAGATCGGCACCATGAAAGTCACCGAACAGATCGATGCCCTGACCACCCTGGCCACCAATCCCATCAAATATCTGGTGGTACCGCGCATCGTGGCGGCGGTGATCTCCATGCCGATCCTCACCGCCATCGGCGACTCGATCGGCGTGTTGGGCGGTTACGTCGTGTCGGTCTATACCCTGGATTTCAACGGCACCGGCTATCTCAAGAACACCGTGGATTTCGCGCATAGCGAAGACATCACCTCGGGCCTGATCAAGGCGGCGGTGTTCGGTTTCATCGTGGCGCTGATGGGCTGCTACAACGGCTTCAACTCCAAGGGCGGCGCCCAGGGCGTGGGCAATGCCACCACCAATGCGGTGGTGGGATCCTCGATCCTGATCCTGGCCGCCGACTATGTCCTCACCGCGCTGTTGTTCCACAAATGAGTACGCCCAAAATTCAATTGATCGGCGTCAAGAAGCGCTTCGGCTCCAAAGTGGTGCTGGACGGCGTCGATCTCACCGTCGACAAGCAGTCTTCGCTGGTGATCATCGGTGGTTCGGGCACCGGTAAGTCGGTCACCATCAAATCCATCCTGGGCATCATCCGTCCGGACGAGGGCACCATCCTGGTGGATGGCGAGGATGTCACCCATATCAACGGCGCCGCCCGCGACAAGGTGATGAAAAAGTTCGGCATGCTGTTCCAAGGCGGTGCGCTGTTCGACAGTCTGCCGGTGTGGGAAAATGTCGCCTTCGGCTTGATCCAGGGGCGCGGGGTGGGCCGCAATCAAGCGCGCGATATCGCCATCCAGAAGCTGGCCAAGGTGGGATTGAGCGCGGATGTCGCCTATTTGAGCCCTTCCGAACTGTCGGGCGGCATGCAAAAGCGCGTCGGCCTGGCGCGCGCCATTGCCGCCGATCCCGAGATCATCTTCTTCGACGAGCCCACCACCGGGCTTGACCCGATCATGGCCGACATCATCAACGACCTGATCGTTTCCACCGTGAAGGATGTCGGCGCTACGGCGCTTTCCATCACCCATGACATGACCTCGGCGCGAAAAATCTCCGACAAGATCGCCATGCTCTATGGCGGCAAGATCATCTGGCAGGGCCCGACCGGCGAGATCGACCGCAGCGGCAACCCCTATGTCGAGCAGTTCATCCACGGCCGGGCTGAGGGACCCATTAAAATGGCGGTCAAAGCCTAGCGCCGGTTTTCGGACGCGCTTGACGGCCGTGGTATAAGGGAATCATGGCTAAAACCGCCACCGTCATTCTCTTCTTCACCCTCCCCTTGAGGGAGGGTCGAAAAATCCCAAGCGCACAGCGCGTGGATTTTTCGGGGAGGGGTGTTTGCTCAGGCATTTCCGCTGGACCCCTCCCCGAAATTTGCTGCGCAAATTTCTACCCTCCCTCAAGGGGAGGGTAGGTCTATGGCCAAATCCTCTGCCTCCTTCGTCTGCCAGTCCTGCGGCGCGACCCATGCCAAATGGTCGGGCAAGTGCGAGGCTTGTGGCGGCTGGAACACCATCACCGAAGAAGGCGCGGCTCCGCCGCTGGGGTCAGGCGCCGCCCGCAGAACAAAAGGCCGCAAGATCAGCCTGGAAGATCTGAAAACCGAAGACGCTCCTCCCAAGCGCCGCCCCACCGGTATTGGCGAATTCGACCGGGTCACCGGCGGCGGGCTGGTGCCGGGCTCGGCCCTGTTGGTGGGCGGCGATCCCGGCATCGGAAAATCCACCATCATCCTGCAGGCCTTGGGCAAATATGCCCAGTCCGGCGGCCATGCCATCTATATCTCCGGCGAAGAGGCGATGGCGCAGGTGCGCATGCGCGCCGCCCGCATGGGATTGTCCGACGCACCGCTGATGCTGGGCGCCGCCACCAATGTGGAAGATATTCTGGCCACCCTGGAATCCGGCAAGCCACCCGATATTGTCGCCATCGATTCCATCCAGACGCTGTGGACCGGCGCGCTGGATGCCGCACCCGGCACCATCGCTCAGGTGCGCACCGCCAGTTTCGATCTGGTGCGCTATGCCAAGGCCTCGGGCGCGGCCTTGTTGCTGGTGGGCCATGTCACCAAGGACGGTCAGATCGCCGGGCCCAAGGCGGTGGAGCATCTGGTGGATGCGGTGCTCTATTTCGAGGGCGAGCGCGGCCATCACTTCCGCGTGCTCAGGGCAGTGAAGAACCGTTTCGGCGCCACCGATGAAATCGGCGTGTTCGAAATGACCGGCAAGGGCCTGGCCGAAGTCGCCAATCCTTCGGCGCTGTTTCTGGGCGACCGCAAATCCGCCGCCCCCGGCACCGCTGTCTTTGCCGGGCTGGAAGGCACGCGGCCTTTGCTGTGCGAAATCCAGGCGCTGGTTGGCGCATGCGCCTACGGCACGCCGCGCCGCGCCGTGGTGGGCTGGGACACCGGCCGTCTGGCGATGATCCTGGCGGTGTTGGACGCCCGGGCCGGGGTTGGCATTGGGGCCAGCGATGTCTATCTGAATGTCGCGGGCGGACTGAAGATCGGCGAGCCCGCGGCCGACCTGGCGGTTGCCGCCGCGCTTGTATCCTCCTTTGGTGGAGAGGCTTTGCCGCGCGACACGGTGTTTTTCGGGGAAATCTCGTTGTCGGGCGACATCCGCCCGGTGCCGCAGGCCGAAAACCGGCTCAAGGAAGCCGCCAAACTTGGGTTCCGCAGCGCCTTCGTTCCCGCCGGAGCTTCAAAAATTGCTGGGGCAGCCGCCGCGGGCCTGGCGTTAACCGAGATTACCAGCGTCGCCGAGTTGCTGAGATTTGCTCCTGAACCAACGCCGCGCCGTGGTAAAGTCGAATCATGAGACTTGATTCATGAGTCTGTCGGTCACGTTCATTGACTGCCTAATTGTGCTGGTCGTTGTCGTGTCGGCCGGTTATGCCGCTTGGCGCGGGTTCATCTGGGAAACGCTCACCATTTTCTCTTGGGCGGCGGCGTCCATCGGCTGCCTGTATTTTGGTCCCTATATCATTCCCCTGACCAGAAGCCTGGTGGGCGAGGGATGGCTGGCCACCTTGCTGGGATACGCCTCGGTGTTCCTGGCGGTCTTCATTCCGCTCGCCTTCATCAGCCACCGTTTCAGCGAGACGGTGAAAAATTCTCCCATCGGTCCACTCGATCGTGCGGCGGGGGTGGCGTTCGGCGTGGTGCGCGGGCTGGTGATCCTGGGATTGGCCTATATGGCGTTTACCTATTTCGTGCCCATCCGCAACCAGCCCAGCTGGCTTACCGAGGCGCGGCTGCTGCCCATCGTTCAGACCACCGCCGATGTCATGCTGTCGGCGGTTCCCAACCAGCCGCACGACTATGCCTATGTTCCCCAGCATACGGTGATACGCCAGGCACCGTCTCAGATAGAGCAGAATGCCCGGAACCAACCTTCCGGCCTGTCCGGGGGGCGTGACCCTATGGCAGAGCTGATCCGCAAGAATGAAAAGGCGGCGAGTGCCGCCAAAAGCACCCCGGTGCAACAGAAGAGCGCAGCCAGAGCCGCGAAATCCTATGGCGCCAGCGACCGCCAGGCGCTAGACAGGCTCGTAGAGACCGGCGGGAACCGATGACCGGCCAAAGCGAACATATTTGGGACTTGGAAAATAGCGACACGCTGCATGAGGAGTGCGGCGTGTTTGGCATTTTCGACCATGCCGATGCCGGCGCGCTGTCGGTGCTGGGCCTGCATGCGCTTCAGCATCGCGGCCAGGAAGCGGCGGGCATCGTCACCTATGATAATGGCCATTTTGTTTCCGAGCGCCATATGGGCCTGGTGGGCGACGCCTTCGGACGCGGCTCTTCCGCCGCCAGAAATCTCAAGGGCCGTTTTGCCATAGGCCATAACCGCTATTCCACCGCCGGCGGCAGCCGCGCCAGCAACATCCAGCCGATCTTCGCCGATTTGGCGGGCGGTGGGCTGGCCATCGCCCATAACGGCAATTTGACCAACGCCCATACCTTGCGCCAGGAACTGGTGGGGCAGGGCGCGATCTTCCAATCGACCTCCGACACCGAAACCATTGTGCATCTGACGGCGCGCAGCACCAAGTCGCGTATCGTCGACAAGCTGATCGACGCGCTGTGCCAGGTGGAAGGCGCCTATTCGCTGGTGGCGCTGACCAGCAAGAAGCTGATCGGTGTGCGCGATCCCCATGGCGTGCGTCCGCTGGTGATGGGCAATCTGGACGGGGCGGTGATCTTTGCGTCGGAAACCTGCGCCTTGGACATTATCGGCGCCGAATATGTCCGCGACATCAAGCCGGGCGAGATGGTGGTGGTGGACAAGGAAGGCATCAGCAGCCACTTCCCCTTCAAGATGCAGTCCCACCGTTTCTGCGTCTTCGAATATATCTATTTCGCGCGGCCCGACTCCACCCTGGAGGGGCGCAATGTCTACGAAGCCCGCAAGAATATCGGCGCGGTGCTGGCGCATGAGGCCCCTGCCGATGTCGATATGGTGATTCCGGTGCCCGACAGCGGCGTGCCCGCAGCGCTGGGTTACGCCAATGCCGCCAACCTCCCCTTCGAGCTGGGCATCATCCGCAACCATTATGTCGGGCGCACCTTCATCGAGCCGTCGGATTCCATCCGCCATCTGGGCGTGCGGCTGAAGCACAATCCCAACCGCGCCAAGCTCAAGGGCAAGAAGGTTGTGCTGGTGGACGATTCCATCGTGCGCGGCACCACCTCCAAGAAGATCGTCGAGATGGTGCGCGATGCCGGCGCTGCCGAGGTGCATTTTCGGGTGTCTTCGCCGCCCACCACCCATTCCTGCTTCTATGGCGTGGACACGCCCAACACCGACGATCTGCTCGCCCACAAGATGGATGTGGAGCAGATGCGCCGCTTCATCGGCGCCGACAGCCTGGCCTTCATTTCGATGAACGGGCTTTACCGCGCCATGGGCAAGGCGGAGCGCGTGGCGAGTGCGCCGGATTTCTGCGATGCCTGTTTCACCGGCGATTATCCCATCTCGCTGACCGATATCAGCGGCGGCACGCGGCAACTCTCGCTGCTGGCGGACGTCGCCTAGGGATTCTCCATGACTAAGACGTTAGACGGGCGGATTGCGCTCATCACAGGTGCGTCGCGCGGCATCGGCCGCGCCAGCGCCATCGCCCTGGCCGGCGCGGGCGCGCATGTCATCGCGGTAGCGCGCACCGTGGGCGGACTGGAAGAGACTGACGATTTGATCCAGAAAGCGGGCGGCACCGCCACCCTGGTGCCGATGAACTTGCGCGACGGCGAGGCCATCGACCGGCTGGGCGCCTCGATCTATCAGCGTTGGGGAAAGCTGGACGCCTTTCTGGGCAATGCCGGGGTGCTGGGGCAACTGACCCCCCTGGCGCATTTGGAGCCCAAGACTTTCCAGGAAGTGCTGGAGGTCAATGTCACCGCCAATTGGCGGCTGATCCGTTCGCTGGATCCCTTGCTGCGCCGGTCGGACGCGGGCCGGGTGCTGTTTGTCACCAGCGGCGCGGCACAGAAGCACACGCCCTATTGGGGCGCCTATGCGGTCAGCAAGGCGGCGCTGGAGATGATGGCCCTGACCTATGCGGCGGAATGCGCGCCGACACCCATCAAAGTCAATCTGATCAATCCCGGCCCTATGCGCACCGCGATGCGCAAGAAGGCGATGCCGGGCGAAGACCCCGCCACTTTGCCGCTGCCGGAAGACATGGCGCCCAAGATCGTCGAAATGCTGTCAGCGGACTACACGCAAAACGGCGTGGTGTTGAATTTTCAACAATAACTGTCATTCCCGGCGAGCCGCGCGAGATCGCGCGGCGAGGGAAGGGAATCCAGGCTGTTGATACCGTCCAGGTTTTGAAAGCCTGGGTCCCTTTCCTCGGCGCTGGACGCGCCTCGCCGGGGATGACATTCAGCGCTTTTTCCCCGCATACGGATTCTTCGAATTGCGCACCGAAAAGCGCAGCGGCGTGCCTTTGAGTCCGAACGTCTCGCGCAGACCGTTCTGCAGATAGCGCAGATAGGCCTCGGGCAGGGCGTCGAGCTGGTTGCCGAATAAGGTAAAGCTCGGCGGGCGCGCCTTGCGCTGGGTCATGTAGCGGATGCGCACCCGCCGTCCGCTGATCGCCGGCGTGGCATGACGCTGCAAGGCCTCGCCCAGGAAGCGGTTCAGGGTGGCGGTGGAAATACGGCTATTCCAGGCCCTGTCGGCCTCGGTGATCGCCGCTTCCAGCCGCTCCAGCCCTTCGCCGGTACGCGCCGAAGTGGCGATCAGGGGCGCCCCGGCCACCTGCGGCAGCAAGCGGTCGAGCTTTTCGCGCATCCGCGAGATCGCGCCCGCCTTGTTTTCCAGCAAGTCCCATTTGTTGATGGCAAAGACGATGGCGCGGCCTTCGCGCGCGATCAAGTCGGCGATGGTGAGGTCCTGTTTTTCGAACGGCGCGGTGGCATCGATCATCACGATCGCGCAATCGGCAAAACGGATCGCCTCAAGCGTCGAGGCCACCGACATTTCCTCCAGCGTCTCTCCCGCCACCCGCGCTTTTTTGCGCAGACCCGCCGTGTCGTGCAGCAGCACGTCGCGATCCCCGGCTTTCCACGGCGCGGTGATGGCATCGCGCGTCAGCCCCGCTTCGGGGCCGGTGAGAGAACGTTCCTCACCCAACAGCTGGTTGAACAGCGACGATTTTCCGACATTGGGCCGCCCCACCAGCGCCAAGCGCAGCGGACGCTCCAGGTAATTAACGACGATGTCTTCTTGCGGCTCATCGTCTTCGCTGAATTCCGCGTCTTCTTCTTCTTGCGATTCGTCACTGTCATCCGCGCCCGGCGCAAAAGCGTCCAGCGCCGCGACGATACTCTCCATGCCAAGATTGTGTTCGGCGGAAATCGCGATCGCTTCCCCGAATCCCAGGCCATAGGCCTCGGCGGGTGGCGCAATCCGGCCTTCGCATTTGTTGGCCGCCAGGATCACCTTCTTGCCGGATTTGCGCAGTGCGCTTGCGATGATCTGGTCGCCCGCCGTCACCCCGGCGCGGGCGTCGATCAGGAACAGTAAGGCCTCAGCCTCCTCGATCGCCGTCAGGGTCTGTTGGGTCATGCGATGGGAAATGCTGCCGGCGGCGGCATCCTCAAAGCCCGCGGTATCGATCAGCCGCAGCGCCAGGCCTTCATACTCCGCATCCACCGCCTGGCGGTCGCGGGTCACGCCCGGCGTGTCATGGACGATGGCGGCCGTGCGGCCGGCAAGGCGATTAAAGAGGCGGGACTTGCCAACATTAGGCCGGCCCACAATCGCAAGTTTGAGCGGCATATTGCATCACCGCAGGGCGACGAGTTCGGCGTCGGAGGTGTAGAGATACAATGTGCCATTGGCCACCACCGGCGCGATGGTGGTGCCATCGGGAATTTCCACCCGTCCCGTCAGTTTGCCGTCATAGGGCGAAAGCGCCTGGGCATAGCCGTTAGAGGAAACCAGAATCAGCTTGTCGGAAACCAGCACTGGCCCCGCCCAGATGATGGGGTCCCTTTTATCTTCCGGATCCTCATACTGGGGCAATTGGTGAATCCAGCGGACCTTGCCTTCCTTGCGGGTCAGGCAGATCACCCGGGCATTGTTGTCGACCACATAGACAAATTCGCCCGCCGCCCAGGGGGTTTGAATGCCGCCGATATCGCGCGACCACAGCCGGTCGCCGGTATTGACGCTAAACGCCGCCATCAGGCCCGACTGGCTGACCGCATAGACCACGCCGCGATCGATCACCGGGCGTCCGGCGACGGTGTCCAGCGCGGACAGGGCCGTGACATGGCCGCTGCGCGACAGCACATCGCTCCAACCGACCTGGCCGTTTTGCACCCGCAGCGCATAAATTTCGCCCGATGTGTAAGGCGCGATCACGGTTTCGCCCGACACCGCGGCGTTGGTGGAGGCCAGGATGCCGGCGGACTCCGGGATGCCCTGATGGTCCCACAGGTTGCGCCCGTCATTTTCGGCCAGGGCATAGAAGTGATTGTCATGGGTGGAAACGAATATGCGTCCCCCATTCACCACCGGGGCATTGATAATCGGCATGCCCAGTTCCTTGCGCCAGATATCGCGGCCGGTCCGGGCATCCAGGCAGATCACCACGCCGAAGCCGGAGGTGACGAAGATCTTGCCGTCGTCATAAGCCACACCGCCGCCCATGCCCTGTGGCGGATCGATGGTGTTGCGCTTGCCGAGCAGGCCCCAAAGGGTGGGCCAGTCGGTGCCGTTCCTGGGCGCCAGGCTACGGTCCCAGACCGGGCGGCCGTCGCTGGCGCGGAAGGCAAAAACATGCGCCTCGGAATCCTGGACATAGATCATGCCGCCGGCCACCACCGGCGCAGAGGTAAGATGGGAATCGATGTCGTTGCCCTTGCCGGCGTCCTGGCTCCACACTTGCCGCAACCGTCCCGGCGCCGCCAAGTGATACATGGCGTTGGAGGCATAGCCGCCGGGCTGGGGCCATTCCGGATTGCGATAGGGCGGCGGCAACTGGATGGGCGTGCCGGCCAAGGCGGTATCGGTTTTCAGCTCGGAGTCCAGCGACATGACCGGAATGCGCACGCCGCGCAGGTTGGACTTCTTGCCATTGGTGGCAAACCAGCTGCCGACCTCGTTGAATACCGAACAGCCGCCAAGCAGCAGCGAAGCCGCGGCCAGCATCAGGCAAAAGCGGACGGTGCGCGATCTCATTTATTTTGCCGGCGCCGGCGGGTTGGGGTCGGCCACCGGGCCCTGAGCGGCCGGCACGGCATCGGCGGGCACGCTTCCATAGGAGATGGCGCCGCCATTCTTGAGGAAATCGGCCATCGCCTTGGCACGGGCCCGCACGCCATTTGGGCTTTCGGGGGCCAATGCCAGCTCATTGTATTTGGTCAGCGCCGACTTGGTGTCCATGGCGCGATAATCGGCATAGGCCAGAACCTCGCGGGCGTTGGGCCGCCAGGCATTGCCCGGCTCATCCAGCGGCTTGAGCAGTTCGGCCAGTTCGGCGCGCGAGGCGGTTTCGGCGATTCCCCAGGCGGCGCGCAGCCGCGCCACCGATCCGATCGGGCCGCTTTCGTCCTTGGCGATCTGCTTATAGAGGTCGATCGCGCCGCCGCGTTGTCCCGATGCGAACATCGCGCCCGCCTGCGACAGGCGCGCCACGGCGCCATAGCCCTTGGGGGCGTTGCGCGCCAGGTCGGCAAAGGTGCTGGCAGCCGTCTGGGGATTGGAGATGCGCTGGGCGGCGATGAAGGAATCGGAAAATTTCTGGCGTTCCTGCAATTCATGGCGTTGCCAGAATTGCCAGCCGCCGATGCCGGCGAACAAAAGCACCAACGCCGCGACGGCGTAGCTGCCATACGCCTTCCAGAGTTTCTCAAGCCGTTCGCGCCGGATGTCTTCTTCGACTTCCCGGAAAATATCACTCACAGACCACTTCCTTTTGGTTGACCCCTTGCGGGACCGGGGCTCTTGGGAAGCCTTTGACAGGGCGTGTTAATTAGCCCGCGCGCTGGCTGGGTGCAATGTGCCGGTGTGTAACAATCGAACCGGAAAAGTCGCTTTTACTGGGCTTTTTTCATGGGGTAGACATTTTCCTCGCCCGGGAAACGCCGTATCCGCACGTCCTTGGCATAGGCCTGGACCGCCGCCTCGATGGCCGGGCCCAGTTGGGCATACTGGCGCACGAATTTGGGCGGGTTGGGATTGAGGCCCAGCATGTCCTCCATCACCAGCACCTGGCCGTCACAGGCTGGACTGGCGCCGATGCCGATGGTGGGGATCGCGATCTCTTGGGTGATCTTGGCGGCCAGCGGCTCGGCCATGCCTTCCAGCACCACCGCGAAAGCGCCCGCATCCGATACCGCATGACCGTCGGCCAGCAAGGCAGGCCATTCGCTTTGGTCGCGTCCGGTGGTGCGGAAGCCGCCCTTTACATGCACCATCTGCGGCGTCAGCCCGATGTGACCCATCACCGGTATGCCGCGCTGGGTGAGATACTGAATGGTCTGCGCCATGCGGGTGCCGCCTTCCAGCTTGACCGCCGTGGCGCCGGTTTCCTGGATCACGCGGGCGGCATTGCGGAAAGCTATCGCCGGACTTTCTTCATAGCTGCCGAAGGGCATGTCCACCGCAACCAAAGCGCGCTTTGAGCCGCGCATCACCGCCTTGGCGTGGGTGATCATCATCTCCAAGGTCACGCCCAAGGTGGTTTCCAGTCCATGCATCACCATGCCCAGGCTGTCGCCCACCAACATCAGGTCGATATGTTGATCCAGCAGCCGCGCGGTGTGGGCGTGATAGCAGGTGAGACAAACGATCGGCTCGCCGCCTTTATGGGCGCGGATTTCCGGCACGGTGATGCGCTTAAGCTGGGTCTGAACCGACATGCGGGCCTCCAAGGCCGAAGAAGCGGTGCAACATACCCCAGGAACCTTCGCAAAAATAATCTGGACAGCCTTGCTTGACGGGCAGGGCTTCCTGGTAAAACTCATGCAGACATAACAATATCTTTATATCATCCTTGACTTCGCCCCCGCACTGGGTTTTGATCCCGCCCGATAGTTCCCGAGAGGGATTAATAGGGAATCCGGTGAAATAGCCGGAGCTGCCCCCGCAACTGTCAGCGGCGAGTCCTGGGCCGATACACCGTCACTGAAGCCGCCTCGCGGGTTCGGGAAGACAGCCCAGGGCGAAGACCCGCGAGCCAGGAGACCTGCTATCGGGTGTCACGCTGGGCTTGCTGCGGGAACGGTGGGTTCCCGCCAGCCAACGATCGCTTCGTCAAGCGGTGACACGCGTCCGCGCGCTCTTTCGACAGGAGCGGCGAGGCGCCCTGACAACCCTGTCTCCAAACGGAGTGTATCGCCATGCGTGCGAAGAGTCTTTCACACAAAATTCTGTCTTCCAATTTGGGCTTTCCCCGCATCGGCGTCCGGCGCGAATTGAAGGCCGCGCTGGAAAGCTATTGGAGTAGGGCCACCGGCGCCGAAGCGCTCCATGCCGTCGCGGCGTCGTTGCGCGCGCGCCATTGGTTCGCGCAACAGAAGGCGGGCCTGGACCATATCCCCTCCAATGATTTTTCACTCTATGACCAGATGCTGGACACCATCGCGATGCTGGGCGCGGTGCCGCCGCGCTTCGGCCATCACGGCGGTCCGGTGCCGCTGGATCTGTATTTTTCCATGGCACGCGGACGCGCCGACCAGCCCGCGATGGAGATGACCAAATGGTTCGACACCAATTATCATTACATCGTGCCGGAATTGTCGGCGGACATGGACTTTGCGCTGTCCAGCAACAAGGCGCTGGACGAATATAACGAGGCGCGGTTCCTGGGCATCGAGACGCGCCCCGTTCTGATCGGGCCGGTGACGTTTCTCAAGCTGGCCAAGATGCGCGACGGCGGCGAGCGCTGGGCGCTATTGCCCAAACTGTTGCCGGTCTATCTGCGGCTGCTCAAGGCGTTGGCCGATGCGGGGGCCGGTTGGGTGCAGCTGGACGAGCCGGTGCTGGTAAGCGATCTGGACGAGGGTGCGCATGCCGCCGCACGCGCGACCTATGCGGCGTTGGCCCAGGCGCCGCTGAAAATCCTGCTGGCCAGCTATTTCGGCGCAGTGGGCGACAATCTTTCGCTGCTGGCGGCATTGCCGGTGGCCGGGGTGCATGTCGATCTGGTGCGCGCGCCGCAACAATTGGAAGCGGTGTGCAGCACGCTGCCGGCGGGGCGATGGCTTTCGCTGGGCCTGGTCGATGGCCGCAACATCTGGAAGACCGCGCTCACCGATGCGGAACGCCTGATCGAGCAGGCAAAAGAATTGCGCGGTGGCGCGTTAATGGTGGCGCCGAGTTGTTCGCTGCTGCACGTGCCGGTGGACCTGGATGGCGAAAACCGGCTGGACGGCGAACTGAAGAATTGGCTGGCTTTCGCGGTGCAAAAGCTGGACGAAGTTGCGGCCCTGGCAAGGGCAGGCAATGGCGCGCGCGATAGCCGTTATTTTCAGGACAATGCCCGGGCGCTGGGATCGCGCGCTGCCTTAAGCCGCGATCCCAAGGTGGCGGCGCGGCTTAAGGCGGTGACACCTTCTCTGTCGCAGCGGCATCCCGCCTTCCAGGAACGCATTGCGCTTCAGCAGGCCCGGCTTCAGCTGCCGCTGCTGCCCACCACCTCCATCGGGTCCTTGCCGCAAACACACGAACTGCGCGAGCTGCGTGCCCGCTTCAAGAAAGGCGCGGTGGCGGCGTCTGACTATGAACGGGCTCTGGAGGGCAAGATTGCCGAGGCGATGGCCTGGCAGGACGAGATCGGCATCGATGTGCCGGTGCATGGCGAATTCGAGCGCAACGACATGGTGGAATATTTCGGCGAACAGCTCGAAGGCTTCGCCTTCACTGAACGCGGCTGGGTGCAGAGTTACGGCTCGCGTTGCGTCAAGCCGCCGGTCATTTTCGGCGATGTTTCGCGCCCAACGCCCATGACTTTGCGCTGGACGCAAATAGCCCAGCGCCACACGCAGAAGCCCGTAAAGGGCATGCTGACCGGGCCGGTCACCATCCTGCAATGGAGCTTCGTGCGCGACGACCAGCCGCGCCGCGATACCTGCTTGCAGATCGCGCTGGCGATCCGCGATGAGGTGATGGACCTGGAAAAAGCCGGGGTGAAGATCATCCAGATCGACGAGGCCGCGCTGCGCGAGGGGCTGCCGATCCGCAAGGGTGAGTGGGCGGCCTATCTGGACTGGGCGGTGGAAGCGTTCCGGCTGTCCGCGAGCGGCGTGGCGCCCACCACCCAGATTCACACCCATATGTGTTATTCGGAGTTCAACGATATTATCGGCGCGGTGGCGGCGATGGATGCCGATGTGATCTCGATCGAGACCTCGCGCTCGGCGATGGAGCTGCTCGATGCCTTTGCCAGCTTCGCCTATCCCAGCGATATCGGTCCCGGTGTCTATGACATCCATTCCCCGCGCGTGCCGAGCCAGGAAGAGATGGAGCAGCTTCTGGTCAAGGCGCTGAAGGTGCTCAAGCCCGAGCAGCTCTGGGTCAATCCGGATTGCGGGCTGAAAACCCGCGGCTGGGCCGAGGTGAAACCGGCGCTGATGGCCATGGTGGCGGCGGCCAAGGCGGTGCGCGGGAAACTGGAAGCCCAACATTCCCGGCCTGAGAGGATATGAAGATAAGAAGCCAGCTTAGCGCTGCGCCGGGATGCTTATTGTATTGCCGTTCAAACTCGTGACGTCCCGGCAGTGATGGAGAGCGCCTTTGCCATCGGTCCAGGTGACTTCATCGCCGCGCGCGTGCAGACTTTGCCCGTCGGCCGTATATAACAATCCATCGGGAGCGGGCTGCTGCGCCATTTCGACAATCGCTCCCTGGGATTCCAGCTCGGCCTTGAACGGGGTAAAGCGCACCTGCACTTGCTGGCTGCCGTCGCACAGGAAGGTGCCGTTGTAATTCCGTGACTCGATTATTTTTTCCGTCTTCGAGGCGCAGGCGGCGGATGCCACGCAAAAAAGACCGATCATGAGATATTGGCCGGTTATTCTCATTGGGTCGGACCGCCGTCAACGCGCCACCGGGGCAGGCTTGGACGCCAGTTTGAAAAGCACGCTGACCCGCGTATTCGCCACCACAGGCTTGCCCCCCCGGGTCGGCGGTTGCCAGCGCCAATAGCCTTTCACGAAATTGGCGGCGGCGGCGTCAAGCCTTTGATGCCCGCTGGGACCCACAACCACCGCTTGGGAGACGGTGCCATCGGTTCCAATCGTAACCGCAACCAACACGCGCCCTTCCTCATGGTCATGGATGGATTGGTGGGGGTAGGGCGGTAGCTGGTGGGTTTCCATGATGGGCTTTATCTCGGCCGCGCCCTGGTTTTTCGCGCCTATGGAGGGAGCCGCCACGGCCACAGAGGCGGCCACCAAACCCAGAAGCGCCAGGCCCGTCACGGTAGACAAGGAAGAGCGGGGAACATCGACCCTCGCGTCCAGCAGCCGCGCCACACGGTGTTTCAGCTTGCCGCCATTGGCCGCCAGGGCCAGGCGGCTTGTTCCCTTCCAGCTTTCCAGCGCGGTCATCGCCTCGACATAGACGCCAGCGTTGCCGCATGCCGACACCGCAAAGTCGTCGCAGCAATGTTCGCGCTCGATGCGGATCTGACGGCTCACCCACCAGACGGCCGGGTGATAGAACAGGATGGTCTCGACCGCGACCAAGAGAAGGTTGGTAATGGTATCGAGCCGGCGGACATGGGCCAGTTCGTGCAAGATCAGCGCGTCCAACTGCTGCGGCGAGAGGCCCGAAATCGCCGAAACCGGAATCAAAACCACGGGCCGCAGCCAGCCGATCACCATCGGCACATCGATGCGGCGCGACAGCGCAAAGCGGACCGGCCACGCCACCGCCAAACGGCGTTGCAGGTCATGGCAGCGCTGGAGCAGATCCGCCGGGACAGCCATTGTATCCAGGCGCTTCAGGGATTGAACCAGGTACCAACCGATCAAGGCCCGCAAGCTTAAGGCGGCAATGCCGCCAAGCCAAAGGACCACCAGCCAATCCATCCAGGGCGCAGTGATCGATGCCGGACCGGCGGCGGGGTTCCCCGCAAATCCGCCGCTTTTTGCGAAGTCATGGATGAATAAGAAAGTTGCGACAGGCGCCAGCGCCATCAAACCCAGGATAGCCAGGGCGCAATTGTGCCGGACAATCGCGCTGCGGCACGCTGGCAGGATCGTGTGCAACAACGCCGCCAGAAACAGTCCCTGCCAGAGGAAATGAATCAGGGTCCAACCCAGATCCCGCCCGATCGCGAGCGGCAAAAGCGAGTCGCTCATTTGGACCTCCTTTTATGATCCGCCAACAGCTGGCGAATTTCCTCGATTTCTTCCGGGGTGGCTTTTTCGTCTTCCAGCAGATGCAGGACCAGCTGGCTGGCCGATCCGGCAAACACACGCTGCACAAGATCGCTCAGCAATTGGCGCTTCATCCTGGCGGGCTCGCGTGCTTCGTAAACATGTGCCTGGCCGGCAGAGCTGCGATTCACCAGCTCCTTGGCGTGCATATTCTGCAGAAGTTTGAGGACGCCGGTATAGCCGACCGCGGTTCCCAGACGCTCGTGCACCTCGCGCACGGTTGCGGGGCCGTGGTCCCACAAGATGCCGAGAATTTCGACTTCAGCCGGGGTGGGTTTGGATGCGGGCTTTTTGGCCATGATGCGACCGTCAACGATTTTTATCGTATAGTCAACGAAAAATATCGTACCTTGCCAGGAAAGAAAAAGGCCGGTCGCAAGACCGGCCTTTTTGCATTCGAAAAGGAGGGGGATTACGCCTCGGCTTCTTCTTCGGTCGCTTCGACTTTGGGGCCGGCGCCTTCCTCGAACAGCTCTTCGGCCGCGACCTTGGCTTCCTCGGCCTCGGTCTTGGCCGCCAGCACGTCTTCGCCGCGCGCCTGGCGCTCGGCTTCGTCTTCGCTGCGGGCGACGTTGATGGTGATGTTCACCTTCACTTCGGGATGCAACACCACCGGAATGGTGAACATGCCGATGGTCTTGATCGCCACGCTGATGGAGACTTGGTGACGGTCGACCTTGAAGCCGGACTTCTCCATGACGTCGGCGATGTCACGGGGCGACACCGAGCCATAAAGTTGGCCGCGGTCGCCGGCCTGGCGGATCAGGACAAACCGCTTGCCGTCCAGTTTCTTGGCGATGGCGTCGGCGTCTTTCTTGCGCTCCAGGTTATGGGCCTCGAGTTGCGCCTTCTGGGCCTGGAAATAGTCGCGGTTGGCCTTGGTGGCGCGCAGCGCTTTCTTCTTGGGCAGAAGGAAGTTGCGGGCAAAGCCGTCCTTGACGCGGACTTCGTCGCCCATCTGGCCCAGCTTTTCGACGCGTTCGAGCAGGATCACTTGCATGGCCGGTCCCTCACTTCACGACATAAGGCAGCAGCGCCATGAAGCGGGCGCGCTTGATGGCATTCGCCAAAATACGCTGCTTCTTGTTGCTGACCGCGGTGATGCGGGCCGGCACGATCTTGCCGCGCTCGGAAATGAAGCGCTGCAGGAGCTTGACGTCCTTGTAATCGATCTTGGGCGCGTTATCGCCCGAAAAGGGGCAGGTCTTCTTGCGGCGGAAGAAGGGACGGCGGGCGCCGTCCTCGCGTCCGCCACGGCCGCCTTCGCGGTCGCCGCCGCGTCCGCCGTCACGATCGCCGCCACGTCCGCCATCGCGGTTGCCACCATAGCTCATACCAGGATCTCCTCAGCTTCGCCTTCGGCCTTGCCTTCGGGCTTGTCGTCGCGGCGGGCCTTGCTCGACGAGGTGTCGAACTGGTCCACCTTGACGGTGATGTAGCGCAGCACGTCTTCGTTGATCTTGAGCTGGCGTTCCAGCTCGATCACCGCGGCGGCGGGCGCATTGATGTTCAGCAGAACATAATGGCCCTTGCGGTTTTTCTTGATGCGATAGGCTAGCCCGCGCAGGCCCCAATATTCCTGCTTCTCGATCTTGCCGCTTTCGCCTTCGACGATGGTCTTGAGGTGGGTGGCCAGCGCGTCCACCTGTTGCGCGCTGATATCCTGGCGCGCGATCAAAAGATGCTCGTAGAGAGCCATCTTGGTCCCTTTCCTTTGGTCTGCGGAACGAAAGCGGGAGGGCCCCGCCTTTCGCCTTGGCTCGTCCGGGACGCGCACCATGCGCAAACCCCATCTTTTGAAGGGGCCCCGGCCGACCGCAGCCGTTGAGGGGCGGGTCTATAGAGAAAAGCGTCTCGCGCGGCAAGGCCGCAGCCGGGGCCGCTATAAATCGATGCCAGATCAAGGGTTTGGTTCTCTTCCGGGCCGGAAGGGCGCGCTTGTAATCCGCCTTGTACTGGCTAAGGCTCCGGCCAAAGGTTTGGGGGACAATGCAGAACAGCAAAAACGAGGCGGACGCGATCCTGCGCCGTGCCGCCTGGCGGCTGATCCCCTTCATGGCGCTGATGTATGTGGCCAGCTTCCTGGACCGGGTGAACATCTCCTTCGCGGCGCTGACCATGAACCGCGACCTGGGATTTTCGCCCCAGGCTTACGGCTTCGGCGCGGGCATCTTCTTTTGGGGCTATTTCCTGTTCGAGGTGCCTTCCAACCTGATGCTGCAAAAGGTTGGGGCGCGGCTGTGGATGTGCCGCATCTGCGTCACCTGGGGTCTGCTGTCCATGATGACGGCGTTTGTGAAGGACCCGGTGAGTTTTTCGGTTGTGCGCTTTCTGCTGGGCGCGGCGGAGGCGGGGCTCTATCCCGGCATGATCCTTTACATGACCTATTGGTTTCCGGCCTCGACCCGGGCGCGGTTCATCGCTTTGTTTCTGGCGGGCGTGCCGCTGTCCAATGTGATCGGGGCACCGATCTCCGGCTGGCTGCTGGGCCTTTCCGGCCACGGCCTCGCGGGCTGGCAATGGATGCTGATCTTGGAAGGGATTCCCTCGCTGGTCTGCGGTGTGGCGGCTCTATGGCTTTTGCCCGACGGCCCGGCCAAGGCGAAATGGCTCAGCCAGGGCGAGAAACGTGTTATCGCCGCGCGGCTGGCGGCCGACCAACTTAATGATTGGAAGATTGGCGCGCTGCATGGCTTCAAGGAGATGCTGCTGGACAAGCGCATCTGGATTTTGATGATCCCGGATTTTTCCATCGTCATCGCGCTCTATGGCTTGAACCTGTGGCAACCGCAGATGATCAAGGCGATGGGCTACACCAATGTCGAAACCGGCTTCATCGTGGCGCTACCCTACCTGTTGGCGATGGGCGCGATGGTGGGACTGGGCACTTCCAGCGACCGCAGCGGCGAGCGTGCCGGGCATGTTGCTTTCGGCGCCTTCGCGGGCGCCATCGGCATGGCGGGCGCGGTGCTCTTGACCGACCATAACGCGGTCTTCGCCTCGCTGTGCCTGGCCTGCTCAGGCATCTATGCCGCGCTGGCGGTGTTCTGGACCTTGCCGTCCTCGCTGCTGCGGGGCACCGCGGCGGCGGCGGGTTTGGCGCTGCTCAACAGTTTTTCCAATCTGGGCGGGTTTTTCGGGCCCTATCTGATGGGATGGGCCAAACAGGCGACCGGCAATTTCACGCTGGGCATGTTGTTATTGGCGGGAATGCTGGTACTGGCGGGCGTGTCGGTGATCGTGATCGGCCGGGCGTTTTTCTCACACCTTGACTTGCACAAGCCCTCTTGATTTGTCTCGCCCCGCAATGACTCGCGCATTTCTTTTCCCCGGACAGGGCAGCCAGAAGGTCGGCATGGGCAAGGAGCTCGCCGATGCTTTCGCGCCCGCGCGCGAGGTCTTCCAGGAAGTGGACGACGCACTGTCGCAGAAGCTTTCCAAGATCATGTGGGAAGGGCCGGAAGAGGGGCTGGTGCTGACCGAAAATGCCCAGCCGGCGATCATGGCGGCCTCGATCGCGGTGGTGCGGATTCTGGAAAAGGAAATGGGCCTGGACGTGGCCAAGCACGCTTATCTGGTGGCCGGTCACAGTCTTGGCGAATATTCCGCCCTCTGCGCCGCCGGCGCCTTTTCGCTGGCCGATACCGCGCGACTGCTCAAGATTCGCGGCCAGGCGATGCAGTCGGCGGTGCCGGTGGGCGAGGGCGGCATGACCGCGTTGATCGGCGCGGAAATCGAACAGGCCGAAGACGTCGCGAAAGAGGCTGCCGTGGCGGGCGGCGTCTGTGTCGTGGCCAACGACAATGCGCCCGGCCAAGTGGTGATCTCCGGTACCCTGGACGCATTGGCGCGCGCGGGTGAAATCGCCAAAGCCAAGGGCATCAAGCGCGCCATGCCGCTTTCGGTGTCCGCGCCGTTTCATTGCCCCCTGATGCAGCCTGCCGCCGACCGCATGGCCGAGGCGCTGGCGGCTGTTATCATCCGCCCGCTGACGGTGCCGGTGCTGGCCAATGTCACCGCCAAGGAAGCCAGCAATCCCGACCATGTCCGCCAGCTTCTGGTGGAGCAGGTGACGGGGCGGGTGCGTTGGCGCGAAAGCATCCTTGCGCTGCGCGGCCTGACCGTGGATACGACGGTGGAGTTCGGCGGCAATAAGGTTCTCACCGGCATGGTCAAGCGGATCAACAAGGAACTTGCTAGTATCGCGCTCGATTCACCCGCCGACCTCGAGGCATTTGGGAAAACTTTATGACCTCACCCTTCGACAAGCTCAGGGTGAGGAATTAAAACACAATCCTCATGCTGAGCCTGTCGAAGCATGAGGGAGGAAAAGAATGTTCGACCTCACAGGGAAAACAGCACTGGTGACTGGCGCCTCGGGCGGCATTGGCGGCGCCATCGCCAAGGCACTGCACGGCCAGGGTGCCAAGGTTGTGCTTTCGGGCACCCGCGCCGAGGCCTTGGAGGCTTTGAAGGCCGAGCTGGGCGCCAATGCTTTTATCGCCCAGGCCAATCTGTCCGACATCGCCTCGGTCGAAGCGCTGCCCAAGCTGGCGGAAGAGGCTGCCGGATCGCCCATCGACATCCTGGTCAACAATGCCGGCATCACCAAGGACAATCTTTTCCTGCGCATGAAAGATGACGAGTGGGATCAGGTAATCGCGGTCAATCTCACCGCCGCCTTCCGCCTGTCGCGCGCCGTGTTGCGCGGCATGATGAAAAAACGCTGGGGCCGTATTATCCAGATCACGTCGATCGTTGCGGCGACCGGCAATCCGGGCCAAGGCAATTATGCCGCCGCCAAGGCTGGGCTGATCGGCATGACCAAGAGCCTGGCCGCCGAAGTCGCCTCGCGCAACATCACCGCCAATGCAGTGGCGCCGGGTTTTATCCAGACCGCGATGACGGACGTCCTCAGCGATCAGCAGAAAGAGTTGGTCGGCCAGCGAATCCCCGCCGGACGCATGGGCCTGCCGGCGGAAATCGCCGCCGCTGTCGTCTATCTGGCGTCCGAAGAAGCGGCCTATGTCACCGGCGAAACCATCCATGTCAATGGCGGGATGGCGATGATATGATAGGAAAAACAACAACTTAATCAGTAGATTGGCGGGACCGGAAGGTTTATGTTACCTAACCGCCCACCCCACGAAGCACCAATTGTGTGGCCCGGTATGTTCCACTGCCGGTTTGAAATCTAGGAGAGGCTTACAAGTCCATGAGCGATACTGCCGAGCGCGTGAAGAAGATCGTCGTCGAACATCTCAATGTCGATGCTGAGAAGGTCACGGACACCGCGTCTTTCATCGAAGATCTGGGCGCCGACAGCCTCGATACCGTCGAGCTGGTGATGGCGTTTGAAGAAGAATTCGGCATCGAAATTCCCGACGATGCGGCCGAATCCATCGTGACGGTGGGCGACGCCGTTAAGTATATCGACAAGGCGAACGCTTCCTGATCTCGCGTAAAAGGTCTTAAGCCCCATGCGCAGGGTCGTTGTCACGGGCCTGGGTCTTGTAACGCCGCTGGCGTGTGGTGTGGAGGAGACTTGGTCGCGCCTGTTGGCCGGCCAGTCCGGCGCCAGCGTCATCACCAAGTTCAAGACCGACGATCTGGCGACCAAGATCGCCTGTCAGG
>DATFEF010000051.1:0-48728 GCA_035251465.1 Rhizomicrobium sp. | reverse complement strand
GGCCAGTCGTGCCACAGGCGGAAAGTATTAAGACAAAAGCCAGTATTATAAAATTTCTCATATTTATTCCTCCAAGGATTTCATGGTTCTATTTTTGTTGCTTTAAAGCGGTTGGTCAATAGGCAACAAGCGGCTTGTCTTGACGCATGGATTTGCGCCAAGTCTTTGCCGCCAATTTGCGACGGCTGCGCCATGAGCGGGGGATTTCCCAGGAAACCCTTGCCTATGAGGCCGACGTAAACCGGACCTACATCAGCAAGCTGGAAAAGGGCGTCAGCTATGCCGGGCTGGAAGTCATTGGGAAATTGGCGGCAGTCCTAGAAATCGAGCCGGCTCAATTGCTCCAATTGCCGACGCGGAGTAAGCGGCGAAAATAGCGGCGAAAATAGCGGCGGGAATAGAGGGCGGAGCAGATTTAATCGCCAACCGCTGCTTTTCGAAAAATCCACTCTGAACCCAATTTTTCCAATTCTTCAAATCCAGCCTCTACGCAACACTCTCCACCAATGAATAGCTCGTGCTGCGCCCGCCGGCTGCGTTCTTCCTGAGAATGCCGCGTTGGACGAGATCGTCAATGTCGCGGCCCGCCGTCGGCTGCGATGTTTTCGTGATCCTTGCCCATTTGGATGAGGTCAGCTTTCCTTCAAAGCCATCGAGCAATTTGTTCAGCATAAGACGCTGACGTTCATTGAGGGGCATTTTCCTATGCCGTTCCCAGAATTTGGCTTTGGCAGTAACCGCGCCAAGAATATCATCGGCGCCATCAAGGGCGCGGCCAAGGCACCCCAGAAACCAGTCAAGCCATTCTGTGATGTCGAGTGAACTCTTCTGGGTGGCTTCCAATATCGCGTAATAGTGCTTCCGCTCCTTCCGGGTTTGCGCGGACATGCTGTAAAATCGCTGCCCGGTCTTTTCCGAGCGCGCCAAGGCGAGATCGGCGATGGCGCGCGCCATGCGGCCATTTCCATCATCGAACGGGTGAATGCTCACGAACCAGAAATGTGCGACGCCGGCTCGCAGTACGAGATCAGACCCGTCATAGCTGTTGAACCATTTGAGAAAGGCGCGCATCTCGCTCTTGAGCGCGGATGCCTTGGGGGCCTCATAATGGACACGCTCACGTCCGACCGGGCCCGAGACGACTTGCATCGGGCCTTTTTGATCTTTGCGCCAACCGCCCACGGTGATCTTGTGCATGCCGCTATGTCCGGTTGGAAACAAGGCGGCGTGCCACCCAAATAGGCGTTCATCGCTCAACGGTTTTTGATAGTTTTGGGTAGCGTCGAGCATCATCTCGACAACGCCGTCAACATTGCGGTCGGATGGGATGAGCCCCGCCACGTCCATGCCGAGGCGCCGGGCTATGGATGACCGCACCTGGTCTTTATCGAGAATCTCGCCCTCGATTTCGCTGGATTTTATAACGTCTTCCGTCAGGCTTTGGAGTGTCGCCTCCGCACGCAACCGGAAACCAAAGCTCTCCATCCGCCCAAGAAGCTTTTCTTGAAGGTGGTGGACAGCTCCCAAACGCCCTGAGAGCGCCTTGGCGTCCCACGTCAGATGGGGCCAGTTTTTGCGGCTATGAATATAGGTCATAATCTACTCATTTCTGATGAGATTATAGGCAGTATTCCCGTCAGAAGCAAGATTATTCTACTCACTCATGAGTATATTAAGCCACGCAATCTCCTCATGGTTTTTCCGATTCTGGGGGCGCTTTGCTTAATTCGGTCCGGCGCCAGTCCATCAACCGGTCTTGGTTTCGGCGAGAACGTCATCCACCCGCGCTTCCAATTCCGCGCATAGCGCCAGCGCCGTCTTGTCGCTGGCATCCTTTATGGCGTTCTTGTGGATCACCTGGATGGCGGTGACATGGGCGTCGATCAGGTTCAGGGGCAGGGGACATGCGGGCGGCAACTCGCCGATCATGCGCGACAACGAGGCGGCGACCCGGGCGATCAGCGGAAAGTTGAAGGTCGGCGCCTGGCCCTTGATGTCATGGGCGCCGCGCAGCAAGGCGTCGCGCGCCGCTTCATCCGGGGTGGCGGCATAACGGGCGCGTGCCGCCGTCAAGGCCTTCACATCCTGCGCGATCCAATCGGAGAATTCGCTTTTCAAGTCTTCCATCGCGGCTTCGGCGCGGCGCATCGCCGCCATGTCGAGGCCGCCGCCGCCGCTGCCGACCTTGGCCTTGAGCATGTTGGGCGGCATGAACAGTTCGATCGGCTTCTGGCGTGCCATGGCTTACTCCGCTGCCTGCTGCTTGGGATTTTCACTGCGCCGTTCGGGGCCGTTAAAACCTTCCAGGCGGCGGCGGCGGCAGGGTCCGAAATACACGCCGGTGCGCACATAGGCGCGGGGATGCTCGATCACCGCCACCAGCCGGGACATCATGGTCTTGACCGAGACGGGCTTGGCGATGAATTCGTTGACGCCGGCGTCGCGCGCCTGGCGCACATAGTCCAGCGAGGTGTGGCCGGTCAGCATGATCACCGGCACGAAGGGATTGGGCGCCTGGGGATTGGTGCGGATCATCTGGATCAGCTCCAGGCCTGACATGCCTTCCATCACCCAATCCAGCACCACCACATCGGGATTGGTTTCGCGCAGGGCGGTCCAGGCGCGATCGCCGCTTTCGGCCTCGGTGATCTGCTGGACGCCAAAGGCCTGCAGGATGGTGGTGACGAGCTTGCGCATATGGACATTGTCGTCCACCACAAGCACCCGCACCCGGTCGAAACGATAGCCGCTCATGTCCCCTGCGCAACAGCCGGCAGTCCCGTAAGGACTCACTCCAACGCCGTAGTTAGCTTAATGGGCGTTAAGCATTGGTGAATGGCGGTTACATTCTGACCCCGGCTTTCGCTGCCTGTCGGATATTCGGCCGGAGCGCCAAGCAAAGCTGCGAAAGCCAGAGGGGGGCTAATCGGAGAATTGTTCGGCCAGGATGCGCTCGTCCAGGCTATGGCCCGCGTCATAGAGCATGGTCATGGAGATGGCACGGTCTTCGGCCACGTCCACGGCGGTGACGTCGCGGACTTCGAAATCGTCGGCCACGGCGCTGACCGGACGCTTGCTGCTTTCCAGAATCTCGAACCGCACCTTGGCGCGATGCGGCAGCAGCGCCCCGCGCCAGCGGCGGGGACGGAAAGCGGAAATCGGGGTGAGCGCCAAAAGATCCGCGCCGATCGGCAGGATCGGGCCATGGGCGGAAAGATTGTAAGCGGTGGAGCCTACCGGCGTGGAAACCAGTACGCCGTCGCAGATCAGCTCCAGGATACGGGGCTTGCCATCCACCATGATCCTGATCTTGGCGGCCTGGCGGGTCTCGCGCAGCAGCGAGACTTCATTGAAGGCGCGCGCTTCGACCATGCCGGCTGCCGAATGCGCCGTCATCCTGAGAGGGTGGATCACCGCCCGTTCGGCGGCGTTGAGCCGCTCCAGCAGGTCGGTCTGGTGATACTCGTTCATCAGAAAGCCGACGGTGCCGCGATTCATGCCGTAGATCGGCTTGCCCTTGCCGGTGAAGGCATGCAGCGTTTGCAGCATGAAGCCGTCGCCGCCCAGCGCCACCACAATGTCGGCCTGTTCGGGTCCGGCTTCGCCATAACGGTCCCGCAGCTCGGCAAGGGAGTCCTGCGCGTGCGGCACGCCCGTGAAATGCAACTTGGTCATGATGCTCTGAAAGCGCCCTGGGGAGGACGGAACATTAACACAGGGACATGAGGAGCCCAAAAGGCGGGGAAAGGCCTCAGGCGGTCTGCGCGTTTTTCATTTCGGCCATCGCGTCCTGGCGCGTCATGTCGGCAAAAACCCGATCCACGACCGCGCTGTCGGGCTTGGACAGGACCGCGGGCAGGCGGCGGCTTTGGCGCGAAAGATTGAACACGGTGGCGAAGACGGCGCGGTCGATGCCCACCGCGCGGCAGGACAAGGCCACGGCGCGGGCGCCGCCATTGTAGAAGACGTTGCGGAACGCGTTCAGTTCCATCTCCAGCAGACGCGAAAAGGCCAGGTCGAACAGGTCCACCTGTCCCTGGCTGAGCACGCGCATCAAAAAGCCAGTCTTGAGCTGGCCGCTGCCGGAGAGCTTGTCGATCAGTTTGCGCGCGCTGTCGGCGGGCTGGTCCTTCGAGTCGGGCGGTGGGCTTTTCACGATGCGGACGGCATCGGCAAGGGCAGGCTGCACCCCCTTGGACGGCATCTGATAGTGGGTGGTGATGAAGGATTTGAGCGCGTCCGACACCCATTCGCACATGGCGGTGGCGAGTTGCGGCGGCAGATCGGGACGGCGGATCAGCGGCTCCTGCAATTGAGTCAGGGCGCGCGACTTCTCGACCAGGGTCTTGTAGGTGCCTTCGGAAATTTTGGCGGTGGCATTGCGCACCAGCGCCACCAGAACCGATTCATGATTGGACTTTGCCAGCTCGTCGGTGACGGGCATGCCGATATCGGGACGCCCCGCCACCGCTTCCAGATGACCGACATCGGCATGGGCGATCAGGCGCAGGACGTCGGTTTCGGTCAGCAGCGGCGAATTGAGGATCAGGGGGCGGGCGACTTCGACCGTGTCGTCGACCAAGAGCAAGATCAAATCGTGCGGCGCGGTGGTGTCCTCGGCCAGGCGCTGGGCCAGCGCGACACGGATCGCCATTTCCACATCCAAGGTCAGGCGGCGCAGGATCTCGCGCATCAGTTCGCGCTCGCGCTGATTGAGGCCGGCACCCTGAATGCGATAGAGGGAGGCGACGGCGAGATAGATTTCCTCGCGGCTGGCGCCGGATTTGGGATTCATCGCGAGCTGGGCCAAGCGCCCCATGTCGCTCATATCTTGTGCGGTAAGCGCCACTATGATGATCCCTATGCATTCTGCATGGGCCGGAACCGGCCTTGTCAGCAATTTTCTATCAGCGCGTTCGTTAAAAGGCGCTTAAGTCCGGGTTTTTTGTTCCCTTTTCATTCGCCTACGGATCAAAAATACGGCCAAAAGTCACCCGAAATAGCACCTCCCAAAGAGGCTCTGTCAGGCCTTGGTCAGCCACAATTGCTTGAGAAAGGCGAGGGCAGGGTCGGTGATACCGGCCAGCGGCATGATGCTCTTGAAGGTGACGCCGATCTCGCTGCCCCGGTTCCAGACCAGCTTGGCGTCATAGGCGATGCGGTCGCGGATGTTGATCAGGTAGAAATCCGACGGGAATTGCGCGTTATTGCCCACCGCCAGCCGCGCTCCGGTTTCCGACAGATTGCGAATGGTGCAGTGAAAACTGTACGCGCCATTGGCATAGGCGACGATGCCGGTCAGCAGAACCCGCTTGCGCCCCTTGGGCCGGCGCTCCGCCGGAGGCGGGACATCACGGTTCGGGCCATCACCCAATCGGTTCCCCGGTCGCGGCAGCGGTTTTTCCCCACAAACAGCCAAGCATCGGTTCATGCGCCATGATACGCTTGCGGCGGTTTGCGGCCAATTAAACAGTGGCTCAATCCGCCTAGGTAAAGTCCCTTAGCGCAAGGGATTCCCGGGGGCGCTTGCGCGAGTTCCCCAAAAGGTGTGCCGTTCGCCTATGTCCAAGCTCCATTTGCTGGCGATCGATCAAGGCACGACCTCGACCCGCGCGATCCTGTTTGACGGCCAGGCCAGGCCGGTGCGCCGTCACGCCGTGAGCCTGCGCCAGATCTATCCCGCCAATGGCTGGGTCGAGCATGACGCGAGCGAGATCTGGCACGCCACACTGGAATGCTGCCGCGCCGTGCTGAAGGGCGTGGCGCCGGACACCGTGGCGGCGCTGGGCATCACCAACCAGCGCGAGACTTCGCTGATATGGGACAAGAAGACCGGCGCGCCGTTGCACAATGCCATCGTCTGGCAGGACCGGCGCGGGGCGCAGCGCTGCGCCCAACTGAAGCGGCGGGGATTGGAAGCGGGCATCACGGCCAAGACCGGATTGCGGCTCGACCCGTACTTCTCGGCGACCAAGCTGGAATGGCTGTTGAAGAATGCGAAGGGGCTCAAGGCAAAAAGCGCCGGCGAAAGCCGAAGCGGCCGCTATAAAGGCATTGCGTTCGGCACCATCGACAGCTGGCTGATCTGGAATCTGACCAAGGGCAGGGTGCATGCCACCGATGTCACAAATGCGTCACGCACCTTGTTGTGGAACCTGAAGACGCGCGACTGGGACGCGGGGCTGCTGAAACTGTTCGGTGTGCCGCGCGCCATCCTGCCCGAGGTGCGCGAGAGCTGCGGCGATTTCGGTGCCACCGACCCGATGCTGTTCGGCGCCGCGATTCCGATTTTGGGCGTGGCGGGCGATCAGCAGGCCGCCAGTTTCGGCCAAGCCTGTTTTTCGCCTGGCGATGTGAAGTCCACCTATGGAACGGGGTGTTTCGTTCTGGTCAACACGGGCAAGCGCTTGCCGAGATCGAAAAACCGGCTTCTGGTCACCGCCCTGGCGCAAAAGCACTATGCCATCGAGGGCAGCATCTTTATTGCCGGCGCGGTGGTGCAGTGGCTACGGGACGAGTTGGGGCTTTTGGCGACGGCGGCCGAAAGCGAGGCCCTGGCCAAGCGCGCCAAGCCGGCGCCGGGACTTTATGTCGTGCCCGCCTTCACCGGATTGGGCGCGCCTTATTGGCAGCCCTATGCGCGCGGCGCCATTCTGGGCCTTACGCGCGATATGGGAAAATGCGAGATCGTGCGCGCAGCCCTTGATTCTATTGGCTTTCAGACACGCGACCTGTTGGAAGCGATGCGGCGCGATCTTTCCTCTGCGGGGCTCAAGCGCCTCAAGACTCTGAAGGTGGATGGCGGCATGGTGGGGAATGACTGGTTCTGCCAGCGCCTTGCGGACCTCACTGGCCTGGTTGTCGAGCGGCCACAGGTGACCGAAACCACCGCCTTGGGTGTCGCTTATCTTGCAGGAATTTGTTCAACGATATTCAAAAATGAAGAAGACGTTGCCGCGCGGTGGGCGTTGGATCGCCGTTTCGTTCCCGCAATGAAGAAGGCGGAACGTGACCGCTTGTATGCCGGATGGCAGGCCGCGATCATACACCTTCGATAGCCTGCATATCGTTCTACAATTTCTTCCGTTGACACTTTTCCAACACGCGATGAAAGTCCGCGCCGCTGGGGAGTGTATAGTTGTGTCTGGCCAAGTTCTGGTCATGGAGAGTGTGCGCAGCAGCCGCCGCAAGCCGGAGAGCTTGGCGCGGTTGAAAGCATCGGCGCGCAAACTGTTTGTGGAGCGCGGCTATGACGCCACCCGGCCACAGGATATCGCCCGCGCCGCGGGATTGGGACACGGCACATTCTATCTTCATTATCCCGACAAGCGCGCTTGCTTCCTGGCTTTCATCGCTGAAGCGCGCCGGGAGCTTGACGACCATCTGCAATCGCGCCGCGCACAAGGCGCGAATCTGGAGCAAAGCGTCGCCGCCACGCTGGCCGCGATCTGTGAATATGCCGACAATCATCCCGGTGTGATGCGCGCCGCCATGTCCGACGAACGCATGATCGATGCTGAAGGCTCACAAGCGCGGCCGTTGCTGGCGCAATGGGGCGTGGAGTGGGCGGAGATGGTGCGCGGCTTCGCCAAGACCGGCCTTGTTTGTGCTTCCTATGACGCCGATATCATCGGTCAGGCGATTGCCGGGGCGCTGCACCAGGCGGGGCGGGAATCCCACCGCTCGGCGCGCGCGCGCGAGGCGCTGGTGAAAAACCTCACCGCTTTCCTTTCCAGGGCCCTCAGGCCGGTTTGAACGGGACTGTGCGCCGGTAATTTGCGCATGCGCTGGTATCCCGCTTGGCGAGCTATGCGTAGCGACGGGCCGGAAGGCAGGTGGGAAGTTTAACCGCTAGTCTGAAGCGTCACCAGCGCGGCGCTGCCGGAAGGCAGATCGAGCATCGCCTTCCCGCCGGAGAGTTTCACCGGCTCGCTTTTGCCGTTCCAGTTTCCGTTCGTATCCACCGCCGCGCCACCCAGGGTGATGCCGGTGGTGGCGGTCAGCGATGGCGCGGTCAGGCGCATCACCCGTGCCTGTTTCGCGGGTACGCCGGTAACGGTGACGGACGCATCGCGGCTCATATCCTTATTGATCACCGTCAGGATCATGTTCGAGCCTGCGCGCGTGGCATAGGCGGTGAGATTGAGGTCGCCCGCATCCAAAGCGAGCGAAAGCTGTTCGCCCTTGGCGGCCTGGGCGAAAGCCAGCAACCCGTAATATTCCGGCGCGGGGGTATAGTGACCCGCCAAGTCGTCGTTGATCGGGGTATATTTGCTGACCACGCCCAGATGATTGATGCCGGTCTGCATACTGACCCCGCTGCAGCCATAGGATGTCAGCACGAAAAGATAATCCAAGGCCCAGAGCGCGGCGGCGCAGCTGTCGCTGACGCCCGCCTTGCCGCCGCCATAGAAAGAGGCGGTCTCGCTCATCCGCCACGGTATCCCCACAGATTCGGAAATGGCCTGGAATTTGGACAGTGTCGGCTGGTACTTCTTTTCTTCCCGCAACATGAATTCCACCGTCGCGGCGGGATTGTCCTGGCCGGTGATATAATGGTGCGCGGTGAGCAACGCGAGATCGCCCGCTTCATCCTTGGCGAAGGATTGCATCCAATCCAGCGACGCCATGGCGATATCGGGGCCCGCGAAAGGCGCATGCGGCAGGACGGCGCGGATCGCCGATTTGTAGCGGCGGAATTCGCCATGCCAGGCGGCGTAATCGTAATCGGCGCCGCGATGGCCGGCGCGCGCAAACAGATCGGGCTCATTGCCGGTTTGGAAAGCAATAAGTTTATCGCCCACCGCATCCGCCACGGCGCGGGCTTCCTCCACCATATTGTCCAGCCTGCCGGTGCCCAGATTGAGTCCCCAGATCAGCTTCCAGCCGGTGGCGTCCAGGAATGTGCGCAGCTGGCGGAGATTTTCCCTGGTCAGCACCGTATCCTTGGGCAGGTTCTTGGGCGTCCCCTCTGCGTCATAGACGGAATAGTCGGAGACATTGCCGCCGATCCGGATCACGCCTTGCGCGCCCAGGCCGCGGACCAATTGGACGTACGTATGATTGTCCGCCGACAACAAGCCCGGGGTCGCCACCGAGGAGGCTTCAAAGCCCAGCCCCATATAGTCGGCCGGCAGGGCGCGCAGCCGGTGGCCGATGCGGATGGAGACATTGGTCGCGGCAAAGGCTGCGCGCGGGAGCAGGGGCGCGGCCGTCAAAGCCGTCAGAACGGTTCTACGCGTCATGCCCATTGGCGCCACCGGAAAAATCATGGATCAAGCCGGATAACTATCACTGCCGACCCCGTAAGGACACTAGCCGGGAGATGGAAGTGGCTGGAAGGGCTGGCAATTTTCTCAACCCTTGAGAGGGGCGGCGGAATTTACTGTACTTGAGAATTAATCGCATCTATATCCCTCCCATGCGTGTCCTGTGTTTTGCCCTTCTAGCGTTCTTGGCCTGCCGCCAGCCGGCTTGGGCCGCCGCCATTGGCGGCCCCATGTTGCGCGACGGGATCGAGATCGTGCCCGCGATCCTGAGCGGCGTGGAGGTGGACCGCCTGACCGTCCGTGGCGCGGATTCCATCTGGCTGGCGGCCGATGTCCAAGCCGCCAAGGACGGACGGTACGGCTTTACCGGCTTCATTCCTTATCTGTCGATCAGCTTTATCCTGACCAAGGACGATGCGCCCACTTTCAAGAGGGCCGGGCTGTTGTTTCCGCTCGCCGCCAAGGACGGGCCGCATTACGCCGCCGCCGCCGATATGGCGGGGCCCGGTGTCTATCACCTGACCTATATCGTCTCGCCGCCTAGCGCGCACGGGATGATACGGCGCACCGACAAAACGGACGGCGTGCCCGAATGGTTCAAGCCGATCACCGCAAGCTGGGATTTCAAGTATCCGATGAGCGCAAAATGAAAAAGTTCCTGATGGTTTTTTTGCTGGCCGCCGCCGCCAGCACGCCCGCCAGTGCGGATGGGCCGGTGGAGGTGCATCTCAAGAACCACAAATTCTCGCCCTCAGTGATCAAGGTGAAGGCCAACAAGCCCAGCATGATTACCCTTTACAATGATGACAGTTCGGCCGACGAGTTCGATTCTCCGTCCCTGAAGATCGAGCGCGTGGTGCCCGGCCGTGCCAAGGCCAATATCCGCATCCGCGCGCTGGCGCCGGGCAAGTATCCCTTTATGGGCGAGTTCAACGCGGCGACTGCGCAAGGCGTGGTGATCGCAGAATGATTTCCGCGCTGCTCATTGTTTTCCGGGAAGTGATCGAGGCGGGGCTGATCGTCGGCATCGTGCTGGCCGCCACCACCGGCGTCCCGGGACGGGTGCGCGCGGTGGCTGGCGGGGTGATTGCCGGCGTGCTGGGGGCCTGCCTGGTCGCGGCTTTCGCCGGCGAGATCGCCGATCTGTTCCAGGGATCGGGTCAGGAACTGTTCAATGCCGCGATCCTGTTGCTCGCGGTGGCGATGCTCATCTGGCACAATGTCTGGATGGCCAGTCATGGCCGCGAGATGGCGCGCGAACTCAAGGCCGCGGGACATCGGGTAAAGACCGGTGAACGCACTTTGACCGTGCTTTCGGTGGTGGTGGGCGTGGCGGTGCTGCGCGAGGGTTCGGAGGTTGTACTGTTTCTTTACGGCATCGCGGCGCAGGGCGGCACGTCCGCCGCCGCCATGATGGCGGGGGGCGGTCTAGGGCTTGCGGCGGGGGCGGTGATTTCCGCCCTGATGTATTTGGGGCTGCTCACCATCCCGGCGGGCAAGCTGTTCCAGGTGACCAGCGGGCTGATCACCTTGCTGGCGGCGGGCATGGCGGCCCAGGCCGTGATCTACCTGCAAAATGGCGGCTGGCTGGAATTTCTCACCGGCACGGTGTGGGACACCGGCTGGCTGATCCAGGACGATAGTATTACCGGGCGGTTGCTGCACACTTTGATCGGCTATAGTCAGGCGCCCAATGGGGCGCAGCTGATCGCCTATGGCGCGACCATTGCGATGATCCTGGTGCTGATGCGAATGGTAAATGCACCTACGCGCAAACACGGACATACTTGACGTTCCGGGCCTAACGCACCTGAGGAACCGCGCAATTGCGCGCCAATTCCGCTCCTGGGGCGGTAAACCGGCCGGGCGGGTTCCGCACGATCGCTAAAATTGCACTCAAATTGCGTCCGTTCTGGAACGCGATAGTAAGGGCTGCCCTCCTAGTTTGACACCGGGGCATTCGGCGGACCCGGCATGGGGCAGAACGAACATCAGGCTGACGATCAAACGCGCGCACGGCTTCTGGACACCGCCAGAGCCATGGTGCTGCGCGGCGACAGCAAATTCTCGGTGACGTCCCTGTGCGCCGAAGCCGGGGTCGAGCGGGCTGTGTTCCGCGCCCTTTTCAGCGGTAAGACCGCGCTGATGGCCGCGTTGATGGCGCAATCGGCGCCCGAGTTCCGGCCTGTGATGCAGTCGGCGCCGCCGCCCGCGCCAGAACCGGTAAAAGAATTCGTATCAGAACCCGTGGTGGAAGCGCCCGTTGCCGCGTCCATGGGTTCCCAACCAGTCTCTAAGGCGGAGCAAACGTCTGAACCGGGCGTGCCCACACCCGACGCCTGGCTCGAACGCCGCCTTAGGGTCTTTGAACGCGCCTTGAATGCGCTGGAAGCCAAAGCGGACACCACCGCCCGTGAACAGGCCCGCGCCATCGCGCAATTGCAGGAACGGCTGGACAATGTCCCGGACAAAGGGACGCCCGCGCCGCTATCCGCACCCGTGGCGACGCAGACTTTGGCGGCGCCGGCCCCCGCGCCAGCCCCGGACGCGGTATCCGCCATCGTCTTCGCACCGGCGCCAAAACCGCCACAGCCCGAGCACCGCGTCGAGCTGGCAAGCGCCGTGCAGGAAAGCGAGCCGGCCGCCGAAGAGATGCAGGCACAAGCAGCGCCCGGATTGAAACCGGTCCCCGATTTGCCGGCGTTGCCGCCCGCGCCGGTGAGTGCCAGCAAGGAGGAGATGGCCGACGTGTTACAGACCGCCCGCGAAAAGGCGCGCGCCGCCGTTGAAACCGAAGCACCGCCCGCGCCCGCCGGTCCGCGCACCCGCTGGCTGGCGATCGGCGCGATTTCGGTGGTGGCGGTGTTCCTCTGTGTCGGGCTGTCCCTGGGCAAGAATTTTCTGGGCAACAAGGCCAGCGCCCTGGAAAAGAGCGATGGCATAACACAGAGACACCAGGCCAGCACTGCGCTGGCCAAGACCACGGCATTGGCCGACGCGGGCAATCCGCGCGCCCAAGCACGGCTGGCGTTGGCGTATCTGCGCGGGCAGGGCTCCGCCGGAGACGCCAACGCCGCGTTGCTCTGGAGCATCTCGGCGGCCAAAGCGGGCGATCCCATCGCGCAATATCTTTTGGGCGCGCTTTACCAGCAGGGCGACCATGTGAAGGCCGATCCCGGCCAGGCCTTTGTCTGGTTCACCCGCGCCGCCGAAAAGGGCAATCTGAAGGCGATGCACAATCTCGCCATCGCCTATGCCCATGGCCAGGGAACGGCCAGGGACGAAGTCAAGGCGGTGGAATGGTTCACCCGCGCCGCCGAACGCGGCTATGTGGATTCGGCCTTCGACCTGGCGGTGCTTTATGAGCGCGGCATCGGCGTGCGCCAGGATATCAAGCAATCGCTGAAATGGTATGGCATCGCCGCCCTGGCGGGCGACGCGCCATCCAAGGAACGCGCCCAATTCCTGCGCGCGGAAATGAAGCCGGCCGATGCCAAGCTGGCCGATGCCGCGGCGATGGCCTTTGCGCCGTTGCCGGCGCTCGCCGACGCGAACAATCCTTAAGCGCGAAGCACGGGTGCGGCGGCTGTGCGCTCCTGGAGGGCCGCCCAACTGCTCGCCGTTATCTCGGTCACCAAGTCGTGCAAATCCGGCGCCAGCTCTTGACGGCGATGCCGGCCATCCGGATCGAAAGGCTCAAGATCGGCACTCTTGGAATAGGCCTGCATCACCCTGCCGATCGCCGGGCCATCGACCGCCGTCCTATCGATGCCGAATAGCCGGCAGACTTTTTCCAAAACGGCGCGCGGATCGGCGGTCAGTTCGTCATAGCGAACGATCAGATTTCGCGCCGCCGGCAGCCTGAGGGCGCATCCTATGATTGCGCTCCAGTTGCCGGCAAAATATCGAACCGCCCCGGCCAAGCCTTTTTCATCCGGAGGATAGGCATACCAATAAGGTGGCGCCTGTAAGTAGGACGAGACCGTCTCCCAGGGCGCGCGCACCACCATGACCGACGCGGTGTGCGGCAGCCGCTTCATGAGATCTTCGCCAAAAAAGCCGTTCCAGGAACTAAACTTCACGATGCAGCGGCGCGGCCGGCCGAGCCCGTCTTGGCGAACACCGCGCGCAAGACCGCGCAGGAGCTTGGGGATCAGCGCCTGCAGCCGGGCTCGCCGCTCGCGATCCGGCTCGGCACCCAGGTTCAAGAACAGGGCATTGAGAAGTTCCGGCTCGCGCAAGACCGCCACCGCCGGAATTTGCGCCAGGAGATTGCAGAGGAGGTTCGAGCCGCAGCGCCCGACATGAAAGATCAAGCCCGCGGGAGCCTCTGGCGGCTTGTCCGAGGCGGTGTTGAGGATCGCGCCGGCCCCAAGTGAAAACCGCAAATCTTGCCGCGCCGACCGGGATAGGTTGTCCACCACATCGTCGAACAGGGGACGATCGAAAGACTCCCGGCCCATGTCGCGGTACAGAACCTCAAGCTTGTCATTGACGCCCACCGGCATCATCGCTGTGCCTGACAGGCCAAACGCGTCCAGCAATGGCCCCAATTCCCCGGCATCCAGGTCAAGGCGCCGGCTGGCTTCCGCCTCATCGATGAATCCGGCCAGGAGGAGCGCCAGGTCTGTTGCCACATCCATGGCCGACTTACGCCTCGGGAAGGCGGATAAGAAAACCGTCTATGATGAGCTTGCGCGCCAGCTCGATCTGATCCGGCTCGGCGATGCCGGGAATATCGCCGACCTGAAACGGCTCGGCGCGTCGCGTCAGGTACAGCATGGCGGCACGATGGTCCGGTCCCGCTGGCACCAGGGATTCGGCGAACTGAAGCGCGACGCCCTCGTTGAGCGCCAGAACGCGGGCGTAAAGCGGCCGGGACCTTTCAACCCAGCTTGTGGCGCCGATCTGTCCAGCGCCCGTGGCGTCTGAGATCAGGCGGCCGACCGGCGCGCATCGGCCGCGGCGGACCAATACATCCTCCAAGGCGCCCACGGCTTCCGATATCGTCGCCTCGTCGATCGCGCTCAAGGCATTGCGCAGCATATCGCCAAGCTGCTTGCGTCCGGCGGCTTTGGCGAGGTACCGGGGCGGTATCTGACCCAGCAAGCGGTCATCCTTGAGACTCAAGGCTTCCAGCGTCTTGATGGCCAGTGTCATAAGCGTGGGCGGATGGATGCCAAGGGTCAGATGGATGGAGGATTCCTGCTGCGCCTCCGCCGCGTGCACGCGGCCGCGCGGCAGATAAAGCACGTCTCCCGCCTCCAGCAGCAGGTTATCCGGCTCCGGCAAGCCGTCGATGCTGAACCTGTCGCGGAGCGGCAGAAGGCGAGGCGGCACATCGGCCTGGGGGCCATAGACATGCCAGCTCTTGGACCCCTGAAGCTGCAAAATCAAAACGTCATGATCGTCATAATGGGCGAGGAATCCCTGCGAGCGGGGTGGCGTGATGTAGGCGTTTACCTGGGTCTCAAAATTAAGCTCCACTTCGATCGCATGCGCCAGGGTTGCGATCACGGGGACATGCCTTTCCAGGCCATTCAACACCAAGGTATAGCCGTCCGCGAAATGGTTGCGGATGCGGACCATGTCCAGGCTTCCGTTGGAAAGGCGGAAGTCTTCCGGCGGCTTGTGCTGGTCGCTTCGCACCAGGCGCACCGCCGCCTGGTCGGGGCGGACATATTGAAGCAGATTTTCCATGGCGCAGACGCCGAACAAATCGGCGAAGTCGCCGGCTTGCCCCTTTCTGACGATACAGGCCTTCTTGCCCCAAACCTCCGCAAGGAAGCCGTCCACCGTCATGGGGTGAAGCAGCCCGGCGAGCGAGGCTATCGCGCTCATGCCGCCACGAACTTGTCGGCGATGAGTTCGGCTGGATAGCCGTTTGCCGTCAGCTCATCGCAGGCTGCTTGATACATCACCTTGTAAGCGTCGCAATAGACGCTGGGATTGTCGAAACCGCTGGCCTGGCGGAAGCGGTTCTCGATGTCCCCGCCGCGGCATACCTCGCGCCAGCGGCAGTCGCGGCAACCGGCCGGCAAGGAGGTGCTGATCTTCTCGATGTCGCTGAAGATGGGGTCGGCCAGGAATTCGCGCAGCGTGTGCTGCGTCATCGAATAGACCGGAGTGCGCTGATACCAGGCCAGCGCCGGGATATAGGTATCATCGACGGCGATGGTCCCGTCGCTGCGCGCGATCACGACCTGGTTCGACTTGCGGGAACGCTCGAATATATCTCTTGGCGCAATGCCCGGGCGGAAGTGGCTGAGCATCTTATCGATAAACTTGATGCGCACCCGCGGATTGTCCTCGGCCAGCCATTCCCGGAAAATATCGGCGAGACAGGCGCCATAGGCCGCCCCGGCCCCAGAGGCGATGAAGGCCAAATCATCGCCATCGCGATCGGGCAACAGAAAACTGAGTTCGCGCACTCCCAGTCCGCGCAGATAGCGATAGATAGCGCGATAGTCGTTTTCGTGATTCAGGACACTGATCGTCGAGGGCAAGGATGCCCCCCGGTCATGGGCCTCCACCAGGCACCGGATGGCCTGCTCGGTTTTGTGGAAGGTGGAGTGGCCCCGGCGATCCAGCCGAAAGCGATCATTGTGCCCCTGCGCGCCATCGATGCTCACGCCGATGGCGACCCGGTGCGCAATGAATTTTTCGATCCACTGTTCGTCCACAAGCGTGCCGTTGGTCTGGATGGACAAAGCGAGCTTGGCCACGGGCTCGATCACATCGCGCAGCCGCCGGCAAGCTTTATCGAAGGCCTCCGGGCCGACAAGCATCGGCTCGCCCCCATGAAAAGACAGTCTCACACGGGGAATGCGCAGCTCCCGGCACCCTTGCGCGATCCACTTCGCCAAGGCATCGGTGACGTCCAGGGAGGCATAGGCCGGCCGGCCCGCGGGCGTCTTCTCGCCCATGTTGAAGTAGTAGCAGTAGGAACAGTTGATATTGCAACGCTCGGCGATCTTGTAGATCACCTGCAATGCTTCAATGGAATCCGGCCGCGCGCCGCTCCATTCTCCCCTGTAGCCTGCTTCTCCTGCAATGCTGAGCCGGCTAGCCGCCTTCGGCAGTTCTTCGAAGCTCGTCATGGCGGATTACCGGAAAGGCCCGCGGCTATTCTTCCCTGATCACGCCGCCGGATCGGCTAATGACGCTGACGATGTCTTGGAGATTCAGGATGGCGGCAGCTTGGTTATAGTCTCCGTTGCCGCCTTGAATGTGGTCGCCGCCGCCGCGTTGCGTATAATTGCCGCCATTTTGACTGTAATCCGTCTGCGCGGCGGCAAGGCCGCCTACCGATGATGGCGTAAGCAGCCCATCGATAATGGCTTGCCCGATCAATTTCCGGCCCTCGATGGATAGCGTCTTGAGACGCTTGTCATTTGATGAAGGTTGGTTTCCCACGGCCATTCTCCTCAAGAAAAGTTGATCCAATTCGATTTGAAAAGTCATTCCGCTCAATGTGCGACTGTACGCGCGGCCAAAAAGTAGAGTCAACGCTGCGTCCAAAGAATCCGATCGGCAACATGCGCAGGGTGAAAAAGATTTTGTGACGTCGTGCGCAATGCTCGCGAAGATTGTCTCGCGCGCGCAACCCGATAAAAATTCGTCACATTCATTCGCGCCGGAGTTGCAAGCTGATGAAATATGCGGCAGGCGTTATTCAAAAAAATGCAATGGCCTACCGCCTTGAATGGCGAACGTTTGCAGATGGGCGTTGCCCTATGGCGCTTGACGCTCGGAGCACGGCCAAGCCCTGGGGCAAGGAGAATTCTTCCCATATCATAAATGCACGCCCGCTATTCAAGCATGAATAGCGGGCAGTCTACTGTCTCAAGATAGACAGCACCTCCACGCGGCGTTCATCGTTCGATTTTGGCAATGGGGAATGGTGCGAGGTTCGTCACGAAGTGCAACGCACTCGTTGAGCGGGTCTCACGGCATGAATGGACAAATGCCGCGGGTAGCTGTCCGCGCTTGTGAGCGGCTGATCTATCGAATTATTTTTCGCGGAAAAATTGCGGGGCAGGAGCACCAGTTCCCGCCAACCCCTATTTCATCTGGGTGTCACAGTTTTGATCCAGATTGCATGGGTTGCGGTTGGGTAGGCCGCGATTGACCGAAGTTTTCACATCATCGGTCATGTCCTATTTCATCATTCCGAGGAAATGTTTATGCGCAAAGGACGGCTTCTGTGTGTGGCCTTAGGGACGCTGTTGATTTCGACAAGCGCGATGGCTGCCCCCATTCTCCTTGCCACCGGTACGCTCACCGGCAGTTCAGCGGGCGCCAATCAGGATCTTTCGGGCCTCACCGGCGCGCTTGAGAACGGCCTTCCCGGAAATATATTGGGAGGGCTCGGCTCTGGTTTGGCCTATGCCGGGGGCAATACATTTCTGAGCGTTCCGGATCGCGGACCGAACGCCACTCCCTACAATTCGGCCGTCGATGAGACCGTGTCGTACATTTCGCGGTTTCAAACCCTGACGATGACCCTGACCCCGAGCGGCGGCGCTCTGCCGTTCTCGCTCGGCGTGGCTCTCGACAAAACAACGTTGCTGTACAGCCCAACGCCTCTTGTTTACGGCAGCGGTGCCGGTCTCGGTAATAAGATCGACGGAGTCACGCCCATTGGTTCCGGTGCGACCGCGCAAAACACCGCCGGTGCTTTCTATTTTACGGGGCGCTCGGACAATTTCGACCCGACCAAAAATTCCGGCAATCCCGCCGATGCGCGCTTCGATCCTGAAGCCATTCGCGTGTCGCCCGATGGCAAGAGTGTTTTCGTCTCCGACGAATATGGTCCCTATGTCTATCAGTTCGACCGTCAGACGGGCGCGCGGATCAAAAGCTTCACGCTTCCCGCCAAGTTCGACATCGCCAATCTCGGGCCTGTGGGGACGACCGAAATCAGCGGTAATATATCCGGCCGCACCGCGAACAAGGGCATGGAGGGCCTTGCCATCACGCCCGATGGCACAACCCTTGTCGGTATTATGCAGGCCGCCCTTCTGCAAGATGCTGCGATACCGGCGTCGAAAAAGCTCCTGCGTATTGTCACGATCGATGTCGCGACAGGGACCACCCATGAATATGGCTATATGCTCACCGCCGGATCGGGCGTGAGCGAAATTGTTGCGATCAACGATCACGAATTTCTCGTCGATGAGCGCGATGGCGCCGGTCTTGGTGACGGCAGCTCCGCGGTCGTGAAAAAGGTCTTCAGGATCAATCTCGCCGGCGCCGTTGATATCACCGGTTTAACCGGCGCCGCCGCGGTTGCGCAAGCGGTTAGCAAGACTCTCGTCCTCGACGTTGTGAGCCTGCTCAATGCCAATGGTATCACAAGCGACCAGATTCCAGCCAAGCTCGAAGGTCTTGCCCTTGGCCCGGACGTGATGTTCGGCGGCGTTCTTGAACACACGCTCTTTTTCGCCAACGACAATGATTTCCTGCCGGATGTCGCCGGTCCGAACAGTTTCTTTGTCTTTGGTTTCACGGACGCCGATCTGCCCGGCTTTCAACAGCAGGTTTTTATTCCCGAGGCCCCTTCGTTTGCCGTGTTCGGCGCCGGTTTCTTGGGTCTTATCGGCTTGGGCCTGATGCGCGGACGCGCAAGGTGGTTTGGCCAGCGCATTTGACCGGTGTCGTCAGTGCCCGCGTCGCTGGCTGCCGTAATGGTTGGCCCAGACCTTGGTGAACTCCGCGCCCAGCAGGAATATCTGGGCCGAATAATAAACCCATAGCAGCAGCACGATGATGCCGCCCGCCGCGCCATAGATGCTGGCGGTGATGAAATTGGCTAGATAATAGCCGATCAGGCTCTGGCCGAATTCGAACAGCAAAGCGGTTCCGAAACTGGCCACCAGCACATCGCGCCACAGCAATTTGCAGTTGGGCAGCACCTTATATATGGCGGCGAAAATCAGCGCCACGATCACATAGCTGAAGCCCAGATTGATCAGCGCCACCACCGGTTCGGAGACGCCGGCGAAACGGTCCAGGAAGTGGCCCAGGATGCGGATGCCGGTGGCCAGGATCATCGAGGCCAGCAGCAGCACGCCAAGCCCGATCACCAGCAGCAGCGAGAGCACCCGGCCGCGCAACAGCTGGACAAAATAGGATTCGTGGCGTGGCGCCTTCCAAATCACGTTCAGCGCGTCCTCGACCTCAGTGAAAAATCCGCTGGAGGTGACGATCAAGGTGGCGATGCCGATCAGGGCGCCGTCCAATGTGTGGCTGCTGCGGCGCATATGCAGGATGGCCAGCTGCATCAGATCGGCGCTTTCCGAACTCATGATCCGGCTGAGCTGTTCGTGCACTGCGTCGCTGGCGGCGGCCTGGCCCAGGCCCAGGGCGGCGATGGCCGTGGCGATGAACAGCACCGGCGCGATGGCGGTCACCGCATAAAAAGCGATTGCCGCGCCCCTTGTCAGGGCGCTGTCGTCGATGAAGGCCTGCAAGCCCTCTGTCAGCAATTTCCAGGCGACGGACGGACGGCGGCTCACGGATTCCCCCCGATTCCGAAATTCGCGTGATCCCTATATCGGGTTCTGGCGAATTTCGGAATCGGGACACTAACAAAAGCTTGGAAAGTTTCATATTTTTGGGAAGCCATTTGCCGTTTCGGGCGTTAGCCAAAGGAGGCCACCTTAAGTGGTTGATATGGCAAGCTTGTCATGGAGCATTCGGCGCGATTGAACTGGACCCGGGCAGCGGTAGGCGAGCGCATCATTGCCGATTTCCGCGATTTCAAATTCACCTGGGGCGGTTTCTTCAAGTGGAGCGGCATCACCCTGATCGCGCTGCTGGTTGGCGCTATCGTCACGCTTTATTTCCTGGACTGGAACCAGATGCGCGGTCCGATCGGGCGCTATCTGTCCCACCAGACCGGGCGCGAAATCCGTCTCGACGGCAATCTTTCCGTCAAGCTATTTTCCTGGCAGCCCAGCATGGACGCCCAAAACGTCTTTATCGGCAATCCGTCCTGGCTGGCCGGTCAACCGGGGCATGCGGCGACCGTCAAAGCGCTGCGGGTCGAGGTCCGGCTGATGCCGCTTTTGTCCGGCAGGCTGATCCTGCCGCTGGTTCGGATCGGCCAGCCCGACATCTATTTGCTGCGCCAGGAAAGCGGGCGCACCAATTGGGACAGCGGCGGTAAAAATCCCAGTCAGGCTTTGCGCCTGCCGCCGATCCAGCGCTTCCTGGTGAGCGATGGCCATGTTCGGATCGATGACGCGGTGCGCAAGCTGCATTTCACCGGCACGATACGTTCGGAAGAGAGGCAAAGCGGCGAACACGCCGCCTTCACCTTGAAGGGTGACGGCACCCTGAACCGGAACAAGTTCCTGGCCGATATTTCGGGCGGGCCGCTGCTGAATGTGGATGAAAGCAAGCCCTACCGATTCGCCGCCGATGTGCGCGCCGGCGACACCCATGCGGTGATCGACGGCGCCATCACCCGGCCTTTTCACCTCGACCGCTTCACCGTCAACATAGATGTGAGCGGCCCGACCCTGCGGGATCTCTATTTCTTGACCGGCCTGGTGCTGCCCAACACGCCGCCCTATCACATGACCCTGACGGCGGTGCGCGAAAGCAGCACCCAATACCGTCTGAACGGCATCAATGCGGCGATGGGCGGCACCGATCTGCGGGGCGACCTGGCGGTGGACACGTCGCGGGAGATTCCGCTGTTGACCGGCCAGGTGGCGTCGCGGGTCCTGGCGTTCGAAGATTTGGGCGCGGTGGTGGGCGGCGGCAAGCATGCTCCGGTGCAAAGCCAATACCTTCTGCCGCAGACCGTCCTGCATACCGAGCGGTTGCGTCAAAGCAATGCCGAAGTGGATTATCGCGCAGACTCTATTCGGTCCCGCGATTTCCCGCTCACCAGTCTCGATACCCATATCAGCGTGCAGAACGGGGTGCTGAATCTTAAGCCGCTGGCCTTCGGCTTTACCCAGGGCAAGCTCAGCGGCTCGCTGAAGATCGACGCGCGCAAGGACGTTCCCACCAGCACGGTGGATGCGCGGATCACCGATCTGAAGGCCGAGAATTTCATCAAGGGCAGCGACAAGCCGATTCAAGGCATGTTGGAGGCGCGCGCCGTACTGACGGGCGCCGGCAAGTCGGTGCATGCCGCCGCCGCCGCCGCCAACGGCACTTTTACCGCCGTGGTGCCCAGCGGCGGCATGCGCCACAGCCTGGCGGAATGGACCGGCGTGAATGTTCTCACCGCCTTGAGTCTCAATCTCGCCGACGACAATTCCAGCACCAAGCTGCGCTGCGCGGTCGCCAGCTTCCAGGCCAAGGACGGCGTGCTGGCCTCCCAGCAATTTGTCATCGACACCGATCCGGTGCGGGTGGACGGCAGCGGTACCATCAATATGCGCGATGAAACTCTGGACCTTCAGCTTCAGGGCAAGCCCAAACATTTCCAGCTGATGCGGCTGCGCGCGCCGATCACGGTGACAGGCGGCTGGGCGCATCCCAGCTTGGGGGTGAAAGCCGGGCCGATCGCGGAGCAGGGCGGCATTGCGGCGGCGCTGGCCTTCATCAACCCGCTGGCCTCGATCCTGGCATTCATCGATCCGGGCCTGGCCAAGGACGCCAATTGCGGGCCGCTGCTTGCGACGGCGAAGGCACAGGGTGCGCCTGTCAAAGCTGGCGCGATAAGAAACGCGCCATCCCCGCGCAAGTAGCATTGTTTCGGAAAATGGTGGCGTAAACTCCTGTTAAGACCGCCCGCCACCGCGCGGGGACGCCGGTAAGGCTTGCGTAACCAGGAACCACCGCCAAAATCGGCCTTTTTGCGGCGGCTATGGATATTTTCGGGGGTAAATGATACGCAACGCGCGAATCTCGACCGCAAACCGTTCCGATGCTTCAACCGTCCGACCTGACGCGCACCCTGTTGCGTTACTGCGAACCCAATGCGCGGCGCGCCATATTGGAGGTTTGCATCACCGCCGTTCCCCTGGTTTTGCTGTGGGTGCTGATGTGGTGGTCGCTGGACATAGGCTATTGGCTGACCTTGCTGCTGGCGGTGCCTGCCGCCGGCTTCATGGTGCGGTTGTTCATCATCCAGCATGACTGCGGCCATGGCGCGTTTTTCCGCAACCGCGCCGTCAACAGCTGGGTCGGCCGGGTGCTGGGTGTGCTGACCCTGACCCCCTTCGATTACTGGAAGCGCAACCACGCTTTGCATCATGCCACCTCGGGCAATCTGGACCGGCGGGGCATCGGCGATATCGATACCTTGACGGTGGAGGAATATCGCAGCCGCCCGCTGGCCAAGCGTTTGCTCTACCGGCTGTACCGCAGCGCCCCGGTGATGTTCGTGATCGGACCGGCCTATATGTTCCTGCTGCAGCACCGGCTGCCGCTCCACCAGATGCGCGACGGCTGGCGGCCCTGGGTCAGCACCATGGCGACCAACGCGGCCATCGTCCTGATGATCGCCGGGCTGATCTGGCTGCTGGGCTGGCGCCCGGTTCTGATGGTGCATCTGCCCATCATGGTGATAGCGGCTTCGATGGGGGTGTGGCTGTTCTATGTCCAGCACCAGTTCGAAAATACCGCCTGGGCCCGCGGGGCCAACTGGTCACATTATAGTGCGGCTATGGCGGGGAGTTCCTTTTACGACCTGCCGGCGCCGCTACGCTGGATTACCGGCAATATCGGCATTCACCATATCCATCATCTCAACAGCCGGATTCCCTATTACCGGCTGCCCAAGGTGCTCAAGGATCACCCGGAACTGAAGGCGGTGGCCCGGCTGACTTTGTGGCAAAGCCTCAAAAGCGTGCCGCTTTCGCTGTGGTGCGAAAGGCGCGAGAAACTGGTCACCTTTAAGAGCGCGCGCGACCGGTAACATTAAACCGCCCCGGTCTGCTGCCTTGGCTTGCGTCCCGGCCAGCGGCCCTGTTCAATTCCGCCCGATGCGGGCGGTGCGGAAATTCCCTTTAAGATTCAGCCTGTGCTGGGCGCTGGCCGCGTTTGTGTGGGCGCCTTGCGCTTTGGCCACCCCATGGCCGGTCAGCGATATTCCGCCCGATCCGGCGGTCCGGCTGGGCGTGCTGCCCAACGGCATGCGCTATGCGATCGCCAAGAACAATACGCCCGCCAATGCCGTGTCGGTCCGCTTCAGCCTGGATGTGGGCTCGACCGACGAGGCGGTCGGCGAGCGCGGCTTTTCCCATTTCGTCGAGCATATGGCGTTTCGCGGTTCGAAGAATTTTCCCGACGGAGAGCTTAGCCGCAGCCTGGAACGGCTGGGCCTGCGCTTCGGCGCCGACACCAATGCCTCGACCGGCCAGCATCGCACCGAATTCCGCTTCGACCTGCCCGGCGCCGGCAGCATCGCCGAGGCGCTGGCCATAACCCGCGATATCGCCGGCAATGTCAGCTTTGCGCCGGACGCGGTGGAAACCGAAGCCGGTGTGGTGATGTCCGAGGCGGGGATGCGCGGCGATCCGGCCCGCCGCGCCGCGCTGGCGGGTTTGCGCTATGTGCTGGCGGATGTCCGTGCCGCCGCCACGCCCGGCGGCGAAGGCGATATTGTCGAACATCCCTCGTCCGCGGATCTGTTGCGATTCTACCGCGCCTGGTATCGCCCCGACCGCGCCATCCTGACGGTGGTGGGCAACATCGATCCGGACGCGCTGGAACGCGACATCGCCGCGCGTTTCACGGATTGGAGCGGCGACGGGCCGGCGGGCGCAAAACCCGTTTTCCACATCCCGTTCGGGCGCGGGCTCGAGGCGCGGCTTTATGCGGAAGAGGGCGCGCCCAACCGCATCACTTTGTCTTGGGTCCGGCCACCCATTGCCCATCCCTTGGACCGGGCCGCCTGGAAGCGCGTCCACATCCGTGGCGTTGCCGTTCAGATTATAAACCGCCGCCTTGCGGCCATGGCGAGTTCCGCCGGCCATCCTTTCGTCAATGCCGGGGCCGGCGAACAGCAAGCCTTCCGCGCCGCCAACATTTCCACTCTTTCGGCGAGGTTTGAATCCGGTGACTGGAAAAAGGCGCTTGACGCGCTGGCGCAAATCCGGCTGGCGCTGCTCAAATCTTCGGTGAGCCAGGCGGAAATCGATTCCGTGGTCATGGCGCAAAAAGCGGCGGCGCAGAGGCAGGAAGCGGCGGCCGATACGCGAACCACCTCCGGCCTGGCCAGTAGCCTGGCGGGAACCACCGCGCTAGGCGAGATACCGGTCAATCCGGCCCAGGCGCGCGCCGCGCTCGACGCCGATCTTGCCGGCCTCACGCCTGAGACCATCGCGCCGGCCTTGAAGGATATGTTCGATGGCGATCCGCTGATCTTTGTTTCCAGCCGCACCGCCTTGACCGCCACGGAAAGCACGGTGCTGGAGGCTTATCGCGCCGTGGTCGACGCTGCCCAGTCGCTTGCATCTCCCGCGCCCGGCCAGATGGCCGCATGGCCCTATACCGATTTCGGCGCGGCCGGCGAGGTGGTCGAAAGCAAAAGCATTGCCGATATTGGCGTAACCAGTATCCGCTTTGCCAACCATGTCCGCCTGCTGGTGCGTCCCTCCAAGCTGCGGCTGAACCAGGTTCTGGTGACGGTCAGATTCGGCGACGGAAGGCTGGGCTTGCCCAAGGACCGCGCCATTTTGAACTGGCTTCCCGGCGGCGCCACGGCCGGCGGACTGGGCGCGCTGTCCGCCTCCCAGATCGTGACCGCGCTTTCGGGCAAATCGTATGGCTTGGGTCTTATCCTGGGCGATGGCGCGTTTTCCTTGAGCGGAGGGACCAACAACCAGGATCTGCCGGCCCAGCTCCAGCTTTTTGCCGCCTTCATCAAGGATCCGGGTTTCCGCCCCGAAGCCTTTGAGCAATTCCGCCAGCAATCCATCGGCCGTTTGCGCAGCGCCGATGCGACGCCGCAGGGCGTGATGGGGCTCAAATCCGCCGAGATTTTGCACGGCGGCGACAAGCGTTGGGCGTCGTCGTCGCTGGACGAGATCCGCGCCGCGACCGTGTCGGATATGAAGTCCCTGCTGGAGCCCGCTTTGGCGCAAAGCCCGATCGAGGTGGTGATCACCGGCGACACCAGTGTGGAGGAGGCGACCCGCGCCATGGCCGCGACCCTGGGCGCGCTGCCTGTCCGCGCCAGGCACCGTGCCAGACGCGCGGCGAACAATGGCGTGGTTTTTCCCGCCGCCGCGCCCCAGCCCGTGATTCTGAAACCCTCCGCGCCGTCGTCCCAGAGTCTGGTGAGCGCCAGCTGGGCGACCGGCAGCCTGTTCGCCGATGTCGAACGCGATGCCACGGTGGATTTTCTGGCGGCCTTGTTGCGTGAAAGGCTGCTGGACGCTCTTCGGGGCCACGGCTTGAGCTATTCGGTGCAGGTGGGCTCGCCATCCTCGGCGGCGTTCGACTATGGCATCATCTCAGCGGCCGCCACCATGCCCCCCGACAATATCCAGGCTTTCTACGATGCGGTGGACAAGGCGGCGGCCGCGCTCAGGAACGGCGAGATCAGCGCCGATGCTTTCGCCCGTGTCAGGACGCCGATACTGGAGTCCTTCAAGCGCGGCGTTCAGACCAACGATTATTGGCAGGGGCTACTGACCGGCGGCTGGAACGAAGATGTCAAATTCAACCGGGCGCGCAATCTGGGACAGGCGCTGGAGAACGTCACCATCGCAGATGTGGCGGCGGCGGCGAAGAAATATCTTGTGCCGGACCGGATGGTGCGGATTTTGGCGGGGTCATGACAGGCATGACCGATGGTGTCGCCAAGGATGCCGAATTAGCGCCGCCTGGCCGCCGCCTCTTTGATTCAGGTCAAATTCAGCGCAAGGCAACCGTGCGACGGTAGCGCCATGAAACCTGGCTGAGGAAAAATGGCATGGCTTTTCTGCGCAATCTTTGCCTGGCCTGCGTGCTGATGACGCTGCCGGGCCTCGCCCATGCCGACACCAAGCCCGCGCCTGGCATGACCTGTCCCATGATGGGTGACGTGGCCGCGATACACCAGGATATGGGCGCGATGATGAAGGACATTCATGATCCCGCCATGAAGGCGCGCATGCAGAAGATGCATGAGCAGATGGCGACAATGATGGCCGGCATGCATGGGATGCACGGTGGTATGATGGGCGGAGGCATGATGCGGGGCAGCCCGGACAGCGCGCCCGTCGCAGCCGCCCCGGACGATCACGCGGCCCATCATCCCAAGCAATAATTTTCTTTTTGCCGAGAGGAAGATAGCGCCATGACCAAATTCCAACCGCTTGCTTACAGGCCGGCCATGTTTGCAACCTGCATGCTGTTTCAGGTTGTTTTTGTGCTTTGCACCGTTCTATGGATCTTGTTTCCCGATCTGAAAGGCCACGCCTTGCTGGCGGAAATCTTTCCCGGATTCCGGCTTCTCGACGTGACCAGCTTCGTTTATGGCCTCATTGCAAGTGGCTTGTATGGCTGGTTCGTGGCCGCGGTGTTCGTTTTCTTCAACAATCTCTGGCCGCGCGTCGCACGTGTCGGATCGAAGGCGAACCAAGCCCGGCGCGTTCGCCTGGGAGGCTGAATCCGGCTTTTTCGCCTATCCGGCGAAAATCAAGCGCAATATTTTGGGATCGGCCGCTTGCGGTTCCCGGGGGAAACCCCATCTTCCAGCGGGTATTTTGACCCCCAAAAGGGGCTTTGAAGGAGGGTTCATGTCGATTTGGAAACAGTTGCCCAAACTGGCCGCCGCGTTCGGCCTTGCGCTGGTGCTGGCCGGCTGTGGCGTCAACACCATTCCCACCAAGGATCAGACGGTGAAGGCGAAATGGGCCGATGTGCAGGCCGCCTATCAGCGCCGCGCAGATTTGATTCCCAACCTGGCCAACACGGTCGCGGCCTATGCCAAGCAGGAGCAAAGTGTGCTGACGCAGGTCACGCAGGCGCGCGCCTCGGCCACGCAAGTGAAGATCGATGCCTCCACCATCACCGATCCCGCCAAATTCGCCGAATTTCAGCAGGCGCAAGACAGGCTGTCCGGGGTGCTGGGCCGGTTGATGGCGATCAGCGAGAATTATCCCGAGCTGAAATCCAACCAGAACTTCCTGGCGCTGCAATCGCAGTTGGAAGGCACCGAGAACCGCATCGATATCTCGCGCCGCGACTATAACGAGGCGGTGCGGGACTATAATACCGAGTTGGTGACCATTCCCGGTTCGCTGTGGGCGGCGACGTTCTACCGCTCCTACAAACAGGCGACGCCGTTCGCCGCCAGCGCGGCGGCGCAGTCCGCGCCTTCGGTCTTCCCGGGCGCGCAGAGTTCAGCGCCTGCACCAGCGCCGCAAGCAGCTCCTCCCCAGCCCGCAAGGTAACAAACCGCGATGCGGTTCCTAGCCGCTGCTCTGGCGTTCTTCGTCCTTCTCACCCCCGCCTTTTTGGGTGAGAAGGTCTGGGCGGCGCCGACTTTTCCGGCGCTGACCGGGCGGGTGGTGGATGACGCGGCTATTCTGTCATCCGGCACCAAGGCCGACCTGACCCGGAAACTGGCGGCGCTGGAAAGCGCGACCTCGCGCCAGCTTGTCATCGTCACCCTGCCGTCGCTGCAGGATTATGAGATTTCCGACTATGGCTATCAGCTGGGCCGCGCCTGGGGCATCGGCCGCAAGAGGCTGAACAACGGCATTCTCTTCATCGTCGCGCCCAAGGAGCGCAAGACCCGCATCGAGGTCGGCTATGGGTTGGAGCCCATCATCACCGACGCTTTTTCCTCGGTGGTGATCCAGACCCAGGTGCTGCCCTATTTCCGCAGGGGCGATTTTAACGGCGGGGTGGTGGCGGGCACCGATGCGCTGATCCAGCAATTGTCGCTGGAGACATCCGAGGCCGAACGGCGCGCCGCTGCGGCGGCGCAACAGCTCAGTCAGCGCGGCCAAGATGATGGCGGCGGCTTGATCGGTTTCCTGGTCATGCTGTTCATCTTTATCGCCATCGCGCGGGTGTTCGGCGGCTGGGGCCTGCTGGCCTTGCTATTGTCGGGCGGCGGGCGCGGGGGCGGCGGCTGGTCTGGCGGCGGTGGCTGGTCGGGCGGCGGCAGATTTGGCGGCGGTGGCGGCAGCTTCGGCGGCGGCGGATCATCGGGGAGTTGGTAGGAGCGTTTGCGAGAGCAAGAGCGACCCAAAAAGGGGGGTGGTGAGATGCTGAACGATATGGACCGGGCGCGTATCAGCGCCGCGATCGCCGAGGCGGAGAACAAAAGCTCGGGCGAGATATTCTGTGTGTTGGCCAAGGACGTGTCGCGCTATCGCGAAGTGCCCCTGATGTGGGCGGCGGTGGCCGCCTTTGTGGTGCCGCCGCTGCTGGTGATGGCGGGGCTGCACCGGCTGGCGCTGGCCTCGATCTTCACCAGCTGGACCGATGAGAGTGCGCGGGCCATGGAAGGGCTGATCTTGCGCGCGCTCTCCGCCTTCGAGCTGGGGCAGGCGGGCATCTTTCTGATCGTCGCGGTGATCGTGGCGCTGCCCGGTATACGCCGGCTGATGACGCCGGGATTTTTGAAATCCTATCGCGTGCGCCAGGCGGCGCGGCGGCATTTCGTGGCGGTGGGGGCGCGGCTGTCCCATGCCGAGCCGCATATTCTGATTTACGCCTCGCTGGCCGACCGGCGGGTCGAGCTGGTGGCGCACGACAATATTCACAAAGCGGTGGGCGAGGGGCCGTGGAAGGAAAGCGTCGATGCCGTGGTCGAGGGCATGAAAGCCCATAAGGCGGCCGACGGCTTCGTCAAGGCGATTGGGATTTGCGGCGCGGCCCTGGCCCAGCATTTCCCGCCCAGCGGCGCGCCCAAGAACCAGCTGCCCAATACGCTTCTGGAGACCTAGTGTCGTGGTTTCGAAGTTCGCACAATCATCGATATCGAGCCCTTGGCGAACTTCGAAACCAAAACGACACTAGGAATCAATAAGTTGGCTAGTGTCCTTACGATTCCGAAATTCGCTAGAACCCGATATCGTGATCATGCGAATTTCGGAATCGGGACACTAGGCGCTATCCACACATGACAGATCGTGCCGGGGTTGTATAAACTCCCGCCATATCCCGATGTATTATAAGAAGCAGAGATGAAAGCGTGGGGCGTTCCATGAAACAGGGTCCATGGGCCGGTGTGGGTGCGGTGCTTGGCGTGGGCGCCGCCCTGGCGGTTGCCGCCGCCCATGGCGCCAGCGATGCTTCGTCTTACGGACAAATCCGCCTTTTCAGTGACGCCTTCTCCAAGGTGCGCGCCAACTATGTCGATCCGGTGGAAGACAAGGATCTGATCAAGGGCGCGGTGCAGGGCATGGTGTCGGGGCTGGATCCCCATTCCGCCTATATGGACGCCAAGGCCTTTGGCGGAGAGTTCCAGGTCCGTACCCAGGGGCACTTCGGTGGGGTCGGCATCCAGGTGGCTCCGGACAGCGGCGCCATCCGGGTGGTTTCGCCGATGGACGGCATGCCGGCCGCCGCCGCGGGCGTCAAGCCGGGAGACAGGATCACCGCCATCGACGGCACCGCGGTCGCGGGCCAGGACTTCAACGCCACCATTAACCGGATGCGCGGTCCGGTCGGCACCAAGGTCACCTTGACCGTCCAGCGTGACGGCGAGACAAAGCCTTTCGACGTGACGCTGGTGCGCGCCGATGTCCCCATCGACGCCACCACCTCTCGCCGCGAAGGCGATGTCGGTTACATCCGCATGCCGGGCTTCAACGAAAAGACCGCCGAGGGCCTGGAGAAGGCGGTGCGCGATCTTCGCAAGCAGATCGGGCCCGGCCTTAAGGGTTACGTCCTGGACCTGCGCAACAATCCCGGCGGTTTGCTGGACCAGGCGATCCAAGTCTCCGACGATTTCCTCAATTCCGGCGAAGTCGTCTCCACCCGCGGCCGCCGTGCCGAAGATACCCAGCGTTATGACGCCAAGCGCGGCGACATCACCGACGGCAAGCCGATCGTGGTGTTGATCAATGGCGGCACCGCTTCGGCGTCCGAAATCGTTTCGGGGGCGCTGCAGGATCACAAGCGCGCCACCATTCTGGGCATGACCAGCTTCGGCAAGGGCTCGGTGCAGACCGTGCTGGCGCTGGGCGAGGGGCGCGGCGCGCTGCGGCTGACCACGGCGCGCTATTACACGCCGTCGGGCCATTCCATCCAGGCGCAGGGCATTATCCCGGACATTCAGGTGGCGCAGGGCGATGAGGCCGGCCAGCCCCGGATTTTGCGCTATTCCGAAGCCGATCTCCAAGGTCATCTGGCGGGCGAGCCTGTCGCGGCCAAGCGCGCCAATGCGCCGGTGATCCTGGCCGCGCCGGGTACCAAATATGACGACTTCCAGCTTGCCTATGCGCTGGATTTGTTGCGCGGGACCATGACCGTGGCGTCGGTCACCAAGAAGCCTGCGGGGTGAGGAGCGGCCGCCGCCGTCGGGCGGTAGAGCACGACGGCTGTATCGGTCGATCAGTGCAAGGACCTGAGGGATTTGAACGCGGCGCGAAGTTCCGCGGTGAAAAGCTCCGGCTGTTCCCAGGCCGCGAAGTGGCCGCCTTTCTCAAGCTGGTTGTAATGGACCAGATTGGAATAAGCCCGCTCCGTCCAGCTCCGCGGCGCAGGGATAATCTCATCGGGAAAAGCGCTTACCGCAACCGGGATGGAGATGTTCTTGGGGCCAAGATTGGTCTTTGGGAACCCCTCCCAGTAGAGACGAGCCGCAGAGATTGTCGTATTCGTCAACCAGAAGAGTGTGGCGTTGTCGAGCACATCGTCGCGCGTAAGGCCGGTTGGCTCCCCGTCAAAAGCTCGTACGATGAGCGGCAAACTGAGATGGTCGTGGTCTAGCATCCAGGCCGCCATACCGACGGGCGAATCCGCGATGCCATACAGCGTTTGCGGGTGCCACCCCATGAAAACCTGCGTTCCAAGGTTTTTGTATGTAAGGGCCAAGGTCTCGTACGCATGCTTTTCTTCGGCCGAGAGTTCCGCTGGTGGCGGCGCCCCGGAAAAAGCCGCCTTGTTGATTTCGGGTGGAATCACGCCGGGAAGGTTCGAGTGGAAACCGATCAGTTCCGGATATCCCTGCGTAGCAAATACATCGTTGATAATCGCGCCCCAATCCCCGCCTTGCGCCACATACCGCGTGTACCCCAGGCGCTTCATCAGCACCGCCCAAGCACGCGCGATGCGCGCCTGGTCCCAGCCGGTGGTGGTCGGCTTGCCTGAAAACCCGTAACCCGGCATCGACGGAATCACCACATCGAAAGCCTCCGATGCGCTGCCGCCATACGCCATGGGATTCGTCAGCGGATCGATGATCTTCAGCTGCTCGATAATCGAGCCTGGCCATCCATGGGTGACGATAACCGGCAACGCGTTTTCTTCTTTCGAGCGGACGTGGATGAAATGGATATCCAACCCGTCGATCTCGGTGATGAATTGCGGATAGCTATTGAGTTTTGTCTCGACCTTGCGCCAATCGTATTCCGTCGTCCAATAGCGGGCGAGCTTCTGCATCGTCGCGAGTGGAACGCCCTGCGAAAAATCCGCGACGGTTTCTTTTTCGGGCCAGCGGGTGGCGAGAATGCGCTGGCGCATGTCGGCTAGCTCCGCTCCCGGAAAGTCGATATGGAACGGCCGGATTGCCTCGCTCCCGGCCACCCCTTCGCGGACGCGCAGATCAAAGGTAGGGGCGGTTGTAGGGGCAGCGTGCGGCACGGGCTGTGCTTCGGACATGATCAGGCTCCCTGTGGGTTCGTTGGCGCGGGGAAGCTAGCGCCAGGGCGCGCGATGCACTTTTCACGGACTGCGGAAAATTATTCCAAAACTGCCGAATTGGCTCGCCAGGCGCGGGGTGTCATACCCGTGGTGTCGCGAAAGGCGCGTGAAAAATTCGACTGCGAAGAGAAGCCGACCGACAGCGCGATGTCCGATATGGGCAGGTGGCGGTCGGCCAGCATTTGTTTGGCCAGGACAAGCCGTACCCCGCTTACGAATTCGTGGGGAGACCGGCCCGTCGTGGTCTTGAACGAGCGTGCAAAATGCGCCTGGCTCATGCATGCGACTTCGGCAAGGTCGGCCACGGTGAGGTTTTGCTCAATATGTTGATCGACGAACGCCATGACACGCGACATGCGCCGACTGTCAATCGGTTTTCCCGGCTTCAGGTTCGATAGGATTTCCGCGTGGCGCCGAAAAACGGGAGGTACGGGCCTCAGCGGCTTCAAATGTAATCGGTTGACATATGCCTGTGAGCCCATCGGGAGCGGCCTTCTGGACGTCTGCGGACAATAGCAGCTTTCACGTCCAAGGATAGGCACGGCAATTTGACTGGCGCGATGCGCTCTTTTGCGGCCCATGGCGGGGAACCGCAATAGGCCCAAACGGATTCAACGCTTTAGAGTTTTTGGTTCCAGCCCAGAAGACTGCCGAAGAAAACGACACCGAGAAACACTCGTCGTTCTTTGTCGAATGGCACCGCTCCAGCGCGCACTGCCACCACGGTCCTGGTTGTGATTTGGATTTCAGGCCGCGATCATAACAGGCGATACCCCGCCCAGATCGCCAGAAGCCATATCAGTGCCGTCGCCAGGATCACCAGCAAGCCGCGCTGCGCGCCGCGCGCCGACTCTTCCAGAGACCCCCCAATTTTCCTGTATCGTGCCACACCAGTCTCCAGCCCTGTTTTTGCTCCACTCCCGCTTGGCGGGGGAACATTCCCGCCAAGGGTGTGACCTTGGGGTCAGCACAATTCGTGCCAGTTTGGGACGGGTTGAAAAAACTTGGTGAATTTCCGCCAATGTAAATCCTGTTTACAACAATTTGTCATTTCCCCCAAAAAGTGTAAGTTTGATGACAGTGACCGGATAACCTTTTCAGGCCAATTGCTTTTTCCCAATCGGCTGCCATTCGGCACAGGCCAGAGTCGCGCAAAGCCGCAATAGCGGCGGCGCGGCGGCTTGGTTAACAAACATAGTTAACCGGCTGTTCTATTCCTGAATCTTCACCCGCTCGCCGTCATGCAGCTTGTCGAGATTGTCGCCCGCCAGCCGGTCGCCGGCGGTGATGCCCGACAGAATGGTGACGGCTTGCTGGGTCTTCAGGCCCAGCGCGACCTCGCGCTTTTCGATCTTGTCGTCGGCGCCGATCACGAACACGCTGCCGGTCTTGGCATTCTGGCCATCGATCAGAACCGCGCCGGGCGGCACGCTGACACGCGACACCGCTTGCACGGCACCTTTCTCCGGCGCGGTCATGAAAGCCACCCGCGCCGCCATGTTGGGCAGGATGCGGGCGTCCTTGGTCTTGATGCGGACGCGCACCGCCACCGTGCCCTTGCTCTGGTCGGCGGTGGGGATGACGGCGATCACCGCGCCGGGAATGTCCCAGTCGGGAAAAGCGTCGAGATGGATGATGGCGTCACCGCCGACCTGGACGCGCTCGATATAATTCTCGCTGACATCGACCTGGACCTCCAGCGAGCTCATGTCGACGATGGTGAGGATGCCGGTGCGGGTGGAGCCGCCGCCCGCCCCCGAAGGGGCGACCACTTCGCCAACCTGCGCCACTTTTACGGTGACCACGCCGGAGAAAGGCGCGCGCACCAGCGTGTCACGCAGATTGGTTTCGGCGGAAGCCACTTGGGCCTGCGCCACGTCGTACTGGGTGCGGGCATTGTCATAGGTCAAGCGCTGGTTTTCCACGGCATCGGTGGAAATCGCGCCTTGCGCCCTCAGGGCTTGGTAACGCGCGTAGATCGGCGCGCTATTGTCCATAGTGGCTTTGGCTGCGCGCGCCTGAGCCAGGGCCTGGCGCAGCGCAGCTTGATGATTGGAATCATCAAGCCGCGCGACGATGTCGCCTTCCTTGACCTTTTGGCCTTCCTCGAAATTCACTTCCGCGACTTTGCCTATGATTTTGGCCGACAGAGTCGCCTGGCGCCGCGCCAACACATAGCCGGATGCATCCAGGCTGGTGCCGCTGGCGCCGCCGCTGCCTTGGGCGGCGGCGGTGATGACATGCACCGGCACGCGACTGTCCGGCCAGAAGAACCAGGCCGCCGCGGCAATGGCGATCACGCTGGCGCCGGCCGCGCCATAGAGCAGGGGCGAGGTCTTGCCGCGCTTGACCGGGGTGCGTTCGATCTTCAGCGAGTCCAACAGGGAAGATTTGTCGTTGTGAACGGTCATATGGGCCAGCCCCTGTAAGCCACCTTAAGTCGCGCGCAGTGCTTCTACCACGGGGCGCCTTGCGGCGCGAATGGAAGGGAACAACCCGCCCAACAGCGCGACGGCGATAGCCCAGGTGACGCCCATTGCGAATTGCGCGGGCGAGACGGAAAGATGAAACACGCTGTTGCCGAACGCATCCTGCTTGCCGTCATACAGCGCCCAGGCGATGCTCGCGCCGATCAGGGCGCCGGCAACCGACAGCAGCATCGCTTCCAAAAGCACCGACACCGCCACCGGAAAGGCGCCATAACCCAAGGCGCGCAGGGTGGCGATTTCCTGGCCGCGGGTGGACACCGCCGAATACATGGTGTTGAGACAGCCGAACAAAGCGCCGATCGCCATCACCGCGCCCACGATATAGCCCAGCAAGGCCAGTCCGAAGGTGACCTGGCTTCCCACCCGCTTGTACCAATCGGAATGGCGTTCCACCGTCACCGACAAAGCCGGATTGGCGGTCAGCGCCTTCTTGAACGTGTCCAGCGCCTCGGGAGAGGTGAGGCGGACCAGCACGGTATTGTAGGCGCCTTTGTGCAGGGCGGTGAGCATGGTTTCGGTGTCGCCGATCACCTGGCCATCCAGCAGGTCGCCGGTGGTATAGACACCCACAATCGGCCATGGGCCGTCTGGCAGGATCACCTTGTCACCGATTTGCATATGCTGGAACATCATTTGGGCGCCCACGCCCACGATCATCTCGCGCTTGCCGGATTGGAACATGCGTCCGGACACGATCTTGAGTTCGGGCCGCACGCCTTGGCCCTGCTCGGCCAGACCGCGCATGGTGGTGCTGCCTTTGCTGCCGTCCTTGCGCAACACCGGCACGAACATGTTGAGGCCGCGATCCGCCAGCGGCTTGCTCTGCTTGTCCTTGGCGATGCCGGGCGCGTCGGCGATCAGGGACGCCATGGGGCGGGCGATGGCGCTTTGCATTTCCTGGTCGGCGCCCTTGGAGACCACGATGGCCCGGCCCGGATCGCCGGCATTGAAAAAGGCCTGGCGCATGCCCGCGCTCATCGACAGCACGGACAGCATCACCCCGATGGTGGCGGCCAGTCCGACCACGATCACCATGGATTGCCAAAAGCGGCTCTTGAGGCTTTTAAAGTTCAGGGCGGAGACGATGAAGATTTGGCGCAGCATGACTTAGCGTCCCGACTTATGTTCGACCGGAGAGGGCGGTTGCGATATCCATCTGCTTGAGCCTGAGCGCGGGCAAGGCGGCGCTAACGAAGGCGATGGCGGCGGCGCTCAGGCTGGCCCAAACGAATACCATCACCGTCATGGTGGGGATCGGAAGGCCCTGACCCGGCGGCAGGAAGCGCGGTATGACATTCGATAGGATCGCGGCCAGTCCCACGCCCAGTCCCGCCCCCAACAGACAGGGAAAGGCGGCTTCGGCGAACACCAATCCGATCACGCCGCGATCGGAAAAACCGATGGTCTTCAAGGTGGCGAATTCCGCGAAACGCTCGCGCACCGCTTGCGCGATGCCGTTGGCGGTCAGGAACAGCACCATGAACATGCCGGCCAGCGCGATGTCACGGTTCACCGTGGCAATGTCCAGTCCTGAGTTGGAAACGTCGAACGCCGCCTTTTCCGTGATGGATTGCAGCGGGATCGGAGAGCTGGCGAAACGATTGTCGATCTGTTCGGCGATTTCGGCGGCTTTGCTGGGATCATGGATTTTGACGCGGAACATATTGATCTTTCCTTGATCCGATAGCGGCCGCGCTTTGTCCAAATAATCGTAATTGCCGAACATATAGCCCTGGGAAATGTAGCCAATATCTTCGGTTACCGCCGCCACTTGGAATACCCAATTGTTGGTGCCGTCGGCTTTCTTGATTATGGGCGAGGCGATGGTCAGCGTATCGCCCGCTTTGAGATGCCAGCGTTCCGCCTGCCTCTTGCTCACCAAAAGACCACGGCGGTTGTCGCGGATCGCCTGCCATTGCGCCGGCGTGATCGGCCATTCGGCCATCACCTTGGGCACATTTTCGTCTTGCATCTGGACGAAGACGCGATTCTTGGGATCCTGGATATAGCCGCCAATACCGCTGTTGGAAGCAACCAGAGCGACGCCGGGAATCTTTTCGATTTGGCGCGCCAATGCGATGGGGACGCCGCCGCCGGGGCCGCCGCCAAAGCGGGCGAAGGAATAAATACGATCGGCGCGGGCCTCTTCCTGCATTTTGGTGAAGGTGGCGTTCATGCCGATGGTGAGGCCGAACAAAGTGAAGGCCAGCATCACCGACAGCAAAGTGAGGATGGCGCGGGTGGGCTTGCGCATCACCGCGGCCCAGACCAGGGGAAAGTATTTCATGCCGCCCCCTATGCCGGCGCCAGGGCGCGTTCGATCAATTGGCCCTTGTCCATTTCCAGCTGGCGGCTGGCATGGTCGGCGGCCTTGGGATCGTGGGTGACCATCAGGATGGTCTTCTTGTGCTGGCGGTTGAGCTGCTGCAGCAGGGACAGGATTTCATCCGCGGTGGCGCGGTCCAGATCGCCGGTCGGCTCGTCGCAGAGCAGCAGAGGGGGATCGGCGACGATGGCGCGCGCGATGCCGACGCGCTGCTGCTGGCCGCCCGACATTTCGCCCGGCTTGTGCGACGCGCGGTCCTTGAGATTGACAATCTCCAGCGCGATCTCGACCCGGCGGGCCCGTTCGCTCTTGGAAAGATTGGTGAGCAAGAGTGGCAGCTCGACATTGCCCGCCGCCGACAGCATGGGCATCAAATTGTAGAACTGGAAGATGAAGCCGACATGGCCGGCGCGCCATTTGGTGAGCTGGCCGCCGGAAAGCGTTTCCAGATGCTCGCCGCCCACCATCACCTCGCCGGAATCGGCATGATCCAAACCGCCGACCAGATTGAGGATGGTGGTTTTGCCCGACCCCGAAGGCCCCATCAGGGAGACAAACTGCCCGGCGGGAATTTCCAAGTTCAACCCGTGCAGGACGGGCACGGATTCCTTGCCGCGTTTGTAGGTCTTCACGACATTGCGCAACGAGATGGCGGCGGACATGGAAAACTCCCTTTGGCGACCTTAAGGCGGGTTACAGAGATGTCTAATATGCCATACGGTGTAGAATATATGCCAGATGGTCAAACTGTCATGTCTGAGTTGGTACCTTGCATGACAAGGTAGACATGATACGATGCCGATGTCCAGTGGGAATTTCTGACAGTTTGTCCAAACAACTTGTCAGAAAGCCGCCGTTGCGCTGCCTGCCGCGCAATCGCGGAATAGGGTGTTCCGTTTGCAGCGCGCTGTCCGCGCTTGATGCAGCACCGCGTCATGACCGGACGCAGTTTCCGTTCCTGCGAAAGCCGCAAGGCGCGTCCTCGCTGCAAGGATACGATGAGCCTGATGACGTTTGTGACTACTCTTGCAGGACGCATTGCGGTGGCAATGCCCGCAAGGCTTGCGCAAGAGGCCGCAGCTTTGTTTGCGGTGGATTGACAGGCCCGACCGCGATTGCATGCCAGGTATACAAATTAATCATTATATTCAATGCATTAGAAAACTTCTTGTATATAACTGACTGGTTAGTTATATATCTCACCATGACCAAAAAACGCTGGCAACGCCGCAAGGAGGCGCGGGCTCCGGAGATTCTGGAGGCGGCGCTGACCTGTTTTGCGAGAAAAGGGTTTGCCGGCACCCGCATGGACGACATCGCGGCTGCGGCCGGCATCACCAAGGGCACCATCTATCTCTACTTCGACAGCAAGCAGAGCGTGTTCAAGGCGCTGGCGCGTGCCTCGATCGGCGAACAGTTGGGCGCGGTGCGAAGCCTGGTGGAGAATTTCCAAGGGCCCAGCGCGCAACTGTTGCGCTTGGTGCTGTCCACCATGGGCAGTTTTGTGCGCACCAGCGACCGGGTGATCCTGCCCAAGATGATTTTGGCGGAGTCGGGCAATTTCCCCGAACTGGCGAAATTCTGGCGCGAGGAAATCATCGAACAGGGCATCGTGCTGCTCGGCGGCATCATCAAGCGCGGCACGGCGCGCGGCGAATTCCGCGCCATCGCTCCGGAACATGCGGCGCGGCTGTGCGTAGCGCCCATTCTGCTGATCGCCCTCTGGCGCACCACCTTCGCGCAGTTCGATGCGCGCCCCTACGACCATGAAGGATTGATCGAAGCCCATCTGCAGGTGTTGCTGCAGGGGCTGGAAGCGAGGCCGGGATGAAAAAACTTTCCCTTCTGATCGCGCTGTTGCCGCTGCTGGGGGCCTGCGAGCAACAAAAGGAGCAGCCCTGGCTGGGCTATGGCGAAGGCGACACCGCTTATATCTCCGCGCCGCAGCCCGGCTGGGTCACCGTCCTGAAAGTCGAGCGCGGCGCGCTGGTGCATCGCGGCGATCTTCTGTTCGTGCTGGACAGTGTGTACGAACAGGCCGGCGCGCAGCAGGCGGTGGCGAATCTGGCCCAGGCCCGTGCCGGCCTGACACAGGAAATCGCCAATCTGGCTTACGCCAAGACCACGCTGGACCGGCAGAACCGGCTGGCGCGCGACAATGCCGGCACGCCCACCCAGCGCGACCTGGCGCTGTCCAACTATCGCCAGTCCGAAGCGCGCATCGCGCAACTGCGCTCGCAGATCGCCCAGATGCAAGCCGGCCTGACATCGGCGCGTTACGGTTTGGGCCAGCGCGATATCGTGGCCCAGACCGAAGGACGGGTGCAGGATATCTATTTCCGCGAGGGCGAGTATGTGCCGGCCGCCACGCCGGTGGTGGCGGTGCTGCCGCCCAAGAATGTCTTTGTGCGCTTTTTCGTGCCCGAGCCGGACCTGCCGCGCATCAAGCTCGGCGGCACGGTGCGCATCACGTGTGACGGCTGCAAGGCAATGGATGCCAAGGTGACCTTCCTGGCGGCGCGCGAGGAATTCACCCAGCCGGTGATCTTTAGCCAGGGCAATCGCGAGAAGCTGGTGTTCAAGGCCGAGGCGCGCCTGCCGCAAGGGCTCGATCTTCATCCCGGCCAGCCGGTGGAAGTGCGGCCGCTTTGAGAGGATGGCCATGACCGAAATGGCGATCGACGTGAAGGGACTGACCAAGTGCTTCGGCAGCAAGGTGGCGGTCGATCATGTCGATATCGCGGTGCCGCGCGGCCAGGTGTGGGGATTTCTGGGCCCCAACGGTTCGGGCAAGACCACCACCATCCGCATGCTGTGCGGCCTGTTGACGGCGGATGAGGGCGAGGGTGTCTGCCTGGGGCTGAATTTCCGCACCCAGGCGGAAGCGATCAAGCGCCAGGTCGGCTACATGACCCAGAAGTTCAGTTTCTGGGAAGACCTGTCGATCCGCGAGAATCTGGAATTCGTGGCGCGGCTGTATGGCGTGGCCAATGCGCGGGCGCGGGTGGAGCAGAGTTTGCAGCGGCTGGGGCTTGAGAAGCGTCAGGATCAGTTGGCGGGCCAATTGTCCGGCGGCTGGAAACAGCGCATGGCGCTGGCCGCCTGCCTGCTGCACGATCCGCAACTGCTGCTGCTGGACGAACCGACGGCGGGTGTCGATCCCAAGGCGCGGCGCGATTTCTGGGAACAGATCCATGCCTTGAGCGATCAGGGCCTGACCGTTTTGGTCTCCACCCACTATATGGACGAGGCCGAACGCTGCGACCGCATTGTCTATATCCTGAACGGCAAGCTGGTGGCGGGCGGCACGGTGGGCGAGGTGATCGCCGGATCGGGCCTGGTGACCTTTGTGCTGGAAGGAAAAGAGGCGCGCCACTTGATCGGCGATTTCCAGGACAGGCCCGGGGTGGACTATGCCGGTTTCTTCGGCGCCGCGCTGCATGTCAGCGGCAAGGACCGTGCCGCACTGGAACGCACCGTCGCGCCTTATAAGAGCCGGCCCGGCCTGACGGTGCGCGAGGAAGCGCCAAGCCTGGAAGACGTCTTCATCCAATTGCAGGAGAAGGCGTGATGTTCTCGCCGCGGCGCGTGGGCGCGATCTTGATCAAGGAATTCCTCCAGATGCGGCGCGACCGCGTCACCTTGGCGATGATCATCGGCATTCCCCTGATGCAGCTGTTCCTGTTCGGCTTTGCCATCAACTTCAATCCCAAGTCGCTGCCCACCGCGGTCAGCATCGCCGATCCCGGTGTTTATGCCCGCTCCATCGTCGCGGCGATGAAAAATTCCAGCTATTTCGAGATCGTGGCGGAAACCCGCTCGCCAACCGAAGCGCGCCGGCTGCTCCAGGAAGGCAAGGTGCTGTTCGTGCTGGAAGTGCCAGTCCATTTCAGCCGCGACCTGATCAAGGGCGCCACGCCCGACCTGTTGCTGGAAGTGGATGCCACCGATCCCGCCTCCAGCGGCTATGCCATCAGCGCCTTCAAGGCCATCGCCGCCACCGCGCTGCGCGACGATTTGAAAGGTGCGCTCAAAAACCGCGTCCAGGGCGAGCCGCCGTTCAATGCCGTGACGCATCTGCTCTACAATCCGGAATCCAACACCCATTACAGCATCGTGCCGGGGCTGTTGGCCGTCATCCTCACCATGACCATGGTGCTGATGACCTGCCTGGCGCTGACGCGGGAGCGCGAACGCGGGACATACGAGAATCTGCTGGCCATGCCCGCCACGCCGCTGGAAATCATGATCGGCAAGATCGCGCCCAATGTGCTGGTGGGGCTGGTGCAGAGCGCCATCGTGCTGGCGATGGCGCGCTATGTCTTTGCCGTGCCGTTTCTGGGATCGCTGACCTTGTTGGGCCTGGGCGTCACCATTTTCATCATCGCCAATCTGGCGGTGGGCTATACTTTTTCCACCATCGCCCAGAACCAGCTTCAGGCGATGCAGATGACGGTGTTCTTCCTGTTGCCGTCGATCCTGCTGTCGGGTTTCGCCTTTCCCTTTGCTGGTATGCCCAATTGGGCGCAAGTGTTGGGCGAGATTCTGCCCGCCACCCATTTTCTGCGCATCGTGCGCGGCGTGCTGCTGAAAGCCAATAGGATGGGCGAGATCGCGGGCGAGCTATGGCCGCTGCTGGCCTTTACCCTGGTGGCGGGCAGCATCGCGCTGCTGCGGTTTAGAAGGACGTTGGATTAGATGTCGGTACAGGTTTGAGTGTTGTTTCCGGTTCTGCAGGACAGCCATGATGCGGTTTCGCGCGATAGCGCACTTGCGGCGGACGCTAGATTGGTGTCGCGTCAACCGAACACCACAATTTGTCATCCCCGGCGAGCCGCGCTGCGAAGGAAGCGACTGTCTTTGGTGTCAAGCGGTTTGCCACGGTTTTTTGTCCCTGAGGATGGCGTTGAGGATGGTTAGAAGCTTTCTGGCCACAGCGATGATAGCGAGCATTTTTGGTTTTCCGGCAGCCAGGAGACGGTCGCGGGACCCAGGTGTTGAAAACTTATAGGTGGAAATATCTGGGTTCCCTTCCCCTCGCGAAGCGGAACGCTTCGCTCGGCCGGGAATGACAATCTAGCGCGTCAAAGCGGATTGTTGCTGGTGCCGGGATGGCCGAAACGGCCCGAGGGTCCGCCGCTGGGAGGCGGTGCGCTTTGCTGCTGGCCACCGCCACCAGACTCCGAACGCTGCCCGCGATTGCCGCCGTCGCCGCCACCGCTGCGATAGCCGCTTCCCTGGTTGCTATTGCCTTGATTGGCGGCCTGGTCGCGGTTACCGCGATTGTCACCACGATTGTCGCCCCGGCGATCGCCACGGTCGCCGTCATGGTCGCGGCGATACCCGTTGCGATAGCCGCCATAACCGCGATTATAGCCGCTATACGGAACATAGCGGGATCCGTAGGCGTAAGGGTAATAGTCCGGCTCGTAATAGCCGCTGTAATAGTTGCCATAATAACCGCCGCGATAATGGCCGTCGCCGCGATAGTCCGAGACGCAGCCGCCCAGCAACGTCAGGCTGCCGAGGGCGCCGAGAACCATGAGTGTGCGATTCATCTTACTCTCCAGGCCGGAAGATTTCCGGCGTTTGCAGGATCGCAAAGCCGGGATGAATGGCACATGAATGGCTTGTCGTAATCCTTCTGGGCGCGAAAAACAGGCGCCGGTCTTCTCCGGCAATGAGAGTTTTTTCTGACCGCGAAAATTCCCGGCCGATTGCGGCGCTCCAGACCGTGCGTTGGGAAAGCCTGGATTGCGTATCCGGCGGCCGCCAAGACGGTGTGTTACGAGAAATAATAGCTGTGTTCCGGATTCGGAACACTCTCACAGAAACCGCGTAAAACAGCGTAAATGCAATACTGATTTATTGTCACTAAGTGTACAACCCCTGGAGGAATCGCGCGCGATATGCTCGTCTCCGTTTGTTGGGGTTGGGGGTGTCATGCGTCTTTTGTTGTCAGCCATTGTCGTGGCCGGTTCTTTGTTGGCCGGGCCCTTGTCCGCGAACCCGCGTCTGGCACCGGGCAAGCCCGCCGGCGTGAAACAGGCCGGCGTGACATCGGAGAGACGGGAAGTGATGTTGATAGCCGGCCTAACGCTGGCTTCCGCCGTCCTGGCGATCGTCCTGGTCGCTGACAAGGGTAGCAGCGCGCCCACCGCCACCACGCCCTAGGTGTTTAGTCCTGCGCGGCTTTGCGGCGCTTGCTGTCCCGGCCGATAGTGTCTGGCGGGATGTTTCTGCGGGGCTGGGTATAGGGGGCTTTTCCGAAAGCCCGTTTGCAGATCTCGGCGGCAAAGCCGAAGGCGGTTTTGTCCTCGGCGTAGCTCATGACTAAGGCGCCCGCGATGCCGCCCGCGCCCACGGAACGCGCGATATCGAAATCGCCCACCACGTCGCCGCCATTGGCCCGACGTAACCGCGCCTGACCCTTGATGTTGTTGGAATCGCCGATCAGGATCGCCTTGGCGGCATTGTTTCCCTTGAAATCCGTGACCGAGACTTCCAGGTCCAGCGGCTCGGTCCCCGTGGCGCAATGGTCCATCGCTTGGCGCAATTGGCTTTCCATCTTGCCGCGGAATTCGGGCGAGGTGTTAGAGGGAACCTCCTTCACTGTAATGGCAGCGACCTTGCCGTTCTTCATCAGGTCGGCAGGCATGGAGCGGACCGTTTCGCTGCTGCTATTGACGCAACCGGCGAGGAGGATGGCTGTGCTGAGCGTCAGTGCAATGCGTATCATGGTTTTTCTAGCTGTTGTTGAAGGCGGTGGTGGTGGGTTTGGCCAGGGCGGCGACAAAGGCAGGGTCATCGAACAGAGCGGACATGGCCTTGGCCATGCCGTCCACCAGGGCATCCGCCGCGTTCGATCCGGATGCGAGCTGGATGTTGGCCGCCTTGCCTTCGACGTTCACTTGCCGCTCGTACAAGGTCTGGCCCGAGGGTGAAAGGACCACGGCATGCAGTTTGACGTCGCCGATGGCGTCGCCCGAAAAGAAACCCTGCTTGAAGCTGGCGTAAAAGCGGTTGACCGACAGCTTGGCGCTGGAGCCACCTTGGCCGATGACAAAGCCGCGGTTGCGCAGTTCCGTCTCCATAGCCTCCTTGATGATGTCTGGCACCGGCCGGTTGGCGCGGATCGCCGCCATTTCCATCCCATAGCCGTTTATCTTGTTGGATATACGGGTGCGGTCTTCGGTGCGCGAATCCTCGACAGTCACCGAAACCGTGGCCCCATTGCCCACCTGGGCGCCGCCCACGGCCTTGTAGGATATGGGGACCACATCTTCTTGCGTGGCACAACCGCCAAGCAGGACAAACGTCATTGCGGCAGCCAGTGCCGCGCCAATGCGGATATTCATGCAAGCCCCTAGCCCGTGATACGGCAAATGCCGCGTCGCGCTTATAGCTGGGCGGAAAAGTACCTGCCAAGCCGTGATAATATGTCAGTATCGGAACGCGCCGTTCGCGCCGTGGACCGGCATCGCGAGAGCGCGAGATTGATGGTTAAAGCGTGTTTAGCGTCAGTTGCGTGACGGACAATGCCAGAGCGCACCATGAAAACCGGATTGCTGGCGGTTCAGTCTTGTTTCCTGCTCGCAGTGGCCGTTTAGGCCGCCCCGCCTTTGCCCGCCGCCCCGCGCACGGCTGCATGGTCGCCGAGATGGCGCATGCCATGAATCGCTAGGCTAAACTTCTCGCGGCTCGGCGTTTGTCACCCATGCATAGATCCAGGAAGTCGCCGCCGCTCCTATTGCTCCAAACGCAATGGCCAGCACAGCTATTCCGGTCTGATATGGCCAGCTTAAAAGCATCTTGTTGCCTTCCGTCTCGCTGGTGGAGAAAAAAAATACTGCCATCGTCGCGCAAACCGGAATTAGTAGTATCCCGAAAGTGCACATCAGCATCCAGAAATTTCCCCTGGTTTGGCGAATTGCGGTTCGAACACGGTCTTGCCAGCCCGCACTGGGTGCGCCAACCGCGATGGCGGGAAATATGAGAGACAGCCAAATAGAGACGATTAAGAAAAATAGCTGCGGTAATCCATAAAAATCACCCCACGGCGCGGGCAGGAATTCCGCTTGTCCGGAGACATGCATCGCCAAATCGAACACGAAGGTCCATGCTATACATCGCCGGACGTATGGCATCAGTACTGATGGCGATTCCAGGGAGGTCTTTCCTAGGAGAATGAAGCGATAGATCGCAATTTCCATCGGAGCAAGAATTACCGCCTGGAAAAAAAGGTTGACCAGCAAAAGTATCTGAAGAGGAAGGAAATCTGCGTAAGTCAAAAGACTTGGCGTCTCGGACGACCGTGCGACTTGGTCGGCCATACTCGCCGGCAGCAGATTGCTGATCTCCACGGTGGCGATGTTGACCAGAACACAAGCGATGGTCACGCCCACGAACAGAAAGGGCATCGCTCTGACAATTTGCCAGCTGCTCTTGATGGCGCGGCACACAATTTGTCGAGCTTTTGGCCGCGCGTCCCAACCCTGCATTCGGCCCCCCTGGATGCTGGAAAGACTTGCCATAATGATCGTTGCAATACCAGCTTGACGGCACCGGGCCTCGGATAGGTTATGCGCGCCGAGCCATTTCATGACGGACGATTCCGCCGATATCGATTTCGCGCGGGAGTTGGCGCGGACCAAAAAAATGAAGCTGACGAATCGTCAGCCACTGCCCAGAAAAGCCATAGTTGGAGCATTTTCCTGCCCCATCCCTTGACCAGCATCGCGCCGGTCGGAATCAAGACCGCAATCGTCTTTTCGTATGCTTTGCGGTACGGACAGTCCAAAACGACAGTCCAAGCATGAGGGGTGAATGACCGAAGCGCAGATCCTATGGCTTGCCATCGGCGGGCTTGCCGGCTGGCTGGCCGGCATCCTGATGAAGGGCAGTGGCTACGGGCTTGCCGGCGATATTATCATCGGCATCGTGGGTGGCTTCATCGGTGGCTGGCTGGCCGAGCTATTGGGACTGGCGGCGGCGGGCGATATCGTGCCTTCGATCGTCACCGCGGTGTTCGGCGCGGCGATCTTCATCTCGGTGATGCGGATGTTCGCCAAAGCTGCTTGAGAGTATGGTGTCGTGGTTTCGAAGTTCGCACCATCATCGATATCGAGCCCTTGGCGAACTTCGAAACCAAAACGACACCAGAAATCAGTAAGTTGGCTAGTGTCCTTACGATTCCGAAATTCGCTAGAACCCGATATCGTGATCATGCGAATTTCGGAATCGGGACACTAGCGGTCCTTACGCCTTGCCGAACAGCCAGGGCAGCAGGCGCGAGGCCATCACGGCCGCCAGCAGTTGCGCAATAATGAAACCGGGCGCGGAGGTGGGCGCTATGCCGGAGAAACTGTCGGTCAGCATGCGGGCAACCGTCACCGCGGGATTGGCGAAAGAGGTCGAAGCGGTGAACCAATAGGCTCCGGTAATGTAGAGACCGACCAGCATGGGCGTGTGCGCGGGCTTGAAGCGCTGCGCGCCCGCGATGGTGAGCAGCAGCCCGAAGGTGGCGACAAATTCCGCCAGTCCTTGCGGCGCACCGTCGCGCGGATGCGCGGAGACTTGCAGGATCGGCACGGCGAACATCGCATGGGTGAGCCAAACGCCCAGGATCGCCGCCACCAGCTGGATCCCGCTATAAAGCGCGGCCTGGCTCCAAGCCATCTCGCCGCGCATCGCGGCATACAGCGAAACGCACGGATTGAAATGCGCGCCCGACAATGGCGCCAAGACGGTAATCAGCACCACCAGCACCGCGCCGGTGGCCAGGGCATTGGCCAGCAGGGCGATAGCGGTATTTCCGTCCGCCAGCCGCTCGGCCATGATGCCGGAGCCCACCACCGCGGCCAGCAGCAAAGCCGTACCGAGAAATTCCGCCGCCAGGCGGCGCATCATGGCTGTTTGGCGATGTCCGCCACTTTCGTCTGCAGTGACAAGCGGTCCAGGCCGGATATCTTCAGATTGGCGAAGATGTTGATGCGGTTGGAAAGCATGCGATAGGTCTCGGCAAAGGCCAGGGCGATGTCCGCGGGCGTGCCTTGGGCGGCGGCGGGATCGGGCATGCCCCAATGCGCGGTCATGGGCTGGCCGGGCCAGATCGGGCAGACTTCGCCCGCCGCGTTGTCGCAGACGGTGATGACGAAATCCAGCGGCGGCGAATCCGGCTTGGCGAATTCGTCCCAGGGCTTGGAACGCAATGGGCGTATGTCGTGACCCAGGCGCCCCAACATATCCAGGGCATGCGGATTGACCTCGCCCTTGGGAAGGGAACCGGCGGAAAAGGCGTGGAACCGCCCGGGCGCGGCCGCATTGAGGATGGCTTCGGCGATAATCGAACGCGCCGAATTACCGGTGCAGAGGAACAGGACATTGTAGGTCATGCGCGGCGCTTCTTGGGCGGGCAGCAGGCGTTCACCGTTTGCGCCAATGGGGCGCAGATTTCGGGACGCCCGCCGCAGCAATCCTTTGTGAGAAACTGTAGCAATTCACCCATCCGGTCGAAGTCGGCGGTATAGATGATGGAGCGGCCGTCGCGGCGCGCCCGTATCAAGCCCGCATTGGATAAAACCAGCAACTGCGCGGACATGGTGTTGGGCTGTGTATCGAGCTTGCGGGCGATATCGCCCGCCGCCAAACCTGCGGGACCCGCTTTCACCAAAAGGCGGAAAATCGCCAACCGGCCGCCATGCGCCAGGGCCGATAATGTGTCCGCCGCGGATTCGATCTTCATGCTTCCACATTGCAAAAGATGTTCGAGCCCGGCGGCCCTTTTTTCGTCTTGAAGGTTGTGCCGGAATTCCAAATAATTCAATGATACGTGAATAGTTGTATTATAGAATTATTTGCTTGGCAATGGCGGCGCATAAAGCAGCCATGCCGCGCGTGTACCTGCTGGGTGCGGCGCGATTGAGTCGTATCGTCTTTTCTTTTTGCGAAACCCTTATTTTACCAATCTTTTTGCGCTGTTGACTTGGGCTCTTCGCGGGAGGATGATTTGGGTGTTGCCGTGATGGAGTTCGCTCCGACGCACCGCTTCTTCGACGTATCGGCCTACTGCATGCAGAGGCTCGAGGCTCAGCCAAGGCTGGACCAGTAACGTGCCGGAGGAACCGGGTTTCGCCAGGCGGACGGCCACAGCGGCGGATCGTGCAGAAGGAGGTTTCCGCATGGAAGTTACTCCACCTGAAATGCCAAGCGGCTCGCCGCTCTAGCCGGGCCTGCGAGCCTGGGCCGACAGGCTGGCGTCATCGCCGCTTTATCGGTCTTTTCTAAACATTATTGACCGTGAACTGCGGGTTCGTCCCGCGACAACCGTCCTGCCTAGCGCGGGACGCCAGAAGCCTCTTGGCTTGAGAACCCCGTTGCTAACGCAGCGGGGTTCTTTTTTCGCGGCTCTTTCACAAGTGGGAACTGGAACGCAATCGCGGGCCGCCCGTTCGCCTCGATACCATTGAAGGAGCCGCATATGCGCAGAGTTTCCAAAAGCATGATTTTGCCGCTTTTGATCCCGCTCGCGGTGTCCGCTGCGTTCGCCGCGCCGCAAGGGGCGCCGCTCGCGCCGGGCAAGCCGGCCGGCATCAAGCAGGCGCAAGGTCAGGAGGTAAGCACGCCGCTGCTGGTGATGGGGGCGGCGGCGGTGGGAATCGGCATTGCCCTGGCGGTGTCGGGCGATGACGATGCCGCTCCGGCCACCACCACGACGAGCACGGCCCCGTGACGGGGCCAAAGAATCCTGATGAGAAGCCTGAAGTGTAAACGCGGTTAACAGGTTCCCGTCCCGGCGACTGACGGGGGCTTGGAAAGCCTGTGGAAAATACGCTGGTACGGTTAATGCATGCTTGACTGTCA
>DATFEF010000030.1:0-33921 GCA_035251465.1 Rhizomicrobium sp. | reverse complement strand
ACAACCGGCGCATGGAAATTGACGGTCTGCCGTTCGCTGCGGCTTCTGGGCGCCCGGGCCGGGCGGCTATCCTGGGCTTCTTCCGCCCGCTCCAAGCGGCGGCGGTTGACCTCCCGCGCCATGGCGCGCAGCACCGTGTTGATGCCCTCGCCGCTGACCCCGGAAATCACATGAACCTTATGGCCGCAGGCTTTTTCCAGGGCGGCGCGTTTTTTTGCCAGCTCCCGTTCGGGGATGGCATCGACCTTGTTCAGCGCCACGATCTCGGGCTTTTCGTCCAAGCCATGACCATAGGCTTCCAGCTCGGCGCGAATGGTCTTGTAGGCCTTGGCGACGGCATCGCCGGTGCCGTCGATCAGATGCAAGATGGAGGCGCAGCGTTCCGCATGGCCCAGAAACCGGTCGCCCAATCCCACGCCTTCATGCGCGCCTTCGATCAAGCCGGGCAGGTCGGCCAGCACAAAATCACTTTCGTCGATCTTCACCACGCCCAATTGGGGTTCCAGGGTGGTGAAGGGATAGTCGGCAATCTTGGGCCTGGCCGCAGACACACGGCTGAGAAAGGTCGATTTGCCGGCATTGGGCATGCCGATCAGCCCGGCATCGGCGATCAGCTTGAGCTTGAGGATGAAAATCTTTTCCTCGCACGCCTGACCGGGCAGTGCGAATTCCGGCGCCTGGTTGGTGGGGCTTTTGAAATGATAATTGCCGAAACCGCCATTGCCGCCCTTGAGCAAGCGATAGCGCTGCCCCGGTGTGGCCATGTCGACGATCAGACTCTCGCCGTCTTCCTCATAGATCTCGGTTCCGACCGGCACTTTCATGATGGCATCGGCGCCGCCGGCGCCGGTCATCACCTTGCCCTTGCCGCCTTCGCCGCTCTTGGCCTTCACATGCTGCTGGAAGCGGTAGTCGATCAGGGTGTTGAGATTCTCCACCGCTTCCGCGATCACATCGCCGCCGCGCCCGCCATCGCCGCCATAGGGCCCGCCATATTCGATGAATTTCTCGCGCCGGAACGCGACGCAGCCGTTCCCGCCTGCACCGGACTGGGCGTAGACCTTGGCGACGTCGAGAAACTTCATGGCGAGCCCTATTTATTGGTCGCGCCGGACGGCATTCGCTACGCTCATGTCGCCGGTCGCTCCCTATGCGGCCTGTTTTCGCAGGAAATCGGCCCGCGTCAACAGCATGTCATGGCACAGAACCGCGCGGCCCCGGGCCCGGCAATCCCGCATCGCCGAGCCGTTGTGGCGCGCACCCAGCTTGGCCAGAACGCGGCCCGAGGCCGGATTGTCGTAGAACCAGCCGGCATGGACCGTTTCAAGACCCAGCGCCCCGAAGGCATAGCTCACCAGCCGGTGCGCGCCTTCCGTGGCATAACCCTGCCCCCAGAATGGCTTGCCCAGCCAATAGCCGAACTCATAGCCGTCTTCGGCATGCAGTCCGGTCATGCCCAGGAAAAGTCCATCGCTCTTGCGCTGGATCACAAAGCGATGTTCGTCCGCCATCGCCAAGAAAGCCTCGGCATCCCCTTCGCCATAAGGATGGGGTATGCGCGAAGTCATCCGCGCCACCTCGAAATCGCCGAGCCACACCGTCAGGCTTTGAATATCCGTGGGCCGAGGCGGCCGCAGGATCAGTCTCTCACTCTCCAGAATGCACATGTCATCCCCCGCAAGTCCTTTCGTGCGAGGAATAAAAAAGGGAGATGGCGGACCATCTCCCTCGCGCATAATGGGCCGCCAATTTCTTGGCGGCCTATGTTTTCAGCCGCCTATTCTGCCGCGATCTTTACCGCCGGATTCATGGCCGCGATCACGGACACGAAGGTACGGCGCTTGTAGCCGGTCTTGAACGAGACCTGGCCATCGCGGAGTGCAAACAGGGTATGGTCCTTGCCCATGCCAACGCCTTCGCCGGCATAGAATTTGGTGCCGCGCTGACGCACGATCACATTGCCGCCCGCGACGGCTTCGCCGCCGAACAGCTTGACGCCCAGCATCTTGGGATTGGAATCGCGACCGTTGCGCGAGGAACCGCCGGCTTTCTTGTGCGCCATGACTTACTCCTTGCCAGCCGTGATACCGAGCACCTTCACCGTGGTGAAGTGCTGGCGGTGGCCGCGCTTGCGATGGGTGTTCTTGCGGCGCTTCTTCTTGAAGGCGATGACCTTGTCGCCCTGGCCATGTTCGACGATCTCGCACTGAACCGAGGCGCCCTTGACCAGCGGCGCGCCGATCTTCGGCTTGTCGCCGCCCAGCATCAGGACCTCGAGATCCAGCTTGGCGCCGACATCGCCCGACAGGCTTTCGACCTTCAGGACGCTGTCCTTGGCCACTTTATACTGTTTTCCGCCGGTGCGGACGACCGCATACATGGTCTAAACCTTTGAATTTAATTGTTTTTCCTAAGGAGCGAGTCCCCCGGAGAGCGGCGGAATATACGCAAAGACGCTTTGCGGTCAAGGACAGCTTTCTTAAGGCTCATTAGCCTGTTTGAGACGCCGCTGAAGGCGCTCTTGCTGGCGGGCCAGCACCGCCCCCAACCACAGCGCCACCCCGACATAGATCGCCACCCATTTGGCGTTGGAAACGGACAGGGCGATGCGCGCCGTCTCGTTGGTAGCACCCAACAGCAGCATGCTCAGCTGTAACGCATTCTCGACCGCATCCAGCAGCGCGCCCGCTATGGGCACCGCCGCCAGCAAGGTGAGGATGCGGCGGAGACGGCCCGGGCGTGGAGCGAAGACTTCCCGCGCCAGAATGCCGGAATAGAAAAAGGCCGCCGCATAGAGCGGCATCAAGAGATAATCCAGGCCCCAATTGAAGCCGGCGCGCGCCGCATAGCGCGACGGCCAGGCCATGAAGGCTTGGCGATACTGATCCGCCGTGGCGAAGCCCTGCAAATCGGCGGTGCCGAAACCCGCGAGGCTTTTCAGGCGCAGGTCCGACCAGGCCAGGACGGCAAACACCAAGGCGGCCAGGACCGAGGAGAGGACCCAGCGGCGGGCCAGGACTTGCTTGGTGATGCGCATGGGCTTTCCGAAATATGCTAAATCCCACCTTATGCGATCGGTCCAGGTCCGAACAGTCGGGGATATTCTTTACAACTTTCACTGGGTGATACCGGGCGAAGCCGCGCGCGCGATGCAGGCCTGGGCCGGCGGGCTTGGCCCTTTCCTGAAGCGCCGCGGCATCCGCGCCATTATCAATCTGCGCGGACGCAACGACGATCTCGGTTGGTGGAAAACCGAAACCGCCATCGCCCAAAGCGCCGGCATCGCCCATCTCGACGCCATGCTGGATTCGCGCAAGCTGCCGACCCGGGACATGCTGGCGCACTTGATTGCGGCCTTTGACGCCGCGCCGCGTCCTTTCATGCTCAAATGCTCCGGCGGCCAGGACCGCACCAGCTTCGCCGCGGCGCTCTACATCATCCACCGCGACGGCTGGGGCGCGATGGATGCGGCAAGACAGCAATTCGCGCCCTTTCCCTATCTGCATTTCCCCAAGCCCCAACAGCGCTGGCTGAAGGTTTTTCTGGACTTCGCCCAGGCCGATGCCGATGGCAAACCGTTGGCGCACTGGATCGCGGACGGCTACAGCCCCGAAAAATTGAAGGCCTGGCTGGACGCCAATGGCCTGCAAGGCGGTTATGCCGCGATTTTCTCCACCCCGACGAGATCTCCTTTTCAGTGGTGACAAAGCTCGTCATTGCTCCCGGGGTTTTTCTGTGGCGCGAAAAATTCTCCCCGGCAGAGCAGAAGAAATTGCGCGACGACGTGATGGTGCGGCTTGAGCAGGCACCGCTTTACCGCCCGGTGATGCCCGATACCGGCAAGCCCTTTTCGGTGGAGGAAAGCAATTTCGGCAAGCTCGGTTGGGTATCGGACAAAAGTGGCTATCGCTATCAGCCCATCCATCCGGTGACGGGAGCGCCCTGGCCCGCCATTCCGCAGCTGCTGCTGGATGTTTGGGACGAGATCAACGCGGGACCGCAGCCGGAAAGCTGCCTGGTCAATCTCTACCGCAGCGGCGCGAAAATGGGACTGCACCAGGACCGCGACGAGAAGGACGTAACCGCGGCGGTGATCGGAGTTTCGCTGGGTGACGAGGCTCTGTTCCGCATCGGCGGCACTTTTAAGAATGGAAAATGGGGACGCGGCGGCAAGACCGTCAGCGTCACCCTGGCCTCCGGCGACGTCATCGCTTTTGGCGGGGTCGCCCGGCTGGCCTATCACGGCATAGACCGCGTCAAGCCCGGAACCTCCCAACTGCTCGCCGGCGGCGGGCGGCTCAGCCTGACCTTGCGGCGGGTGTCGCTTCCCTTCGGACTAAAAGACCCAGCGTCGGCACGATCTGGCGCCAGCCGGCCATAAAAAAAAGCCCCCGGCGGGGGGCCGGGGGCAAAAGCGCTTTGATAAGCGCAAGGAGCAACCGGGAGGGGATAACCGGTTACCCCAGCGAAGACGGGGCTGAAAGCGAGCGGGGGGCAGTGCTAGCAGCCCTAGACCGTCTTCACCCTCTAAACTATGCAAAGATACCACATTTTTCAAGAAAATTAGTTTGTATAACAAAATTATAATGACAGTTGTATTTATGACATAGTGATTCTGGCCAAAATCAAGGGGGTTTTGGCCATCCTATCCTGGTCCGGAACCCTGAAAAATCCGGCGCTCACTGGCGGCTTTCCCGGCCTCGCGGCGCGCTTGGGCGCACGCCGCTGCGGCGTTCGGCACTCAAATCGGTCCACTGGACCGATTTGCCGCGCTGCGGACGTGCCTCACCCCCAGGATTCTGTAACCCCCTTGCGCTTGGCAACCGCGGCAGGTGCAGTAGGCAATTGCGCAAGCGGGGCGCCCAGCCATTTGCCCTGGCCATGCTGAAAACCCAGGGCACGGGCGGATTTGGCCAAAGCCTCGGTTTCGATCCATTCGGCGATGGTGGTCACGCCCATCTCGGCGCACAGTTTCGCCAAACCCGCCAGCAGCGCATCGTCGCGCTTGGAGCTGCCGATCTTCTTGATCATGGCGCCGTCGAATTTCACGAAATCCACCTGGAAGGCGTGCAAATAATTGATCGAGGCGCTGCCTGCGCCAAAATCATCCAGCCCCACGCGATAGCCCATGGCGCGCAAAGTGGCGATCGCCTTGCCCGCGCTTTCCAGATCATGGATGGCCGCAGTCTCTGTAATTTCGATAAGCGTGCGCGGCGCCAGCTTGCGCCGCTTGGTGAGAATGCCCGCCAGCATGCCGAAGCTGGACGGCGAAGCGATGGTCGTGCCCGAGACATTGAACGCGATGTGGGCATGGGATTGTTCTTCAACCAGGTCCAGAACCTTGCTGGCGACCGCCAGATCGAAAACATTGGCAATGCCCAGCGCCTCGATGAATTTGACGGTTTCCAGTGTTCCTTCGGGATTGGGAAACCGCGCCAGCGCCTCGTAATGCGAGACTTTTCCACTGACCAGATCGCTGATCGGCTGATAAGCGATTTCGAAGGCCCCCTCGCCCACCGTCTTGGTCATGGCGGCCAAGCGTTGCTCGGTCGCCGCCATCATGCCGGTGAAGATGCCCGCAATATCGCCATTGCGGTCATCGACCTTGCCCTTGTCCGCGAACTGGCCGATCACATACCGCATCGACAGCAGGCGCTGTTCCGGGCTGAGACCGCCGCCTTTGAGGCCGATACTGGTTTCCGCGACGTCGAGCGGCTCCAGCCCGCCCGCGGAAAATGCCGCCACCACCTTGCGCGCGATCTCCAGTGACCCCTTGGTTGCCGGCGCCAGAGCACCGAAACCGGACTCGGAAATGCGCGCCCCCGCGCTGGCGCCCGAGGCCTGAATACTGTCGCCGATACGCTGCAACAGCGCCTCGGCGCCCTCCGTGGGAAGCTGGGCGCAGAGTTCGGGCAATCCCTGCACATGCACCAAAGTGAGGGTGTCGCGCTCGCCCGCCTTTTCCGCGGCGGCCATGAAACCTTCGCGGGACGCCAGCCCCGTCTTGGGATCGCGTTTGGCGCTTGGCGTGCGCGTGCCCGGCCAAGTCAGCGTGCAGGAAATATTGGCGCCGTTCTCCGGCAGGCGGAACATGGCCAGATTGGCATCGGCTCCGGTCGCTAGCGTGAGTTTAAAGGGACCGGCGCGATCGCCACTTTTCAGCGCCTGGGCAAAGGTCGCGAATTTGACGCCCTCGGAAGGCTTGAACAGCTTGGCGGCCGGCTTGCCGATGAGCTTTTCGCCGCTTTCATGGACCAGATCATTGGCCGCACCGGCGGCAAACAGAATCTTGCCCTCCATGTCCGTCTCAAACAGGAAGTCGGCATTGGTGAAGGCAAAGCCCAGCAGGCGTACTGGCAGCGACATGAAAACCGGATCCCCAGCCGGCCGCTAATCTGTCAGCAAACTGTTAGGATGCTGTAAATAAATGCTCACAGGCCATCCCCGAAAGCCCGGAATATGGCCCGGCTCAGCCGGTCTTGGGCGAAAGCCCATTCCGGATGCCATTGCACCCCCAGCAGAAAAGCCGGGGCGCCGGGATGCGATACCGCCTCGATCTGGCCGTCGGGCGCGTGCGCCTCGCACCTGAGACCAGGCGCCAGCCGGTCGATACCCTGATGGTGCAGGGAATTGACTTTTCCCTGGGTCTGGCCCGACAGCCGGGCCAACAGGCCATCCGGCACAATCGCAATCGGATGGGCCGGCGCATATTCCATATCCCGCGAAACATCGGCCGGCTCGCGATGATCGAGCCGGCCGGGAATTTCGTGGACATGCTGATGCAGGGTGCCGCCCAGCGCGACATTGAGTTCCTGAAAACCCCGGCAGATCGCCAGCAGCGGCTTGCCGGTTTGGACGGCGGCGCGCAACAAAGGCAAAGTGGTTGCGTCGCGGATCTCATCCATTTCGGTGCCGGGGCGCGCCAAGGCGCCGTAATGGACAGGCGCGACATTGGACGGCGCGCCGGTGAACAACAGCCCATCGACCTGCGCCAATATTTCGGCCGGGTCCAACGGAGTGCCGGTTGACGGGATCAGCAGCGGAAAAGCGCCCGCCCCGCACCGGATCGCCTCGATATACTCGTCATTGACCTGGTGCACCGCCATGCCGTCAAGCAGGCGGCGGTCGCTGATGATCCCAACACGTTTCACTATTTGCGGCTCTGCTTGACCGGCTTTGCCGGCGCGGTGAACAGCGCGGTGTCGAGCTTGGCGTTCAATTGCAAATTCTGCAGCGCCACGGTGGTGTTGCCACCCTGATCGTCGCGCACCGTCCATTGCCGCAGTTCGATGCCGGGGGTGGAGAAGACCAGGGTGATGTTGGAATCATTGCGATTGGCGGTGGTGCGGGCGCGCACCACAATGGCGCCATTCTGCTGGCTCACCCCGATCACCGCCTTGTTGGTCTTGAGATCGACGCGGCTGTTGAGCAGCAGCCCCAGCGGTGTATCCGATAGATCATAGCGATCCACCGTGCCGAGACGGGAATTCTGCACATAGACGCTGCCATTGGTGGCCACGACCAAGACGGGGCTGGGCGGGCGGTATTCGAAACGGATCTGGCCGGGTTTCTGGATACTGACTTCGCCCTGGTCCAGCCCGCCTTCCGGACCGATCTGGACAAAACCAGCCTTGAGGCTTTGAAAAGCGTTGAGATAGGCGCTGATCTTGTCCAGGTCGGCTTTTTGCTGATCGCTATAGGCTTGGTACAGGCGTTGCGGCACAGGCTGGCCCGCGCCACCCAAAAGGACGATCGAGAGACCGGCGGCAAGGCAAAGGCAAAAGCGGCGCATCAGCAAGGCTCGCACGGCAGTATGGAGAAATTCAGGCGATAATTTGCGGTTGTCTGGGGGCCAAGATAGATTTCGGCCCTGAATAAGCAACAAACGATTTGATGTCCCCGCCAGCTTCCTTTTCCCATATCGCGGTTCTAGGCGCCGGCGCCTGGGGCACGGCGCTGGCGTTGGCGGCGCTGGCGGCCGGGCGCAAGACCAGCCTGTGGGTGCGTGAGGATGACGTGCTGGCCGATATAGAGCAGGGCCGCGGCAACCGCTTCCTGCCCGGCGTGGCCATTCCAAAAGAGCTGGAAGTCACCGGCGATCTGGCTGAGGCCTGCAAGGCACAGGCCCTGCTGTTGGCGGTTCCCGCCCAGGTGCTGCACGTCTTTGCCGGCGGTTTGAAACCGCATCTGATGCCGGGTCAGCCATTGGTGATCTGCGCCAAGGGCATCGAGAAGAATAGCGGCAAGCTGGTGACGGAAGTCGCGGCTGAGAGCTTGCCGGGCACCCCACTTGCCATTCTGTCGGGACCATCTTTCGCGCGCGATGTGGCGCGCGGCCTGCCCACCGCCGTGACCATCGCGGCAAAGGACGCCCTGGCCGCCGCGCTGCAAGCCTCGCTGGGTTCGTCCGCCTTCCGTCCCTATGCCAGCGACGATCTCACCGGCGTTGCCTTGGGCGGCGCGGCCAAGAATGTCTATGCCATCGCCTGCGGCGTGGTCGAAGGCATGGGGCTGGGCGAGAATGCCCGCGCCGCGCTGTTGGCGCGCAGCTTCGCGGAACTGTCGCGCCTGGGCGATGCGCTGGGCGCACGGCGCGAAACCTTGATGGGCCTGTCGGGGCTGGGCGACTTGGTTCTGACCGCCACCAGCAAGTCATCGCGCAATTTCTCGTTCGGGGTGGCGCTGGGCGCAGGCCAAGAGCCGGGAACCGCGCTGGCGGAAGGCGTCGATACCGCGCCGGCTTTGGTGGCGCGGGCCAAGACAGTGGGCGTGGAAATGCCCATCGCCGAGGCCATGGCCGATCTGCTCAGCGGTGCGCTGCCGCTGGGCGAGGCGGTGATGCGGCTGATGCGCCGCAAGCTGACGGTGGAATAGGGAGATTTGGCAGGTGAACGCTTGGCTGCTGAAAACCGAACCCGAAACCTGGTCTTGGGAGATGCAGAAAAAGAAGGGCGCCAAGGGCGAGCCTTGGAGCGGGGTGCGCAACCACACCGCCAAGCAGAATATGATAGCGATGAAGAAGGGCGATCTGGGCTTCTTCTATCACTCGGGCGCGGAGAAGGCGGTGGTCGGCATTGTCGAAGTGATCGGCGAATACCGCCCCGATCCCACCGACGAGAAAGGCATTTTCGGACTGGTGGTGGTCAAGGCGGTGAAGGACATGCCCAAGCCCGTGACCCTGGCGGACTGCAAGGCCAACCCCAAGCTTGCGCAGATGAGCCTGGTGAACAGCTTCCGCCTGTCGGTGCAGCCGATCACGCCTGCGGAGTGGAAAGAAGTCTGTAAAATGGGTGGGGTGAAGTAGCCTGGGGATCAACCCCTAGTATCTAGACGCACCAAAAATACAAACGCCCTCATCAAAACAGTGAATGAAAGTGCAGAGGCAGAGGCCATTGCGCCCAGAATCGTCTTAGTTTCCTCGCGCCACCGTACGAGGGATGTCTGCCGTGAAGATCAAGGCGACTTATGAAACTGAGGTCTATATCTGTCAAAGCGGTTATATCGCGATAAAGCAACATGACGGATTGGGCGACGAGCCTCAAATCGTCTTACTTTCACCCGGACAAGCCGAAGCTATAACGGGAGAATTCCGCCGTCTTCTGCAAAGTCAGAACGAGTGGTGGACTGAAGTAGAGAATGAAGAAGCTGCCTAGGGCGGCATTTTTCGGATTCATTACATCAGATTGTCATTCCCGCGTAAGCGAGAATCCAGATTCCATTACTCTATGGATGCCCGCTTTCGCGGGCATGACAATATTTTTTAAAATCGAAAATCCCAACTAAAACTTCTCTTCGCCTTCCCGGCGCACGGCATCGGGAAAATCGCGGTAGAGGCCAAAGCGCGCATTCTGCACTTTGGAATTGACCCCGAAATGCACGCTTTCCACCGGCTCGGCGCGGCTGGCGACATGCTGGAAGGCCTCCTCCAACTGCGCCATGTTTTTGGTCTCGATCACCAGATGGAAGTCGCCCAAATCGGCAGGCGCAAGTCCCAGTTTGCGGCGCGTGAGCTTCCAGCCTTCGATCAGTTTTTTGTCCGACAGGTAAGACATGTAGCGCGCCAGGTCACGGGCAAAATCGGTATCCTTGACGCCGGACTTGAGATCGAACCAGACATTATAATAGTCCATCGCCGCCGCCCTGCCGCATCGCCTTCTCGCCGGCGAGCTGGTCCGATACTAATGGTCCAGCGCCTTGACGATTTCTTCCGTCATCTTCTTGGCATCGGCGAACAGCATCATGGTGTTGTCGCGGAAGAAGAGTTCGTTCTCCACCCCGGCATAGCCGCTGCCCATGCCGCGCTTGATGAATAGCACGGTCTTGGCCTTTTCCACATCCAGGATCGGCATGCCGAAGATGGGCGATTTGGGATCGGTCTTGGCGGACGGATTGGTGACGTCATTGGCGCCGATCACATAGGCGACATCGGCCTGGGCGAATTGGGAATTGATGTCTTCCAATTCGAACACTTCGTCATACGGCACATTGGCTTCGGCCAGGAGAACGTTCATGTGGCCGGGCATGCGGCCCGCCACCGGATGGATGGCGTAAGAGACCTTGACGCCTTCCTTCTTGAGCTTGTCGGCCATTTCGCGCACCGCATGCTGGGCCTGGGCCACCGCCATGCCGTAACCCGGCACGATGATGACGGACGCCGCATTTTTCATGATGAAGGCGGCGTCGTCGGCCGAACCCTGCTTGACGGGGCGGGTTTCCGCCGGGCCCTTGGCGCCGCCGGTATCGCCGCCGAAGCCGCCGGCAATGACGCTGATGAAGCTGCGGTTCATGCCCTTGCACATGATGTAAGACAGGATCGCGCCCGACGAACCCACCAGCGCGCCGGTGATGATCAGGGCGCTGTTTTCCAAGGTAAAGCCCAAGGCGGCGGCCGCCCAGCCGGAATAGGAATTCAGCATCGAGACCACCACCGGCATGTCGGCGCCGCCGATAGGGATGATCAAGGTGATGCCGAACAGAAGCGACAGGGCAGTGATAGCCCAGAACATCCAGTGCGCCTGGTCCATGGTGAACCACGCAACCAAAGCGATAATGACCAGGAAGATCGCCAGATTGAGCAGATGGCGCGCCGGCAGGATGATCGGCGCGCCGCTCATATTGCCGTTTAGCTTGGCGAAGGCGATGACCGAGCCGGAGAAGGTGATGGCGCCGATGGCGACGCCCAGGCTCATTTCGACCAGGCTCTGGGCATGGATGGCGCCGGCAATTCCAATGCCAAAGGCCTCCGGCGAATAAAGCGCCGCGCCCGCGGTCAACACCGCCGCCAAGCCGACCAGGCTGTGGAACGCCGCCACCAGCTGGGGCATGTTGGTCATGGCGATGCGCTTGGCCATCACCGCGCCGATGATGCCGCCGATGCTAAGGCCCCCAATCACCAGCCCCCAGGTCAGAAGGTCGCTGACACCCGAAATCCACAAAGTGGTGAGGACCGCGATGGTCATGCCGATCATGCCGTTGCGGTTACCGGCGCGGCTGGAGGCCGGCGATGACAGGCCTTTCAGCGCCAGGATGAAAAGCGAGCCGGCGACAAGATAAAGAAGCGCCGCGATATTGGCGTTGGCGCTCATTTCTTGTCTTTCTTCTTGTACATCGCCAGCATGCGGGCGGTGACCAGGAAGCCGCCGAAGATATTCACGCTGGCCAGCGCCAAAGCGACAAAACCCAAGCCTTTGGAGGTCCAGGATTGCGCGCCTATCTCCGGGACCGCCACCGCCACCAGCGCCCCCACCACAATCACCGAGGAAATCGCGTTTGTGACCGCCATCAGCGGCGTGTGCAGCGCAGGGGTCACGCCCCAGACCACGAAATAACCGACAAAAATCGCCAGGACGAATATCGACAACCGGAAAACAAACGGATCGATCATTTCCATGGTCTATCCCCGTGAAACGGCGGCGCCGTCCTTTGTTACAGCCGAGCCTTTGACGATCTCGTCATTCCAATCGACGTTCAGCGCGCCGGTCTTCTTGTCGACGATCAGCGAGATGAAATTGAACAGGTTGCGGGCGTAGAGCGAAGAGGCATCCGCCGACAGGGCGCCCGGCAGGTTGGTAGGACCCATGATAGTGACGCCATGCGCCTCCACCACTTGATCGGGTTTGGACAAAGGCGTGTTGCCGCCCGCGCCCGCCGCCAGATCCACGATCACCGAACCCGCTTTCATGGTCTTGATCATCTCTTCCGTCACCAGGATCGGCGCCTTGCGGCCCGGAATCAAAGCGGTGGTGATGACGATGTCCTGCTTCTTGATGGTCTCGGCGGTCAGCGCCGCCTGCTTGGCCTGATATTCCGCCGACATCGGCTTGGCATAGCCGGCCGCCGTCTGGGCGTTCTTGAATTCCTCATCCATCACCGCAATGAAAGTGCCGCCCAGCGATTCCACCTGTTCCTTGGTGGCGGGGCGCACATCGGTGGCGCTGACAATGGCGCCCAGCCGCTTGGCGGTGGCGATGGCCTGAAGTCCCGCCACGCCAACACCCATCACCAGCACGCGCGCGGGCGCGATGGTCCCCGCCGCGGTCATCATCATCGGCATGGCGCGGCCATACTGGGCGGCGGCATCGATCACCGCCTTGTAGCCCGCCAAGTTGGCCTGGGACGACAGCACATCCATCGACTGGGCGCGGGAGATGCGCGGCAGCAATTCCATGGCAAAAGCGGTGACGCCCTGGCTCGCCAGGCTGGAGATCGCCTCGCCTTCGGCATGCGGCGCCAGGAGCGCCGCCAGCACAGCGCCGTTCTTGATTTGGGAAATTTCACTGGCCGAGGGACCACGCACTTTCAGGACGATATCGGCATCCTTGAGCGCCGAAGCAGCATCAGGCGCAATCGCCGCGCCGGCGGCGGCATAATCACTGTCGGAAATCTTGGCGCCCGCGCCGGCTCCGGCTTCAACCACCACGTCCAAGCCAAGTCCCTTGAACTTTTTGACGGACTCAGGCGTCGCGGCGACGCGCGTCTCTCCCTCTCGAATTTCCTTCGGGACCGCAAGGCGCATGAGGGAGCCTTTGAGACTTAGCCGTTGGTGCGGAAAAGGGCGAGAAGCACCATGATCAGCATGATGAATCCGAAGGTCCATTTGGAGCCGGTCAGAAAGCCGGCATAGGCCTTCTTATGCGCGCTGATGTCCATGGATCCCGGCTGATAGTCGGATTCGTGTGCCATTAAAGAGCCCCTTTATGGAAGGGCGGTTCGGCCTATGCCTAACGCCCATTTTATGGGCGTTCCGGCTCACGCCTAACGCCCTTGTTATGGGGCAGTCCGGCTCACGCCTAATGCCCCGTATCGTGAATTGAGGGGAATATAGCAAAGGCCCCCGTCCCGGCAACGTGGTTTATTGGAACTTAGGGATGCCGCCTGACCCTGCCGAAAACCGCCCGCCGCCACATGTTTGGCGCGATTCAGGCTTGATTAAGCATCAAATCCGAACAGAGGGGCCTGTACCGCAAAGGAACAGGCTTAAACGCCGCATTTACCTGTGTTCCCGCAAAATCCCGTTTCATTTCGAGAGGCTTGGGGTTATGGCGCAGACCATTCTTGTGGTGGATGACGATCCGGTGCAGCGGCGTTTGCTGGAAGCCGCGATCAGCCGCGGCGGCATGAACGCCGTGACCGCCCCGGGAGGCCAACCCGCGCTGGACCTGATCAACGGCCCGCGCGGCGACCAGATTACCCTGATGCTGCTGGACCTGGTGATGCCCGACATGGATGGGCTGGAAGTGCTGGAAAAACTGCGCTCCACCAATCCCGACCTGCCGGTGATTGTGCTGACCGCCAAAGGCGGCATCGATTCCGCCGTGGACGCCATGCGCGCCGGCGCCAACGACTTCCTGGTCAAGCCCGCCAGCCCGGAACGCATCGCCGTTTCGATTCGCAACCAGCTCAAGATCGGCACTCTGTCGGGTGAAGTGAAGCAGCTGAAGAAAAAGCAGGACAACAAGCTCAGTTTTGACGATCTGGTCGCCAACTCGCCGGAGATGAAACAGGTATTCCGCCTGGGCGTACGCGCCGCGCAATCCGATATCCCCGTCCTGATCGAAGGCGAAAGCGGCGCCGGCAAGGAATTGATCGCCCGCGCCATCCAAGGCACCTCGGCGCGTGGGGGCAAACCGTTCGTGACCGTCAACTGCGGCGCGATCCCGGAGAATCTGGTCGAATCGATTTTGTTCGGCCATGAAAAGGGCTCTTTCACCGGCGCCAGCGACAAGCATCTGGGCAAGTTCCAGGAAGCCGATGGCGGCACCCTGTTCCTGGACGAGATCGGCGAATTGCGCCTGGACATGCAGGTCAAGCTGCTGCGCGCGCTGCAAGAAGGCGAAGTGGACCCGGTGGGCTCCAAGCGGCCCGTGAAAGTGGATGTGCGCATCATTGCCGCCACCAACCGCGATCTGGGCGCCATGGTGCGGGAAGGCGCGTTCCGCGAAGACCTTTATTACCGCCTCAACGTGTTTCCCGTCACGGTGCCCGCCTTGCGCGACCGCGCCGGCGATATCGCGCCGCTGTCGCGTCATTTCATCGAGCGTTTCGCGGCCGAGGAACACAAGCAGGTCTCCGGCATAACGCCCCAGGCCAGCCAGTTGCTGGAACAGTTCAACTGGCCGGGCAATGTGCGCCAGCTGGAAAACACCATCTTCCGCGCCGTGGTGCTGTGCGATGGCCCGATGCTGGATATCTGCGATTTTCCGCAGATCGCGTCGGTTCTGGGCGTGGAAAGCATGCCGCGTTCGGTCAAATCCGGCCAGCCCGGCGTGGAAAGTCCGGCACCGCAAGCCGCCTCGCCCTATGGGCTCAAAGTCACCGACCCGTCCGGGAATATCCGCAAGTTCGAAGAGATGGAGTGCGAAATCATCCGCATGGCCATCGCCCGCTATAACGGTCATATGTCGGAAGTCGCGCGCCGGCTGGGCATCGGCCGCTCAACCTTGTATCGCAAGCTGAAGGAATACGGCCTGGAAGGCGATGCGGCTGAGCCGGAAGAGAGCAGCGCGGTTCGCAAGGCCGGCTGAGAAGCGTCCATCGTAAGAAAAAGCGGCCCCTGTTTCGCAACAGGGGCCGCTTTTATTTCAGACCTTGACCTGCGCCATGATCGCCAAGGGCCGGCTGTCATGGTCCTTGAAGAAAGCCATCCACTCCTCGGTGCCGTCGTCATGGCGGTGGATCATATGGGGTGCATGTGTGAATTCGACGCCGCGCGCGGCAAGGCCCGCATGAGCGGCACGAATGTCCGGGACCCGGAAATACAGAATCGACTCATTCTGTTCCTCGCTTGCGTCCTGAGACAGAAACAGACGCGTTCCGCCGCAATCGAAAAAGGCCAGGTCGCCAAAGGAGTAGAGATGCGTCAGCCCCAGCACCTCGCCATACCAGCGCCGCGCCTCGCCGATATTCTTAACCCGCCGCGCGATCTGACCCAGCGGCCCCAGCTTGAGAGGTTTATCCATTTGCGCCTCCTTCCCATAAAGAGCAGAGTGACGCGCCACGCCCGTCCAGCGCCGCAATTCCCCGCGATTGTGCAGACCCAGTTTTTGCAAAGCATTGGCGATATGAAATTTGACGGCGTCCAGACTGATGTCACGCCGCGCGGCGATTTGCGGACTGCTCATGCCGTGGCGCACGGCTTCGACCACGCGCCATTCGGCAGGCGTCAGCTGGTCGTCATGGGGCGGGCGGCCGCGTTTGGGCATGCCGGCCAACTTTAGCAAGCCGCTGGCCGAATTACCCTCCCCCCTCCCCGGGCACCACAGCGGCGAAAAAGACCCATCCGCGCGCAGGATTTTGTGGCGCGAGCAGGAGCGAGGAGCGATGTGGGCGAAAAGCCCATGAGCGATCTCGCGACGCACTCACGACGCAAAAGACAAGCGCCTTAGCGCATATCCATTGCGGTCAGATACAAATCCAGCATCGCTTCCTGTTCCTGGAAGTCCGCCTTGTCCAATTTCCGCATACGAATGACTTGGCGCATGATCTTGGTATCGAAACCGGTGCCCTTGGCCTCGGAATAGACCTCGCGGATGTCGGCCGACAGTGCGGCACGCTCTTCCTCCAGCCGCTCGATGCGGTTGATGAAGGATTTGAGCTGATCTTTGGCGAAGCCGGATTTGGCCATTGGGACTACCGAAATTTCAAAAGCCGCGGAACCTAGCCCACCGGCATCACGCGGCGCAACGCGAAAGATCATCCCGGCCTGTGCATATCGGCCCCATGCATATCGACAAGCGCCGCATCCAGTATGGGTTTCAGGCGCAACGCAAACTCTTGTGCCACGGCATCGCTCGAGATCAAGTCCTGCCGGATTTCGATCAGCACATGCGGCAGTCCGCGCAAGGTGCCGTGCTGATAAAGCGTGTCGCCTTCCAACGCGCCGCTATAAGGCTCATTGTCGCCGATACTGAACCCGGCCTCGGTCAGGCGCGCCATCAGCGGCGCCGACAGCCTCCGGTCGCGGTCATAAAGGATGCCGATTTCCCAGGGACGCGGGCGGCCCTTCCAGGCCGGCGTGAAACTGTGCATCGAGATCACCACCGCGCCCTTACCCATCCGATCCAGTTCCGCGTCGATCGCGGCATGATAGGGCGCGTGATAGGCCGCGATACGCCGCGCCACTTCGGCCGCGCCGCCTGAAACATTGCCGGGAATGATGCTGCCGTCCGACAGCTTCATCACCAGGGTAGGATCGTCCGCCCCCCGGTTGAGATCGATCAAAAGCCGCGACCAGCCGCCCAGTAGGGCCGGCGCCCCATAGACCGCGGCCAGGGCGCGGGTGACCGCCGCCGCCCCAATGTCAAAGGCGATGTGAGTCGAAAGCAAGGCGGGGTCCAGCCCCAACCCGCCCTCCGGCAACCGGTTGGAGGCGTGATCGCAGAGAAACAGCAATGGGCTATTTGCTTTATTTGGGTCGCCCCCGCCGACGTTCCTGCCCGGTATGGCCTCAAAGGCATTTTCCGTCATGGGCCGGTTATAATAGAATCGAGACGTGAGGATGCGAGGCATTTTGGCCGCCCGGCAGGAGCAATGCGGCGGTTGGTGGCGGCAGCATACCGCGGAGGCCAAAATGCCCGCGTCCAGTTGACCCAAAAGCGGTTTCGCGCCAAACCGGACCATAAGATGCGTCGCACGACCCTGCTCCTGGCTGTGACTTTGGGCATGACGGGCCTGCCCCTGATGGCGGACCCCGCCTTTGCCGCCTTCAATGTCTGCAACAGAAGCAGCTTGGCGGTGCGCGCCGCCATCGGCCGTTTCGACGGCACCCACTGGACCAGCGAGGGTTGGTGGACCATCCAGCCCCAGGCTTGCGCGCCGATCCTCACCGGCCCGCTGCAGGGACGCTTTTATTATCTCTATGCCAGCGATGGCGCGGCCGGAACCTGGGAGGGCAAGACCTATTTCTGCGTTGCCCCCGACAAGCGGTTCCGCGCGGTGGGCCGCGGCACATGCGCCAAGCGCGGTTTCGACCGGCGCGGCTTCTTCGAGGTGGACACCGGCAAAAAGCCCGACTGGACCCAGTCTCTTTCCAACTAGAACCAGCTCTTTCCCATTAGAACCAGGATCGCCATGCGCCGCCGCCGGAAGACCAAGATTCTCGCCACCCTGGGGCCGGCGTCCAACACGCCTGAGATGATGCAGGCCTTGTTCGATGCCGGCGTCGACGTGTTCCGCATCAATATGAGCCATACCAGCCATGAGATGCTGGCCAAGATGCATGGCCAATTGCGGACCTTGTCCGAAACGGTTGGCCGGCCGATCGGCATCCTCTGCGATCTGCAGGGCCCCAAGATCCGCCTGGGCAAGCTAAGCGGCGGGCCACGCCTGCTCAAGGAAGGCGAACGCGTCAAGCTGGTGCTGGGCGAGACCAGCGACAAGCCGGAAGAAGTGCCGATCCCCCACCCGGAAATCTTCCAGGCGATCAAGCAGAAGCATGCGCTGTTGATCGACGACGGCAAGGTGCGGCTGCGCCTGCTGCGCAAGGCCGACACGTTCGCCGAGGCGATTGTGGAAGTGGCGGGCGAGGTCAAGGACCGCAAGGGCGTCAATATGCCCGACACTTTGCTACCCATGTCGGCGATGACGCCCAAGGACCGTTCCGATTTGAACGCGGCGCTGGAACTGGGGGTGGACTGGATCGCGCTGAGCTTCGTGCAGCGTCCTGAGGATGTGGCAGAGCTGAAAAAGATCGTGGCGGGACGCGCGGGCGTGCTGGCCAAGATTGAAAAGCCTAAGGCGCTGGCCTCGCTGCACGGCATTCTGGAATTGGCCGACGCGCTGATGGTGGCGCGCGGCGATCTGGGAGTGGAAATGCCGCTGGAACGGGTGCCAGGCCTGCAGAAGCAGATCACCCGCGCCGCCCGCAAGGCCGGCAAGCCGGTGGTGGTGGCGACCCAGATGCTGGAATCCATGATCAGTTCGCCCATGCCCACGCGCGCCGAAGTCTCGGACGTGGCCACCGCCGTGTTCGAAGGCGCCGACGCGGTGATGCTGTCGGCGGAATCGGCCAGCGGCGCCTATCCGGTGGAAGCGGTGCAGACCATGGACCGCATCGCCTGCTCGGTGGAGGATGACGAACTTTATCACTCCATCATCGAATCCCAGCGCGGCACGCCGGAAAAAACCACGCCGGACGCCATCATGGCGGCGGTGCATGAAGTGACCCAGACCATCGACGCGCGTGCCATCGTCTGCTGGACCAAGTCGGGCATCACCGCCATGCGCGCGGCGCGCGAGCGCAGCCAGGCGCCGATCATCGCGCCCACTCCCAGCATCGAGACGGCGCGGCGGCTGTGCCTGGTATGGGGCACCCATAGCGTCATCACCGAGGATATCCGCGATTTCGACGATATGGTGAAACGCGCTAGCCAGATCGCGCGCCAGGAAGGTTTCGCCCAGGCCGGAGAGCGCATCGTGATCACCGCCGGTGTGCCCCTGGGCACCACGGGGGCCACCAACATGCTGCGGGTGGCGTTTGTGACAGATGAGGATTAGCTGACCAACTGGCAATCCGGCATGACGAACTTTTCGTCCACCCGGCGTTCGTCAAACGGAAAATTCAGCGGCAGATAGACATCCTTGAATCGATTGGCCGTGATCAAGGTCAGACGATAGACATCGGTGCGCGGCGCAGGGCTCCCGTTATGCCGCGCGACATTCACGGTGAGGATATCGCCTTTGACCGACCAGGTGCCGTCTTCGGTGCTGTCATAGGCCTTGCCATTGCGGCAATCGCGGAATTGGGAGTGAATCTCGCCATTCGCCAGGAAATGGTCGAGATACATAGATTGCTTGTCGCCCGGCTGGCCCTGGCCGAACCAAATGCCGACCAGGCTCGGCACCGCCGAAGCCGGCAGCGCCACCAGACAGCACGCCAGACCGGCAACAAGGCGGCGCACGTCAGCTCACCAGCTCACAAGGCGGCATGACGAACTTCGCGTCCACCCGGCTGGAGCGGAAGACGAAGCCCGACGGCATGCTATAGGTCTGGCGCTTTGTGTCATACGACAGGATCTTGTAGGGCGTCTCGTGGAACGTCGCCTGCCCGCCTGACACGGTGATCCGCACATACTCGATTCCGTCCTGGAAGCGCCAGTTGCCTTTCTGAAACAGATCGCTGGCCTTGCCTTTGCGGCAGGTGCGGAATTGCACCGAAAAATCGCCATTGGGCGCGGCATGGGCCAGCCACATTTCGCTTTTGTCATGCGGCTCGCCCTGGCCGAACCAGCGACCTGTCAGAAAAGCGGGGTGCTCGCCGGCATGCGCAGGCGCGGACAGCAGAGCCACGACCGCCAGCCCGCGCACCAGGGTCAACTCGTCAGCTCGCAGGACGGCATCTGGAAATCATCCGCCATTTTCTTGGGCGTATAGGGAAAGTTCCAGCCCAGGCTGACATATTTTTGGCTGGTGGCGGTATGCGCCAGCATCTTGTAATTGTCGGTTCGTGCCGCGCGGCGGCCATCGACGATTTCGACTTTCAAGATCAGCATGTCGTCCACCAGCGACCAGCGGCCCTCCTGCACCTGATCGGAGGACTTGCCCTTGATGCAGGTGCGATACTCGCCGCGCCAGCTGCCGTCGGCGCGCATGCGGTCGATATACATGGACTCCTTGCTGTGCGGCTGGCCCTGTCCGAACCAGGTGCCTACCATGGTGGACTGCGCGCAAACCGGCGATGCGAAAACAACAACAAGACACGCCGCCAGCCGTTTTCGAGGATAGGGCATGGGATCAGATGTCCCGCCCCTCGACGCTGGTCGTCAATTCGCGCAGTTTTTGCGAAGCGTTCGGCAGATGCGGATCCAATTCCAAGGCCCGGCGGTAAAGCTTCAACGCCCCGGCCTTGTCGCCATACTCCTGCAGCATGCCGGCCAGCTCTTCCAATGCCGCGAAATGCCGTGGGTTAAGCTGCACCACTTTCTGCAAGCTCACCAGCGCGGCGGTGTCGTCACCCGCCGCATGCTCCATGCCGGCGCGGATGTGCCAGCCCTCAGCATAGCTGGGCGCGATGGTAGTGACGGCATAGATCAATTTCTTGGCGGTGTCCTTGTCCGTGGCCGACAACGCCACCTGGACGCGGGCGATCAAAAGATCCACGCTGGGACTGCCCGAGGCGCGAAACATCGCCATCAGTTTCTGTTCGATGGGATGGGCATCCTCGGCATTCTCCGCCTCTTTGAGCTGGGCGAAAAGCTTCTCCTCGCTGGAGACCTCCTTGGGCTTTGGTGCGGGCACGTGCATTGGCGCGGCATAAGCCGTGCTCGAGACCAGCAGCAGAAAAAGGACAAGCGCGGGGCGCATGCCACCAGCTTAAACTGGCCCCTCTTCCAATGCCAGATGGGGCAATTCTAGCTGCCGGACAATTCCAGATTGGCCGGTTTCGGGCCGCCCTCTGCCCAGTCCAGCAGTTCCGCAATATGCAGGATAGGCTGGAGTTTTCCGGCGCCCCCCGCCAGATGCTGCAGGCAGCCGATGTTGCCGCTGACCAGCACATCCGGTTCAGTGGCCGCGATGTTGCCCAGTTTGCGATCCCGGAGCTGGTTGGAAAGCTCGGGCTGCAGAATGGAATAGGTACCGGCGGAGCCGCAGCACAGATGCGATTCCGCGAATGGCGTGACGATGAACCCTGCCGCTTCCAAAATCGCTTCGCCCACGCCATTCAGCTTCAGGCTGTTCTGCAAGCTGCAGGCGGGATGATAGGCGACACGCAAGGGCTTGTTGGATTCAAGGGGGGTCGGAGTTACGGCCAGAGGCGTGCAAAGCTCGGCGAAGTCGCGCGCGGCGGCGGCGAATTTGGCGGCGCGCTTTTCCCAGACCGGATCGCCGGCGAACTGATGGGCGTAGTCCTTCAATTGCGAGGAACAGCCGGTGGCGGTGATCAACACACCATCATACCGGCCCTGTTCATAAGCCTGGATCGCCTTTTTGGCCCACATGCGGGAGTCGTGCTCGCGGCCCATATGATGGGGCAGCGCGCCGCAGCAGCCCGCGCCGTCCAACGCCACCAGTTCGATGCCGCGCCGCGCCAGCACCCGGCCCACCGCACTGTCGATCTGCGGACTGAGCGCGCCCTGTACACAGCCCGGCATGATGGCGATGCGCTGCTTTACCTGGGCGGGTTTGGGGAATTGGATCGGCTCGGGTCCCTGCGGCCGTGCCGAAAGTCCCATCTTCGCCATAGCGCCCAGTTTTCCCGGCAGGATCGATACGATCGGCGCCCCGATCCGGGCCAGCAACAATCCGATCCGCACCAGCGTTGGCCGCGTCATCACCTTGGCGATGGCGAACCGCAACAGCCGGTCGCTCAGCGGGCGCTTGTAATGGTCCTGGATATGGGCGCGCGCCTGATCCACCAGCCGCTGGTAATTGACGCTGGAAGGACACGCCGTCTTGCAGTTGAGGCAGGAAAGACAGCGGTCGATGTGATAGACTTGCTCCGGCGTCGGCGTGCCGCCTTTTTCCAGCATGTCCTTCATCAGCACGATGCGGCCGCGCGGACTGTCGCGTTCGTCGCCCAGCAGCACATAGGTCGGACAGGTGGCTGTGCAGATGCCGCAATGGACGCAACTGCGGATCGCCTTGGTGGCGGGACCAAGTTGCGGATCGGCGATCTGCTCGGGGGTGAAATTGTAACGCATTACAAGCGCCCAGGATTAAAAAGAGACAGCGGGTCAAACGCCGCCTTGACCGCCCGGTTGAGCGCGGCCAGGGCCGGCGGCTGGGCGGCATAAAGTCCATGCCTGGCGCGGCTTTCGGCGCTGGCCCGCAGCAGCATGGCCTGGCCCTGCATGCTGGCCGCGACGGCGCGGATACGCGCCGTTTCGCTCGCCGGAGCCGCCAGCCAGATCAGACCGCCGGCCCAATCGCCCAGCCAGTGCTGCACGTTCAATTCCTTGGCCAGGCGCGGGGCGTCGGACGGCGCGATCATCACCCGCCAGACATCGCCCGGCAGATCGGCGAATTTCTCGCCGCAGCCGATGGCGCCGAACATATCCTCTTCGATCCGCCGCAGGGCATTGCCCAATAGGCCATGCGCCAATGCGATCTTTTCCTCCAGCGGCTGGCGCGCGCCCTCCAGTTTGATCAGGGCCGCGCCCTGACCGACGCCTTGGCCGCCCACCTCTTGGCCCGGGAGCATGCTGGCGGGCAAATAGGCCAGACCCGCCGGCTCCAGCGCGCTGTGCGCGATCTTGCGCAAGGCGGCAAAGCCGATTTCCGGCGAGACATCGGCCAGGCACAGGGTCGCGGAATAGTGCGCCTTGGGATAGACGCGAAAGGTCATCTCGGTCAGCACGCACAAAGTGCCGTAAGCGCCGCAGACCAGCTTGGGAAGGTCGAAACCGGTGACATTCTTGACCACCTTGCCGCCGCCGCGAAAGCTTTCACCCAGTCCGTTGACCGCGGCAAAGCCCAATAGCGAATCCCGCGCGCCGCCATGACGCAGGCGCCCTGATCCCGATGCGTCGCACGACGCCGCGCCCGCAAGAGTGGCCGCGCCATGGGAATTGAGCAACCGCGACCAGTCGGCGGGATCGAAACCCAACCGCTGTCCGCGGCTTTCCAGCACGGCCTTGATTTCCGCCAGCGGCGTGGCGGGTCCGGCGGTGATGATCAGCTCTTCGGGCTCGTATTTCACGATACCGGACAGGCCGGAGACATCCAGCAAGGGCAAATCCGCGCCCTTGGAATCCCATAGCGGCCTTCCCACGCTGCGGCGGGTGCCGCCGGCAACGATTTCAAACGGCGCCTTGCCGGCGCGCGCGGCACGCACGAACTCGATCACTTGCGCCTGGTTGCCGGCCTTGCTCATCAGTAGCGCGGCAAATGGGGATGGGGCAGCTGGGCGCCATGGACATGGATATGGCCCTGCTCGACACAGGCCGACAGAGCGGGAAACACCTTGCCGGGATTGAACAAGCCCTGCGCGTCGAAGGCGCATTTCACCCGGCCCTGCTGTTCCAGATCGGCGGGTGAGAACATGTCGGTCATCAGATCGCGTTTTTCCACGCCCACGCCATGCTCGCCCGACAACACCCCGCCGACCTTGACGCACAGCCTGAGGATATCGGCGCCGAAGGCCTCGGCCCGCTCAAACTCGCCCGGCTTCATCATATCGAAAATGATCAGGGGATGCAGATTGCCGTCGCCGGCATGGAACACATTGCAGAAACCAAGCTGATAGTGCTCCGAAAGCTTGGCCATCTCTTCCAGAACAAACGGCAGGGCATGACGCGGAATGGTGCCGTCCATACAGATCATGTCGGGGGCGAGCTTGCCCATCGCGGCGAAGGCGGCCTTGCGGCCCGACCAGATGCGGGCGCGCTGTTTCTCGTCGGTGGCTTCCACCGTCTTGCCGCCGCATTCGGCGACAATGTCGATCACCCGCGACACCGCATGGGAAACATCGGCTGCCACGCCGTCGGCGTCTACGATCAAGATGGCCTCGGCGCCCGCCGGATAGCCGGGCTGGTTGTAGCTCTCGATGGCCTCGGCGCAGCGCCGGTCCATGAACTCCATGGCCGCGGGCACCACGCCATCGGCGATGATGGCGGCGACGCAGGCCCCGGCGGCGGGAACACTGTCGAACGACGCCAGCAAGGTGCGCGTCACCGGCGGTTTGCGCAGGATCTTCACCACCACTTCCACCACCACGCCCAAAAGCCCCTCGGAGCCGGTTACCAGGCCCAGCAGATCCAGCCCGCCTTGCGCCCCGCATTTGCCGCCCAGGGTGACGATCTCCCCGCCCGGCAGCACCATGGTCACGCCCAACAGATTGTTGGTGGTCAGGCCGTATTTTAGGCAATGCAGCCCGCCGGAATTTTCCGCCACATTGCCGCCGATGGTGCAGGCGACCTGGCTGGAAGGATCGGGCGCGTAATAGAAGCCGTTGGCCTCCACCGCCTTGGTGATGTTGAGATTGGTGACGCCGGGCTCGACCACGACACAGCCATTCTCATAGTCAATCTCGAGGATGTGCTTCATGCGCCCCATTCCGATCAGGATGCCGTCCTCGCGCGGCAAGGCGCCGCCGGACAGCGAGGTTCCCGCCCCGCGCGGCACGATGGGCACGCCCTGGGCTTGGGCATATTTCAAGATTTCGCTGATCTGCTGGCGGTTGGAGGGCAGCACACAGACCAGCGGCATCTGGTGATAGGCGCTGAGCGCGTCGGAATCGAAGGTGGCGAGCCCCGATCTATCGGCCACCACGCCATCGGGCACGATCTGCTTCAGCGCCGCGACGATTTCGGCGCGGCGGGCGACGATGTTGGCGTTGGTGGGCGGAAGCAGCATCTGCGCCTATGCCAAATTGCGGCACAGTATCGCTTAACCCTGGCGGGCTTTGAACCGCGGATTCTTCTTGTTGATCACGTAGACGCGGCCCTTGCGGCGGATAACGCGGCAGTCCTTGTCACGCTTCTTGAGCGAACGGAGGGAGTTACGAACCTTCATGACACTGCCTTCTAAAGCCGTCGGCCCAGAGGGCCGCAATTAAACAAAGTTCGGCCGGAAAGGCCGTATACCGCGAGAGGCGCGGAAACTATGGAAGGCCCACCACCCTGTCAACCTGCGAAATCGGCAGCGACGGCCCAGCACAGCGTTAGGCCGTACGACCCAAAAAAAGTCAAAAAAGGGCAGTTTTCCGCCCAGAAAACCCGAACCGGTGTACCAATAGCGGATGCTTTGCCCCGCTCGCCACCCTGCCCTCCAAAAATGCCTCGCCGTCCTCGCCGGCTTGCTGGCAGTGGCGGGCTGCGCCACCCGCCCCGCCCCCAGGCCGGCACCCCCTCCGGCACCAGCCGTCGCCGTCCCGGTCCAGCCCCCGCCCGCACCACCCAGTTCCGGAGACCCCAAGTTCGATGCCTTCCTGGCCGAGACCAGAATCGCCGCCCTGGCGCAAGGCATTGCTGCACAGACATTCGACGCCGCCACCGCGGGGCTAGCCCCCCTTCCCGCCATTGTCGCGATGAACGCCAACCAGCCGGAATTCACCAAGCCGGTTTGGAGCTATCTGGATGCGGCGGTGTCGGCGCGGCGGATCGCGGACGCGCGCGTCATGCTCACGCGTTATGGCGAGGTGCTGGACAAGATCGCAACCCAAAGCGGCGTGCCCAAGGAAATTCTGGTCTCCATCTGGGGCATGGAAAGCGACTATGGCGCCGACAGCGGCAGTTTCAATTTGTTCGCGGCGCTGGCGACCCTGGCCTATGACGGGCCGCGCGCCAACTATGCCAAGCCGGAATTTCTGGCGGCGCTGCAGATCTATCAGCAGCAGCATTATCCCATCGGAGAGATGGAGGGCAGCTGGGCCGGCGCCTTCGGCCAGACCCAGTTCACTCCAACCACCTTTCTCAAATATGCCGCCGACGGCGATGGCGATGGGCGGATCGATTTGTGGCGGTCGCCGCCCGATGCCTTGGCCTCGGCGGCGCAGTTATTGTCCGGACAAGGTTGGACGCAGGGACAGAAGTGGGGTTACGAGATCAGCCTGCCCGATGGCTTTGCCTATGAAGATGCCGATCTGGAGAATGACCAGCCGGTTTCGGAATGGAGCGCACGCGGCGTCAAGATGGCGAATGGCGATGCGCTGGCGGTTCTGGACGCAAATGCGGCGATCTATTTGCCGGCGGGCGCGCGCGGCCCCGCTTTCCTGATCTTTCCGAATTTCCGCGTCCTGCTGAAATACAACAATGCCGCCAGCTATGCCCTGGCCGTGTCCTTGCTGGCCGACCGTATGGCGGGCGCCGGGCCGGTCAAACATGACTGGCCACGCGACGAACGCGCTTTGTCGCGCAACGAGCGGCTGCAATTCCAGAAAGACTTGCAGATCCTGGGATTCGACTCCGGCACCGCCGACGGCGTACTGGGACGAAAGACCCGCGCGGCGCTCAGGCAGTATCAGAAAACCAAATCCCTCGCCGCCGACGGGTTCCCAACCGCCATGCTGCTGGGCATGTTGGAAACCGAGGCGGCCGCGCGCACCCCGCGCGACAGCGGCGCCGTTGGATTGCAAGACCGTTAACCCCGCCTAAGCCGGGCAATCCACCCGCTTGCCGGCGGTGAAACGGCAGGTACGGAGCTTGGCGCCTTGGACATCGTGGAGATCGATAGTCCAGCCGCCCTCGGCGCGGGTCATCAGCAGAAAACCAAAACCGCCGACCGAAAGCCCGTCCGCGACGGTGACGCCGGAATGGCCCTGGAATTGCGCGCCCCGCAGATTGGTGGGGGTAATGTCGAGCCTGTCGCCGCCATGGCCCGCCACGATCTGGGGGGGAACCTGGCCGGCATAGTTGATCGCTTCGAACGTGTGGATGTGTCCGGACAGCATCAGTTCGACAGTGGCGGCGATCGGCGGGCCACCCGACCGCGACGCGACGCGCACCGCGTCGATCAGAGCCAGATTGCCGCCAATCGGAATACCCAAGGGTCCGGAGATCGCCGCCCAGATCGGGCGATGATGGAGGAACCAGACCGGCGCGGGAATCGCGGCTAGCCCTGTCAGCTCGGCCGCATAGATTGGCGAGGCGGCACGATCAAGTTCCGTGTCCAGGGCCGTAGCGTCATCCATCACCGCCAGCCGCAGCGCGCCCAGATCGACACTGTACAAAGGCAAATGCGGGATGCAGGGCGCGACCGGATCGAACGCGGATGGGCCCTGCAGCCTCAGCCAGCCCAGGCCTGCGCGATTGCAATCCTCGTGATTGCCGCGCACCAGAACGATCGGCGCCACGGCCAGCAGCGGCGCGGCCGGCGTGTAGAAATCCGCCTGCCAGGTGATCCAATTGTCCCCCCAGGGCGAGCCGGCGCAGCCTTGATTGCCCGGCGGGCAGGCGCTTTCGCGGTAGAGATAATCGCCGACGTGGATCACCAAGTCGGGCTTCAGCGCCGCCGCGGCGGTGGCCAGTTGAGAAAAAGGCCATTGGTGCGGATCGTTGCAGGCCTGCAAGGCCGAACCCTTGATGCGGCAACCGGTGTCGCCGAGCACCAGGATGCGCTGCGGGTCGGAAACCGGCAGCGGCAGCGCTGCACCGCCGATATCGGCTCGGGCGGCACCGGCCGGAACGGCCGCCGCGCAAACCAGCGGGAAGCTGGCTCCGGCGGCGGCGCGTACCACCATCGTCACATCGCCTTTGTCGGTGCGCAATACGGGGCAAGCGGTGGCGTCCGTGACCAGGCGGGCTTCAAAGCCGGATACTGTCGCCTGCACCCAGCCGCTGTCGGCAGCGTTTGCCGTCATCGGAAGGGCGCAAAACAACAAGGACAGCGCGAGCTTTTTCATGGCGAGAGCCTATGCGGGCGCGCAGACTAGAACAATCGCTTGCCTAAAAAAGCCTTTTAAAAGTGACTTTCCAGGTGCGGCCGACGCCGGGCAGAGCACTGAGATTGGCATAGGTGTCGGCGCCGGGCGTGAAATAGCGTTCATCGCTTAAATTGTTCACATTCAGATCGACTTCCCACGCCTCCCACTGCACAAAGGCCGAGGCGTTCAAGGTGACGTAAGACGGATAGAGGATGGGACTGGGCACCGGCTGCTGGGTCTTGCCGACATAGGTGCCGCCGAAGGTCGCGCCCCACGTCATGTTTTCAAGAGGGCCCCAAGGCGTTGCATCGCTGGTCCAGGTGACATAGGGGCTGATCACCGCATGCGGCAGCAGGGTGTTTTCATAATCGCCGCCCCGCCCAGGCAGGGTGGAAAAATCGAAAACGATATAGCTGCCGCCGAAACCGTTTTGCGGCGTCACGCCATAAGTCCGCGCCGGCACATAGGAAAAGCTGTGGTCCGGCCCTTTGATGGTGGTGTGCTGCATAGACGCCACCAAGGTCAGGCTGAGATTGGGGGTGGCGACATAGCGCAATTCCGCTTCCACGCCCTTGGCGCGGGTGCCGATCACGCTGGTGACGCCGCCGCCCTGGCTGAGCTGGGTGCGGTTCTGGACATACCAGTCCAGGCTGCCGACAAGATGGCCATCCAGCACGGCGAATTTGACGCCCACTTCATTGAGAAAGGAATTGGACAGCCAGTTGCGCGCCGCCAGCAAACCGGTCAGCACCTGGCTGGCTTGGCCGATCTCAATTGCCGCGGACTTGGCGGTGGTGACATAGGGCACCAGACCCCAGGGTGTCTTGTAGGACAGGCTGGCCGAATAGGTAAAACGCCCGGCATTGCCGCGTCCGCTTGAGGGCTCGAAAGCCAGCACACCCACATCGACCGAACGCACATTGTAATCGTCATAGCGCCCGCCCAGGACGAGGTTCAAACTGTCGTTCCAGTTCAAATCGGCGGTGACAAAAACACCCGCATTGCCGCTGTTGGTGCGGACGTCGTTTTCCCAGGCCAGGCCTAACGTGCCCGGCGCGTCCACATTGAACGGTGAATCGATGATGTCGTTGGCGCTCGCGCCCCGGCTGATGTCGCGCCGGTCGAGCGCGATAACCCCGCTATTGAAGCTTTCTTTCCCAACCGCATGCACATAGCGGTACGAGGCGCCCACCACCGTCTGGGTTTTCAGCAGGCCGAAATCGCGCTTGAGGTCATAGCGCAGCCGCGCCTCGCCGATCTGGGTGCGATAAGAGCCGGGAAAACCGTAGGAGACAAAACGATCATTCTCCAGCGTGTCGCCGAACAGCTGCAGGCGCAACGTTTGGCCGTCGCCCAATGCATTGGCGATTTCGAGGAAGGCCGTGTGGGTGACGACATTGGAGAAATCCACGCCGCGCGCGGTATAGACCGTGCGCGGATCGAGTGTGGTGGTGCCAAAGCCGCTGTCCAGTCGGTGCGCCGCATCCTGGCAGCCCATGCACGCCAAGGCGCGGAAATTGGGGTCGAAGAAGTAAGGGTTGCCGCCCAGCTCATTTAGGGTCAGCCGGCCATTGCCGTCCGCGTCGGTCAAGGAAGTGTTGCGGCCGGTGATGTATGTGCCGTTGTCGATCAGGGCCTGGGTCAGGCGGTTCCAGCCCGGCGTCTGCACGTCGCCGTTGGAATGGAAATACATATAGTCGGCGGCCAGCGACCAGTCGCCCCAGCCAAGCCCGCCTGACAATTGAATCAGCTGATGGCTGGGATGGATGCCGCGATAAAAACTGAAACTGTCGTCCAACTCGCCATAGGCGTGCAGTCCGCCGGCCGCCGCGCCGAGCGCGACCGGCATGCTGATCTGGGCGGTCGCGTTGCGCTTGGAATAGCTGCCATAGGTCAGTGTGACTTCGCCGCCCAAGGCATCGCTGGCGCTGGCGGTCTTGGGCAGGAAGTTGACCAAGCCGCCCACCTTGCCCGCGCCATAAAGCGGCGACGGCGGTCCGCGCAGGATCTCGATACCCGCCGCGTCGGCCAGGGGCGTGGAATAGGTGCCGCGATTTTCCACCCGCTTGAAGCCGCGGAAATAATTTTCCGCCAGGGTGCCGCGCAGCGACACCGCACCTTCGACGCCATAATAGCTAGCGGTATAGGCCGAAGGCGTGATGGCGGTGAGGTCATTGATCCCGGCAATGCCATAACGCGCGATGGTAGTGTCGCTGACCAAGGTGACGGCGCGCGGGGTTTCGGTCAGCGGCTTGTCCAGGCCAAAGGCGGCATTGTTGGCCTGGGTCTCCAACAGGTGCACCGGATCGCCGGACACGGTGATGGATTCCACCCCCTGCGCCCGTGCGCCTGCACTGAAAGCCGCCCATCCGGCGGCGGCTAAAATCAACCGGCCCCATTTCATGGCGGCGTACATAGACAGTTCTCACGAAAACACCACGTAACATTTTACAGAATCTTCCCTACGCGGCTGAATGACGCAGGAAAATTTCACGTATATACCTGATTTAAATGGATTTTTTCCAATTTTCGGCGAATTCGCGACTTGTCGCCACGGTGGCGCCGCTTAGGGCCAAAGCCTTCAAGGCATGGCGATGAAGATCCTGGTCATAGGCGCCACAGGCATCCTCGGCGATGAAGATATGAAAATCGTGCTCTAAGCCGTCCCAGGCCGAGGACGCCACGCAGCATTCGGTGGTCAGCCCCGCCAGCACCAGCGTGTCCACCCCCTGGGCATGAAGCTGGTCCGCCAGGCCGGTGCGGGCGAAGGCGCTGAAACGAGTCTTGGAAACGATGCGGTCGCCCGCCTGCGGTTGAGGCCCGGCAAAGTCCGCGCCGCGCGAGCCTTCCACGCACAGATCCGGTTCATCGCCGCCCCGGCGCAGCCTGGCTTCCCGCGCGATTCTGCTTTCGCCGCGGGTGAGGAGCCGCACGAAAATAATTTTGACGCCGGCGCCGCGCGCCGCATCCACCAAACCCACGGCCTTTGCCAGCGCGGCCTGCGGCGCGGTCATATCCGCCCCCCGCCGCGCCATCGCGCCATCGGGGGCGCCGAAATCCACCTGGCAATCGATCACCATAACGGCGGTACGGTTCGGAGCGATCCAGCCGGGTTTCATGCGAAGGCTTTGCGAAGTGCGGGAAGGATTTCACGCCCAGTAACGCGCAAACCCCGGGCATAGTCGTCGTAAACGAACATCAGCCCGTCAATGTCGCAGTCGCGCAAGAATTTCTCGATTTTGGCGGCGCAGGTGGCGGGCGAACCCACCGCCGTCTGGGTCATGAAGGCGCCCTGCGCCCGCGCGGTCATGGCGTTTCCACCGTCTCCCGACAAGGGCACGCCATAACTTTCCAGCATGCCCAGCACCGCCCCCTCGTCCAGGCCCTCGCGGTATTTCTGCGCTTTGGCTTCGGCTTGCGCATCTGTCGCAGCCGTGATTACGGTCATCATGCAATAGGTCCGGATCGGCTTGCCCAGCTTTGCCGCCAGCGCCTTGGCACGGCGCGAGGCCTCGCCAATCTCCGCTTCGTTGCGGCCGCCGATAAAGCAGCCATCCGCCTCGCGCACGGAGAATTCAAAGCCGCGGGCAGACATCCCCGCACAGATCAGGAATGGCGGCTTGAGCGGTTTGGGCTCGCTGGCACAATCGCGAAAATCGAAATATTTGCCTTTGAAGCTGACCTTGGGCTCCGTCCAGAGCCGCTTGACGATCCGGGTCCATTCCTCGGTCAGGTCATAGCGCGCGTCATGGTCCAGGCCTGCGTCCCAGGCGCCCATCTGCTCGAATTCGCCGCGATAGGCACCCGCCACGATATTCAGTCCGGACCGCCCACCGCTCATGTGATCCAAAGTGGCGATCATCTTCGCCGCCACCGCCGGATTGTGCAGGATGGCGTGCAAGGTCGCCCAGACCTTAATTCTCTTGGTGATCGCGGCAATGCCCGCCATCATGGTCACCGCTTCCAGGCTATGACCCCAATGGTCGGTCAAGCCGCCAAAACCGCGCCATTTGCCCATCGCCATGACGAAATCGAAGCCTTCTTCCTCGGCGATCAGGCCGGCCTTGCGGTTCTGCGCCCAGCCGCCATCCAGCACCGGGGTGTTGCGGCTGACGATCCAGCCGCCATTGGCCACCGGCAAGAAGACGCCAAATTCCTTCATGCCGGCCTCTTATGCGGCGCCCGCATCATCACCACGGCAACAAGGACCAGCGCCACCAGCAGCGAAAGTCCGATAAAGAAGGGCGAGAATCCGCCGGTATGGTCGCGGGTCAAGCCCGCCAGAGTCGGCGCCACCGCGCCGATGGTGGAAATCAGATTGACGGTGGAAAATAGTTCCAAATAAGGTCCGCGCCCGAAATAATCCAGCAGCAGGATGGTGGCGGCAAACAGCGTCAGGCCATAACCGATACCGATGCCGGCGGCATAAATCAGCATCATGGGCAAGTCGCGCGCCGCGCTCAGCGCCAGCAAGCCGACAATCAGACTGGCCAGCGACACGATCAGCAAGCTCTTGGCACCGACAAAGCGGGTGAGAATACCGCCCGCCAGCCGGGCGCCGGAATTGAGCAAAGCCTCGATACTCATGATGCCGGCGGCGACCGCCGCCGCCACGCCATGTTGGGTGAGGTGCGGCACAGACACCGAACTGGCCGTGATGCCGCAGAATTGGAAGGCGGCATAGGCCGCGGCGATAATCCAGAATTGCCGTGTCTGCAGCGCATCGCGCACGGTCCAGCATTCGGTGGAAATCTCCGGATCGCCATCGGTGGCGGCGGCGACATCGGTTTTGACATCCACGCACAAGACCGCGACGATCGCGGTCAGCGCGATCAGTCCCCCCGCCACCAGCCAATAGCTGCGCCAGTGGCCGGTGACCTCCATCACATGGGTATAAAGCAGCGGCCCCGCCACGCCTCCCAGTCCGCCGATGGTGAAGAACAGGCCAATGGCAAATGACGGCCGCGAAAACAGGCGCGATAACAGATACGTACCGGGCACCGAATCCAGCAAGGTGAAGCCCAGACCTGCCAGCGATGCGCCCACAAAGTAGAGCAGCAATCCATCGGTGCGCGCCAGACAGAGAAAGGCCAGCCCCATCACCGCGCATCCCGCCAAAAGGCAGGTGCGCACGCCGAACCGGCGGACCAGTCCGGCAGGTACGGCGCTGGAAATGCCGCACAAAAGGCCCAGCAAGGTGAAGCCGAAGCCCGCGGCCGTCCAGCTCCAGTGCAGCTCCGCGACCATGGCGGGCAGCGCCAGTCCCAGGCTGCCGAAGGTCGCCGCCGTGATGATGAAATACAGCGCGCTCATCAGACTCAAGGTTAGCCAGGCGCGCCCGCCACGCTCGGTCCCTGCCTTGATCATCGCGTTTTATCGGCTTTCCAGCGTGCGTTTCATTTCGGCCGGGAAGTCTCCCAGCACCTTCAGCATTTCCGCCCTGGCACGTTCGGGGTTCCGGCTGGCGATCGTGTCCGCCAGGCTGCGATGCTCATTCAGCGCCACCATGCCGTCATCGCTGGAGGGACCGCGCATGGCATAGAGCCAGTAGCGCGCGGTCTGGTGATGCAAGGTCACAACCATCTTGGCCAGGGTGCGATTGCCGCTGGCCGCCGCCACCGAGACATGAAAGGCTTCATCCATTGCCGCCAGCGCGGCCTGGTCATTGTCGCGAATGGCGGCTTCGCCGTCATCCAAAGTGGCGCGGATCGCGGCGATCTCTTCGTCGCTAGCATGCACGGCCGCCAGACCCGCGCAATGAACCTCGATCAGGCGTCGCGCTTCGAAAGCTTCGCGAGCACCCATCAGGTCCAACGGCGCCACCGAGGTGCCGACCCGGGCGCGGCGAACCACCAAGCCTTCCAGCGCCAGGCGGGCCAGGGCTTCGCGAATGCCGGCCAGTCCGCCGCCATAGCGCTTGGACAAGGCGCCCTCATCCAGCTGCTCGCCGGGAGCCAGAGCGCCGATGATAATGTCCACCAGAATGCGCTGGTACAACCGCGACTTCAAAAGCCGCGGCGACCACTCATCCAGCCTGGGACCGGTGTCTTTGTCGCGGGGCATGACCCACCTTTCCAGGTGGGACAATGGGTAGCGCGGAGCCGGTTGGCAAGGGGGAGGAACGG
>DATFEF010000023.1:0-13503 GCA_035251465.1 Rhizomicrobium sp. | reverse complement strand
GCAAAAAAAGGGGAACACCCAGGCGCTGGACGGTCTGACGTTCCAGATCGCACCCGGCGAATTCGTGTCCCTGTTGGGACCCAGCGGTTGCGGCAAGTCCACCGCGTTGCGATTGGCGGCGGGTTTGCTGGAACCCGATGCCGGGACAGTCATCTATCCAGATGGCAGGCCGGAAACCGCTTTTGTGTTTCAGGAGCCGACCTTGATGCCCTGGGCGGATGCGCTGGCCAACGCGCGCTTGCCGCTGGACCTCAAACATATGCCGCGCTCCGAAGCCAATAGCCGCGCCCGGCAAGCCCTGGCGCGCGTCGGTCTCGACGGCTTCGAGCATGCTTATCCACGCGAACTGTCCGGCGGCATGAAGATGCGGGTCTCGCTGGCGCGGGCGCTGGTGGCACGTCCCAGATTGTTGCTGCTGGACGAGCCCTTTGCCGCCCTGGATGAAATCACCCGCCATGCTTTGGGCGACGACCTACTGCGGCTGTGGCGCGAAGACGGCCTCACCGTGCTGTTCGTCACCCACAGCGCCGCCGAGGGCAGCTATCTGTCTCAGCGCGTGCTGGTGATGACACCGCGCCCGGGACGCGTGGCCGCCGACATCCTGCTTGCGGCCGGGCGCGACACGCGACTTTCGCCGCCCACCATCCAGGCCCAGCGCGCCATCAGCGACGCGCTTCACAGCGCGATGGCGATATGAAACGGCTTTTCGATATCGCGCTGCCTGTGATGGTCGCGGTGCTGCTGCTGGGCGCCTGGGAATGGGCGGTGACGCATTGGCAGGTGCCGCCCTATGTGTTGCCAGCGCCATCCGCCATTGCCCGTGCTTTCTTGGACAATTTTGCATCCCTGATGGCGGCGCTGGCCGCGACCTTGACCGTGAGTTTGGAGGCATTTGCGGCCGCGACGGTTCTGGGTGTCGCCGCCGCCACGGCCTTTTCGCAAAGCAAGCTTCTGGAACGCACTTTTTATCCTTATGCCGTGATCCTGCAGGTAACGCCGGTGGTCGCCATCGCTCCCCTGATCCTGATCTGGGTCGGATTCGAGCAGATCAATCTGGCGCTGGTGATCATATCCACCATGGTCGCCTTCTTTCCCATCCTGGCGGGCGCGAGTTTGGGATTGCAATCGGCGGACTTCAATCTGATCGAACTCACCCGGCTCTATGGCGCTTCACGCATGCAGATTCTGTGGCGCATTCGCCTGCCCACTGCCCTGCCCTATCTGCTGTCCGGCATGAAGACCGCGGGCGGCCTCGCCTTGATCGGCGCGGTGGTGGCAGAATTCGTGGCGGGCAGCGGCACCGCCACCGGACTGGCCTGGCGGATCGTGGAATCCGGCAACCGGCTGGAGATCGCCACGCTCTTCGCGGCCTTGGGCCTTCTGGCCGCGACCGGCGTGGCGATCTTTGCCGCGCTATCGCTGCTGGAATGGATACTGTTGCGGCATTGGCACGAAAGCGCCGTCAGCCACCCGTCTTGACCGGCGCACTCTCGCGTACCGCCAGCATGGCGCACAATCCCACCAGCAAAGCCCCGCACATATACCAAGCGGGCGCCAATGGCGAAGCGGTCACGGCCGTCAGCCATGTCACCACAAAAGCCGCCGTACCGCCAAACAGCGCGATGGCCACGGCATAGATGATGCCGATACCGCCCGAGCGCAGATGCGGCGGCAAATTTTCGCTCATGAAGGAAAGGCTCGCCGGTATTCCCAAGGCAAGCAGGACGGTCATCAGCACCGCCGACCCATACAGTGCCAATGGCGTGCGCAACTGGGTCATCAACATAAAGCAGGGCAGGCTCACCACGCAGAGAAATGCAAAAGTGGCGATCATCATCGGTTTACGGCCCAGCCGGTCGCACAGCCACCCCCCGACCGGCGCGGCGATGGCACCGCACAAGCCCGCGGCAGCGACAGCGCCAAAGGCTTGTGCCGACGTGAGACCCAAAGTCTGGGTGGCGAAGATGTTGAGGGATATCAGTATATAGTTCGCGATGGTCGCCGCCGCCGCCATCACCAGCATCAACAGCGAAAGCTTGAGCTGAGCACGGGTCATGGCCGGCGGTTTGACGCCGGCTTGGCGCGCGAATGTTTCAGGCAGGCTGCGGCGGATGATCAACGCGAAAGGCACCACGGCCGCGCCCAACAGCATCGCCACGCGCCAGCCCCATGCGACCAGATTTTCGGGGGTCAAGGATCGCGCGAGCAGCACGCCGATCACGCCGGCGGTCAAAGTCGCCGCATATTGGGTGGCGAGTTGTATGGAAACATAGCGGCCGCGTTTTTCCGGCGGCGCGGCCTCCATCAGGAATGCTGTGGTCGGCCCTACCTCCCCACCCAAGGCAAAGCCTTGCAGCAAACGGAAGATCACCGCCAATACCGGCGCGGCGATGCCGATGCTGGCATAGGAAGGCGTCAGCGCCATGCCGACAATGGCCAAACCCATCAGGCCAAAGGACAACAGCATGGCGGGTTTGCGGCCGATCCTGTCGCCCAAGGGGCCGATCAAAATGCCGCCCAGGGGACGGGTCAGGAACCCGACGCCGAAAATCGCCAAGGTCCGCAGCAAACTGGTGGTCGGTGAGTCGCTGGGGAAGAAAACCGCAGAAATCTGGACGGCGAAAAAGCCGAAAATCAGAAAGTCGTAGAATTCCAGGGCATTGCCCGCCGCCACCGCGGCAATTTGCTTGCCTGACAGGGTTGCGACCGTCCTCTGCTGTTTTTCCATGCTGCACCGCCCTTTGCTTCCCGCAGCCTAGCCGATTCTAAAATAACATGTAATTATTGTACTTTAAAAAAATCTACAGTTCCGCAGTGTTAAAGTCTTGATTTCAGGGCCGGCTCATGGTCTTTCCGCGCTCATGGCGCACCAAAATCAAGGCCTCCAGATGCTGACCGCGAACCGGTTGCGGGACGGCGACGTTCTATACCGCAAGGGTGACGGCTGGGTGCCGATGCTGGCGGATGGCGACGTCTATAGGGACGCGGCCAGCGCCGAAGCCGCCCTGGCGACGGCCACCGCCGAGCTGGTCCGCAACCAGGTCGTGGCGCCCTATCTGTTCGAGGTGCGTGACGTGAAGGGCCAGATTCAACCGGTGAAGGAACGCGAAATCATCCGGGCCGCGGGGCCGACGGTGCATCCCCATACCGGCAAGCAGGCGGGCCAATTTCATGCTTGAGGCACCCCATGCTTAATACCCTGGTCAAACCCGTAGCGCCCAACATGTACCGCTATGACGAGTTCGACGCCCAGTTCGTCAGCGAACGCGTCAACCAATTCGCCGGCCAGGTGGCGCGCCGTCTGTCAGGGGAATTGACCGAAGACCAGTTCAAGCCCTTGCGCCTGATGAACGGACTCTATCTGCAGCTGCACGCTTATATGCTGCGTATCGCGGTGCCTTACGGAACCCTTTCGTCCAAGCAAGTGCGCAAGCTTGCCCATATCGCCCGCACCTATGACAAGAATTTCGGCCATTTCACCACCCGCCAGAATTTGCAGTTCAACTGGATCAAGCTGGTGGATGTGCCCAAGATCCTGCGCGAGCTGGCGGATGTGGAAATGCATTGCATCCAGACTTCCGGCAACTGCGTGCGCAATGTTACCGCCGACCAATTCGCCGGCGCCACCGATGAAGAGATCGAGGATCCGCGCCCCTTGGCCGAGATCATCCGCCAATGGTCGAGCCTGCATCCGGAATTCGTCTTCCTGGCCCGCAAGTTCAAGATCGCGGTAGGCGCCTGCGAGCATGACCGCGCCGCGCTGCAGTATCACGACATGGCGGTCCAGATCGTCAAGAACGCAGCTGGCCGCGTCGGCTATAAGGTGATGGCCGGCGGCGGCATGGGCCGCACGCCCTATATCGCCCATGTGATGTGCGAATTCGTCGAGCGCGCGGATATCCTCGCCTATCTGGAAGCAGTGCTGCGGGTCTATAACCAGGACAGCCGCCGCGACAATATCCATAAGCAGCGCATCAAGATCCTGATCAACACCATCGGGCCCGAGGAAATGCGCCGCCGCGTGGCGCGCGAGTTCGAGGAACTCAAGCGCATGGGCACGCTCCAGTTGCCGCAGGACGAGTTGGACCGCATCACCGCCTATTTCGCGCCGCCCAAATTCGAGACCGGCCTGTCCGACACCATTCCCGATGCGGGCCCGGACTTCGCCAATTGGGCGAAGACCAATGTCCACAAGCATAAGGCGCCCGGCTATGCCATCGCCACCATCACCCTCAAGACGCCGGGCCAAGTGCCGGGCGACGCCACCGCCGAACAGATGGACGTCATCGCCGATCTGATGGACCAGTTCAGCCTGGGCGAAGTGCGCGTCACCCACGAACAGAATCTGGTCCTGCCGCATGTCCGCAAGCAGGACCTGCCCGCTATCTATGCCAAGCTCAAGGAACTGGATTTCGCGTCCCCCAATGCCGGGCTGATCACCGATATCATCGCCTGCCCCGGCCTGGATTATTGCGACCTGGCCAATGCCCGCTCCATCCCGATCGCCCAGCGCATCGCCAGGAAATTCGAAAATCTCGATCGCCAGCACGACATCGGCGAACTCAAGATCAAGATTTCGGGCTGCATCAATGCCTGCGGCCACCATCATGCCGGCCATATCGGCATCCTGGGCGTCGATAAAAAGGGCGTGGAATTCTATCAGCTGGTACTGGGCGGCAGCGGCGCCGAAGACGCCAGCATCGGCGAGATCATGGGCCCCGGCTTTGGCGAGCATGAGATCGCCGACGCGGTGGAACGGGTGGTGAATGTCTATCTGAAGACCCGAAAGCCCGGTGAGCGTTTCCTGGACACCTATCGCCGGCTGGGCATGGCGCCGTTCAAGGACGCCGCTTACGAGAAAGTCGCGGCGTGACAAAACTTATAAAAAGTGGCGCGTACGCGCAGGATATTTTTGCGCCCGTGGCGGACGATGCCGCGCTGCCCGAGGGCGCGGTGCTGGTTTCGCTGGCGCGCTTCCAGAAGGATCGCGAAGCACTGCTGGCACGCAACACTCCCATCGGAGTGAAGCTGCAGTCCAGCGAGAATCCCGAATTGCTGGGTGCCGACGTCAACCACTTCTCGCTGATCGCGCTGGAATTCCCCAAATTCCGCGACGGCCGCGCCTTTTCCTGGGCCCGGATCTTGCGCACCCGGCTGGGCTTCACCGGCGAGATCCGCGCCGTGGGCGACTTTCTCTACGACCAGGTGAATTACCAGCACCGGGTCGGTTTCGATGCCTGGGAAGTGCCAGACCATTTCACCCTTGAGATGTTCAACCGGGCGCTGACCGAAATGACCAACGTCTATCAGCCCTCAAGCGACGGCAAGAAGACCATCCGCGAGCTCAGGGCCGGCAAATAGAAGCGGCCCGCGCTCAGCGCCCTCTATGCCGCGCTGACGCCGCGCAAAAGCAGGAATTCGGCCAGGACGGCCTGCGCCGCATGCATAGGATGCTGGACTGATGGATCATCCGGGCATGGGCCTGTGCAATGGGCCCCGTGGAGCAACCGCCCGAACCGCTTCTGCAATAGTCCGTCGCGGAACTGTCACGAAAAGGCTGCACCGGAAGGTGCAGCCTTTCTTCTTGCATGGTAGGTTCCCTTGGCTCACAACGCCAAACCATGAACGCACCCGCGAACTTGCCCGGACGCTTTGACTCCCTGCCGCGCTTTGCCTCGGCCCTGAAGGCGATCGAAAGCCTCAAGCCGGCCGAACCGCTCTATCTGGTGCAACCCGACAAATTCGCCGCCGCCGCCAAACAGTTTCTGGACGGCTTTCCCGGCGACGTCCTGTATGCGGTGAAAGCCAATCCGCACCCCATCGCCCTGACCAATCTGTGGAATGCCGGCATCCGGCACTTCGACAGCGCCAGCCTGGGCGAGATCGAAGCGGTGAAAAGCCTATTCCCCGAGGCGGTCTGCCATTTCATGGCGCCGGTCCGCCTGCCCGGCCAGGCTAAGGCGGCATTCGAGAAGCATGGCGTCACCGACTTTGTGGTGGATAGCGACGCCGAGCTGGACAAGCTGCTGGCCGAAACCGGCAGCGCCAAAAAAATCCGTGTGTTCGTACGGCTGGTGGCGCAGCTGGGCGGCGCGCTGCTGGAGATGTCCAGCAAATATGGCTGCCGGCCGGAAGAAGCCGCCAAGCTGCTGAAACGTGTGCGGGCGGCGGGCGCGGCGCCCTGCCTCACCTTTCATGTCGGCTCGCAATGCCTGTCGCCCTTCTCCTACGCCCAGGCGATCGAGATCGCCCAGCGCACCATTGCCCTATCGGGCGTGGACATCGCCGCATTGGACATCGGCGGCGGCTTCCCGGCCGCCTATTCGGGGCAGGAGCCGCCGCCCTATCACTGGTATTTCGACATGATCAAGGAAGCGCTGACCACCTTGGGGCGCCCGGATCTCAACGTGATGTGCGAGCCGGGCCGCGCCTTGTGCGCGCCGGGCATTTCGCTGGTGACGCAAGTGGTGATGCGGCGCGGCGACCGGCTGTATCTCAATGACGGCATCTATGGCAGCTTCGACGAGCAGCGCTTCGTCAGCTTTGACGAGGATTATCCGCCCAGCGGCATAACCCTGGACGGCAAAGGCAAGGCCAAGCTGCTGAGCGGCGAGAAGCGGCCGTTCCGCGCCTATGGTCCGACGTGCGACTCCGCCGATGTGCTGCCGCGCCCGGTGATGCTGCCCAACAGCATCGCCAATGGCGACTTCATCCTGTTCGACGCCATGGGGGCTTATACGGTGTCGTCGCGCTCGCCCTTCAATGGCTATTATCCGGATTCGTGGGCCATCATCGCGTAACGGCCGCTGCCCGCTTCGCGGGCGTTCGGCCGGACGAAAGGTCCACTGGACCTTCGTTGATCCGGCCTCACGGGCTTTGATCGGCTAACCGCCGCGCGGCTGCTAACTCTCCGCGTGGACTTCGTGGCGCTCTCTGGTCTTTAAAAACTTCACATTGGGAAAGCGTTCGGCGACATAGCCGACTTCCCAGGCGCTCTTGGCCAGGAACACCGGCGCGCCGTCGCGGTCGCTGGCCATGCCGCCCTTGTTGGCGTTGGAGAATTTCTCGATCTCCGCTTCGCTGCCTGACAGCCAGCGGGCGCTATCATAGGGCGAGGCTTCCAGCTCGGCATCCAGATCATACTCGGCGACCAACCGGGATTTCAGCACGTCCAATTGCAGCGCGCCCACCACGCCCACGATCCATTGCGAACCGATCGCCGGTTTGAACACTTGGGTGACGCCTTCTTCCGCCAAAGATTCCAAGGCGCGGGCCAGATGCTTCTGTTTCATCGGATCGCTTAAGCGCACCCGGCGCAAGATTTCGGGCGCGAAGTTGGGAATGCCGGTAAAGACCACCTGGCCGCTTTCCGACAGCGTGTCTCCCACCCTGAGCACGCCGTGATTGGGAATGCCGATAATGTCGCCCGGCCAGGCCTCGTCCACCGTCTCGCGCTCGCTGGCAAAGAACAGGATGGGATTGTGCACCCCGATGGTTTTGCCGGTGCCGGATTGTTTCAGTTTCATGTTGCGCTTGAATTCGCCCGACGACAGCCGCAGGAACGCCACCCGGTCGCGATGATTGGGGTCCATATTGGCCTGGACCTTGAAGACAAAGCCCGCGACTTCCTTGTCGCCCGGCTGGACGGGGCGGCCCAGCGCGGCCTGGGCGCGCGGACTGGGCGCGTTGCCGGCCAGGGCGTTCAACAGCTCGGCGACCCCGAAATTCTTCAGCGCCGAACCAAAATAGACCGGCGACAGATGGCCTTCGCGATAGGTGGCGAGATCGAAACGCGGCAAGCCTTCGCGCGCCAACAGCACATCGTCTTCCAGCTTGGCCTTCAGCTCACCGTCCAGCTTGCCATCATTGAAGGAAATGAACGCATCCGCAGTCAGGTCGTAGACGCCCTTGAAATTCAAGCCCATGCCCGCCGGCCACATCATCGGCGCGGTTTCGATCTGAAGCTGGTCGGAAATCTCGTCCAACAATTCGAAGGGATCGCGCGCCTCGCGGTCCATCTTGTTGACAAAGGTCATGATCGGAATGTCGCGCAACCGGCAGACCTCGAACAGTTTGCGGGTCTGGGCCTCGATACCCTTGGCGGCATCGATCACCATCACCGCCGAATCCGCCGCCGTCAGGGTGCGGTAAGTGTCTTCGGAAAAATCCTCATGGCCCGGCGTGTCCAGCAGATTGAACACCGCATCCTGATATTCAAAGGTCATCACCGCCGACGTGACCGAGATGCCGCGCTCCTGCTCGATCTTCATCCAGTCCGATTTTGCACGCCGCGCCTCGCCGCGCGCCTTGACCCGGCCGGCGGCATGGATCGCCCCACCCAGCAGCAGCAGATGCTCGGTCAAGGTGGTCTTGCCCGCGTCGGGATGGGAAATGATGGCGAAGGTGCGACGCCGCCGTGCTTGCACGGCTGAAGGAGACAAGTCGGCTTCGCTGGCGGGAGTGCGGCTCATGGCCGGGGGGTTAGCAGGCCGGGGCGAACAGGGCAACCCGGCCAGTCAAGCGACGCCGCTATACGACCGGCTCATCTACAAAAGCACGGCCTTCGCGATCCTCGATTTCCACGATCCAAAGGTCGGGATCGAATTTTACCTGCTTGTCGCACCATTCGGCGGCGCGTTTTTCATCCGTCCAGCCCGCCAGCGGCTGGGCCCAGGCCAGCCCGCCCTTGGCGTCGCGCACCTGGTTCAGCACCAGCACCGTGCCGTCCAGCTTGGCAATCTTGAGGATGATGGCGCCGGCTTCCTCGGCGCCGCTACGCACCACAAAGGCCGAGGCGCCCCCGACCTGCACCCTGCGCAGCAGCGCGCGCACAAATATTCCGGCTTTGAGACGAGGTGTCGGCGTCATGCTTAAACTTAGTGCCAGTTTTGGCGGCAGGGCGCGAGGGATTTTGGGACGTGGGCAGGAGCGTCGCGCGGAGCGGGCCTAGAGCCCGTGAGCACGCGCGACGAACCCACGGTCCAAAAGACCCGCGCCCGTATCAGGAAACGGCGCGGAAAGGCAGAATTTTGCCGCTAGCGATACGCTCGCCTTTGGCGTCCACCGCGGCATAAGGCAGCCGCACCGTGACGGTGGTGCCTTCGCCCAGCACCGAGTCGATGACGGCAGCGCCGCCATGCAGTTGGGCCAGCGACTTGACCAGCGCCAGGCCCAATCCAGTGCCTTCCTTGGCGCGGGTTTCCGCATTCTCGACCTGTTCGAACGGCCGGCCCAACCGTTCCAGATCGCTCTTGGAAATGCCGGTGCCGGTATCGCTGACGGTGATTTCGATGCCGGAGCCGGGGGCGCGCGCCGTGATCCGCACGGCCCCGCCTTGTGGCGTGTATTTCACGCCATTGGAAAGCAGATTGACCAGGATCTGCTTGACGGCGCGGCGGTCGGCGAACATCAGGCGCGCCCCCGGCTGAACCTCGAGCGCCAAGGCCACGCCCGCCCGCTCCGCCGGAATCCTGAGGAAGCGCACCGCGCTTTCGGCGACGTCCTCCAGCTCGAACAGCTCTTCCGCCAGCTCGAACTTGCCGGCTTCGATCTTGGACATGTCCAGCACGCCGTTGATCAATTCCAGCAAATGCGCGCCGGATTCATGGATCAGGCGGGAATATTCCTGGTAGCGCGGGCCCACGGGGCCAAACATTTCCCGCGTCATCACTTCCGAAAAGCCGATAATGGCGTTCAGCGGCGTACGCAATTCGTGGCTCATATTGGCCAGGAAGCGGGACTTGGCGCGGCTGGCATCCAACGCGGCGTCGCGGGCTTCCACCAAAGCGCGCTCATGTTTCTGGCGCTCGGAAATATCGCGCGTCACCGCCACGATGTCGGCGGGCTCTCCCAAACCCACCTGCGCCGGGCGGCAGCGCATTTCCACCCAGATAAAATGGCCGTCACGGTGGCGCAACCGCATTTCCGCCGAACCCGAGCGCCCATGATAGCTGGAATCCATCAGTGCCGCCTGAACCGCGCCGACATCTTCGGGATGCACCAGACTGGGCATCGCCAAGCCGACAATCTCGTCCGGCTGACGCCCCAGCAAGGCCGAGGTGGCGGGACTGGCAAAGCGGATGCGCCCGTCCGAGGAATGGCGCGTGATCAGGTCGGTCGCATTGTCGGCCAGAAAGCGGTACATCGCCGCGCCTTCCGCCGCGGCGGCGTCGGCGGCGCGCTGCCGGTCCTGGGCGGCGGCGGCAACCAGAACCGCCTGCACCAAGGCGGCCAGCATCGAACAGCCATAGACCAGCCATAAAGGCGGAGCACCCGGAAATACCAACCGCGATGCCGGCAGCATCCCCAAAGCCTCGACACCAGTCACCGCCAGCAAGGCCGCGCCAGCCGCCATCCCGGCGCGCAGCACGGCGGGCCGCCCGCCGGTCAAGGCCGCCTCGGCCGGAACCAGCGCGAACCACACCAGCAAAGGCGAAACCACGCCGCCGCTCAGGACGGCGAGATAGGCGATCAGGGCGGCAAAACTGGCCAGCCCCACCTGCTCCAGGACGAGCAGCGAAACCCGTGTCAGCGCCAGGAGCGCCAACACCCCCGGAACCATCAATCCCAGAAAAGCCGCGAGTTCGGCGGCATCGGGAGTTCCCATCATGCCGCAAAAGGCCAGCCCCAGCACCAGGCCGACCCCGGCCTTGCCCGCCTGCACCAGCGCAAATCTCCTGCGCTGGGCTCTGGGGTCCGAAAAGCTGTTGGTTTTGACGCTCATTCCGCGTTGCCACGCCGCAAGTAAAGGATGGGGCAATCTCGCCTGTCAGGCTTAACAAAAGCTAAAGCGCGGCCGGTCCCGTTCAGTTTTCCACAAGGATTACGCCAGGGGCGGCGCGATTCATTCTTCCTTAGGAAAGATGGCGCGATTCGGGCCCTAGTGTCCCGATTCCGGAATTGCTCCGTACACAGTGATTGCCGGTTCCCTAACCAATCCGCAACGCAAACCGTCGCAGTATCCGTCCACGATCAGGCATAGAGCAAAAACAATGGCCGCGGCCAATCCGGCACCTATTGACCGCTTGCAAGACCGGGAAGACCCGGCGGCGCTGCTGCGCTCGCTGGATTCCCTGCGCACGGCCGTCACCATCTTCGACCGTCAGGGGCGCCTCCTCTATGCCAACGCCCATCTCAACCATCTTTTCCGCTCTTTTCCGCCGCACGATTCGCTGATCGGGCGGCATTATGAAGAGTTGATCCGGCTGGAGATCGAGGGCGGCGAGATCGCGCCCAGCGCTCTGGCGGGCGGCGCCAAATCCTTTATCGCCCAGCGCCTCATCCAGTTGCGCGACGATGAATTTGCCCCGCGCGACGTCGCCCTGCGCGATCATCGCGTGGTGGAGATCAAGGCGCGCCGCGGCCAGAACGGCCACACCGTGCTGTTGTGGACGGACGTCACCACGGCGCGCGCCCAGTTGACCCGGCTGCAGGAAGCCGTTGCACTTTCCGCCGAAGCCTTCGCCTTTTACGACGCCGACGACAGGCTGATCCTGGCCAACGATCTTTATGCCAATCTGTGCGGCGTGAAGTCGTTGGACGAGCTGATCGGCCGCACTTTCCCCGAAATCTGCGCCACAGTCGCCTATACCGGCCGCATGGTTTTTGACGAAACGCCGGAAAAATGGCTGGAGCGCCGTTTGGCAACCCACCGCTCCAGCGCCGGCGCGGTGACCTTGCGGACCAACACAGGCGAGGCCTATCTGGTGCGCGACCGCGCCGGCCATGATGGCGGCCGTGTCATGGTGTACACCGATATCACCGACAAGGTTCGCGCGGAGACCGCGCTGGCCGAACAGGAACATTCGCTGGCCCACAGCCGCGCCCAAGCCGAAGAGCAGAGCAACTATCTTGCCGATCTGACGGCCCGGCTGGATGAAGCCAGCGCCAGCGTGCACAGCGCCAAGACCACGCTGTTGCGCACCATGGGGCACGAGCTGAAGACGCCGCTGAACGCCATTCTGGGCTTTTCCGATTTGATGGCGACCCTGGCGGACAATCTGACCCCGGCGCAGATCCGCGAATATGCCGGCTTGGTGCATCAGGGCGGCAACAACCTGCTCAAGATCATCAACCAGATCATGGACCTCACCAAGATCTCGGCTGGCCGTTATGACTTGCGCCGCATGGCGGTCGATGCCGGCAGCGTGTTGTGGCTGACCCGTGATGTTTTCTTGCCCCGCGCCGCGGCGCGCAATATCGAGATCAATGCCGATGACTGTCCGGTGGGACTGATGGCTGACGCCGACGAAAGCGTCTTCGCCGCCATGGTTCACAGCCTGGTGGACAATGCCGTCACCTTTACCACCGGCGACACAATCACCCTTTCGGCCCAAGTGACGGAAGCCGGCATTGCCGTGACGGTGGCGGACAATGGCGGCGGCATCGCGCGCCAGGACTTGCAACGTGTCCTGGAACCTTTCGAACATGCCGGCCATTGCGAAGGCTCCCAGCATGCCAAGGGCGCGGGCCTAGGCCTGACCCTGGTCAAGTCCTTCGCCGAACTGCATGGCGGCTGGCTGGAGCTGGACAGCGATCTGGGCAAGGGCTTCCGGGCCACGATCACTCTGCCCCCGGCCGCGCCCCCCACCGCGTCTTAACAAGTTCCCCAACACCGGCAAGAGAATTCGAGCGCCGCATTCCGCGGCGCGGTCCGGCCGCTCGCTTAGGCTCGCGGCGTTCGTCGCTCTCGCAGGTCCACCGGACCTGCTCGTCCGCGTTCCGCGGACCGCTCGCTCACCCCTCAGCACACACCAGCTTCCTTCCCCCTTCGGCGCGAAGCGCCAAGAAAGGGGGAAGGTGTCACAGCGAGGTGTTTGCGGAGCAAACCCGAGCTGTGACGGATGGGGGTCATTAAAATTTGTCTCAATCAAACGGCTTCTTTAAATCGAAGTGGAACGATCCCCTCAGTGCCGCGTTTGCATTGTCGTGGAGAAGCGGCGAAATCATTCCAATTTTATGAAAACGACTAAGCGCCCTGGAACAGGGCCTGCGCCATGCTGCCCGCGTGGAACACAGAAGAGCATGGCATGATTTTCCGGGCTGTATTCTGGATCGGACTGGTATCGCTGCTGATGCCACACGAGCCCGATCTTGGCCTGGGACATCCCGGCGCCGGCACACCGCCTCTTACCTCCGCTTCAATCCGGTCCGCTGCTAACGGTCTCTCGCGGACGGCCCCGGATTGCAGTTCGGCATGTGCCGACCGTCTGCTCTCTGTGTTTCACCTCAACAGCGGCAGGCTGACCGCCGGACTGGCAGATGTAAAAGCCCAGATCGAACAGGACCGGCGCGACCGCGCCCAGCGCGCAAAAACCATCTGATCCCTTAAGGGGCGCCCAGCCGAACCGGCGGCCACAAAATTCCGCGCTATTTCCTTTGAAACCAGGGTAAAAGAGCCGGCTCGACCAAAAGGAATGAGCCCCCGGTGACCCTGCGCGCGCTATCCGTTCTTCTAATTGTGTTGCCGCTGGCGTCTTGCGGCCTGTTCGCCAATAAGGAAAT
>DATFEF010000040.1:0-3746 GCA_035251465.1 Rhizomicrobium sp. | reverse complement strand
AGACGCGCGCCTTCCTTGCCCAGGCGTACCGCCAGGGCGATTTTCGCCGCTGCGCGCACCGGCAGTTCCACGATTCCCAGTCCGCGTATCTCGAGCAGACCCTTGATGCTGGCCGGCGCCTTGGCGTGCAAGGCGCGTTTGGAAACGAACAGGATGGTGCGGTCATCCGCCACCAGCCTGGCGCCTTCATCGATCAGTCGCAAGGCAAGATCGGATTTTCCCGCGCCGCTGGGCCCCAGCAGCAGCACGCCCTGCGATCCGATCGCGACGCAGCTGGCATGGATGTTGGCCTGGCGCATCACGGCATCAGACATCGAGGGGCGCCACCGGCAGTTCGACGATCAGGCGCGCGCCGCCGCTGACATGGGGCGAGGCCGAAGCGCGGTTCTCGGCATAGATGCGCCCACCGGCGCCCTCGATGATCTGCCGGGCGATGGACAGGCCGAGGCCTGAATTGCGCCCGAAATTTTCGCCCGGCCGCTCGGTGTAAAAGCGGTCGAAGATGGATTCCAGATTGCCGGGCGGAATGCCGGGGCCTTCATCCTCTACCGTCACGCGGGCGATCATGTCGCGCTGGGTGGCGGTGACGATCACCTTGCCGCCTGCCGGACTGAAGGAGATGGCGTTGTCGATCAGGTTGCGGAACACCTGCCCAAGCCTTTCATCGCGCCCGCGCACCGTCGCACCGGGTGGAAGTTCGTCCTGCAGGACGAATTCCACCGGATGGCTGGTATCGGTCAAACGGTACCCTTCGATCAAGGTCGCCAGGAACTTGGAAAGTCCCACCGGTTCCTTCATTTCGCGCGACAGTTCGGCATCCAGCCGCGAGGCGTCGGAGATATCGGTGATCAGCCGGTCGATGCGCTTGACGTCGCCGCGCACGATTTCCAGCAGCCGGGCGCGGGTCTCGTCGTCCTTGGCACGGGAAAACATCTCCACCGCGCTGGCGAGCGAGGTGAGGGGGTTCTTGAGTTCATGCGCCACGTCGGCGGCAAAGCTCTCGATGGCGTCAATGCGGTCATACAGACCGCTGGTCATGGACCTGAGACTGTCGGCGAGATCGCCGATTTCATCGGTGCGTTCGGGAAAATTGGGAATGTCGCTGCGTCCGCCCAGGCCCGAGCGTACCCGGTCGGCCGCCGCCGCCAGATGCTTCACTGGCTCGGCGATGGTGCGCGCCAGATAGATCGAGGAGAGCAGCATGACCATCAAGGCGACGGCGAAAACCTCGATCAGCTGGGCGCGTTCGGCCTGCAGGATGCCGTCGATATCGCCGCCCTCGGTGGAAAGCAGCAGCACGCCATAGATGGCGGTGAAACGCTGGATCGGCACGGCCACCGAGAGAACCAGCCGGTTGCGGTCATCGACCCGTTCGCCGAATGCCGCCTGGCCCGTCAATGCGGTGCTGACTTCGCGATAAACCCGGCCGTCATTGCCGCCTTCGTAATAGGGCTCGAGTTTGGTGAAAGGCCGCACCCCCACCAGACCGTCACGCAGCCGCTTGATCCATTCCTGGACCCGGCTCCTGGTGTCCAGCGGCGGCAATTCATCGGACTGCACGACATTGCGCGCCAAGAGATTGCGGGTGTCGATGGCAAGATGGCCGTTCGGAACATACAGCCGGCCGCGCAGCCTTGTGGGCGCGATCAGTTGCGCCAGCAAGGGTTCGGCTTCATCCGGTTTGAGCGTATGGCGGTCAGGGTCGGTGGCATATTGCGCGATGGTGCCGGCCACGATGTTGGCCTGTTCCTGGATGGAGTTCAGTCTTTCTTCCACCAAGCCGCGGCCACTGGCCTGCACCAGGATGACGCCGCCGGTGAAGACAATCAGCGCCAGCGCGTTGAAGGCCAGAATGCGCCAGGTGAGGGCGGAGAAGTGGGGCACTATTCTCTGTAACGGTATCCGACGCCGTACAGCGTCTCGATGGCGTCGAAATCGTCGGCCACCACCTTGAACTTCTTGCGCAGCCGCTTGATGTGGCTGTCGATGGTGCGATCGTCGACATAGACCTGATCGTCGTAAGCCGCATCCATCAGGCTGTCGCGGCTTTTGACGAAACCGGGGCGTTGCGCCAGCGCCTGCAGGATCAAAAATTCGGTGACGGTGAGACGCACCGGCTTGCCGTCCCAGGTGCATTCATGGCGCTGGGGATCGAGCGCCAGCTTGCCGCGCGTCAGCGCTTCTTTCTTGGCCGCTTCCACACCATTGGCCGGTGGCGCGCCCTTGCCTTCGGCCCGGCGCAGCACCGCGCGCACCCGCTCCAGCAGCAAGCGCTGGGAGAAGGGTTTGCGGATATAATCGTCGGCCCCGGCATTGAGGCCCATCAATTCGTCGATCTCCTCATCCTTGCTGGTCAGGAAGATCACCGGCAGGTCCTGCGCCTGACGCAGGCGGCGCAGCAATTCCAGTCCGTCCATGCGCGGCATCTTGATGTCCAGGATGGCAAGATCGGGAGGCGTGGTGGTCAGAGCGGTCAGCGCCGCGGCCCCGTCGGAATAGGTGCGGACATGATAGCCTTCCTGCTCCAGCAACATGCTGACAGAGGCCAGGATATTTTTGTCGTCGTCTACTAGCGCGATATTGGACATTTAACTCGATTCCGCGGCGCGGTCCTTTTGCGTCCTGAGTGCGTCGCTCGTCGCTCATGGGCTGGTTTGCCCACATCGCTCGCTGCCACGACGCTGCCGCTAGGCAGCCCTGCTCAGGTCACAAAAATCCTCGCACCTTCGATTATAGTAGGATGCAGTATAAGCCCATGACCAACAAAGCAAAGTCCAAAAGGTTCCCTTTATGACGCTTGGCCATGAGACTGGCCTTTTTCAAGGTGCGGCGGCCTATTATGAGCGCTACCGGCTGGCTTATCCCCAGCGGTTGATCCAGCGCGTTACAGGGCTTGCGGGTCTTGAGCCCGGCGATGCGATTCTCGACCTGGGCTGTGGTACCGGGATGCTGGCGACAGGCTTTGCCAGCCTTGGGATGTCTGTCACCGCCATGGACCCCGAACCCGAAATGTTGGCGGCTACCCAATCGGCCGCCCAGGCGCAAGGCGTTGCCGTAACACCGGTATTGGGCGGTTCGGGCGACCTTACGCCGGCGATGGGACCGTTTCGGCTGGTGGCGATGGGCCGCTCCTTCCACTGGATGGACCGTGGTGCGACCTTGGCCATGTTGGACCGGATCGTCACGCCGGATGGCGGGGTGGCGCTGTTTCACGATGCCCATCCGCCGGTGGCCGAGAATGGCTGGTTCAAGACGCTATGCGATGTGCAGGAGCGCTATCGGCGGGGCGCGGGACGCGGCGGCGGTCACCGCCGCTACGAGCCGTTTTTGTTTGCTTCCGCCTTCACCCAGTTGGAGGGGCTGTCGGTGACAGTTCGTCAGAACTTGACCACCGAGGATATCGTGGGCCGCGCCTTTTCCATGTCGCACGCCGCACCGCAAGGTTTGGACGTCAAGCGGGAGGAATTTGCGGCGGCGCTCTGCGCGGCCTTGTGGGAATTGTCGCCGGATGGGAAGTTCACCGAGGTCGCGGAGATGGTGGCGGTCTTGGCGCGACGCCAATAAATCAACGCGCATAAAATGGGGGGATCATGCTGCAGGAGATTTTGACCGGCCAAGCCAAAGGCATCGCGCTGCTGTCGATGGCTTTTGCGCTGTTTCTTTATTTTTTGCCGTCGGTGCTTGCCTTTGCGCGGGCACGCCGCCACTTTCTTCCCATCCTGGTCCTAAATGCGCTGGCGTCTCCG
>DATFEF010000039.1:0-56238 GCA_035251465.1 Rhizomicrobium sp. | reverse complement strand
GCCTTGGCCACATCTGGTCGGAAGGCACCTGGATTTCGAAGGCGATCCTGATCATACTCGCGATCATGTCGGCCGGTACTTGGTACATCTTCTTCACCAAGTGGATCGAGCAGCAGCGTATTCTGGGTCAGGCGACCCAGGTCGAGAAGAAGTTCTGGACCTCGGCCACCCTGAATGAAGGCGTGGACAAGCTGCCCAAGACCTCGGTGTTCCGCGGCATCGCCGAAGCTGGCCTCAAGGCTTCGACCGGCGGTACCACCCTGGTCGGTCTGAACGACTGGATCGGCATGACCCTCACCCGTCAGCTGGAAGACGCCAATGCCCGTCTGCAGGGCGGTATCGCCTTCCTGGGCTCGGTCGGTTCGGTCTCGCCGTTCGTCGGTCTGCTCGGAACCGTCATGGGTATCTTGAACGCGCTGATCGGCATCGGTGTCGCCGGTCAGGCCTCGATCGACAAGGTTGCCGGTCCGGTCGGTGAAGCGCTGATCATGACCGCCATCGGTCTGTTCGTCGCGGTTCCCGCGGTGTTGCTGTACAACTACCTCGTCCGCCGCAACAAGGTGATCACCGAAAAGCTGCGCGCCTTCGCCGGCGACTTGCAGGCCTATCTCATCAGCAAGAGCAAGTAAGCTCGCGCTAGAGATAGCCACCCGGAGATAAAACCATGGCCATCGACGTCCAACATGCCGTCGAAGATGATGAAGCGGAACTGAACGTCACGATCAATACCACCCCGTTGGTGGACGTGATGTTGGTGATGCTTATCATCTTCCTGGTCACCATTCCGGTGATCTTGAAGACGGTGCCGCTGCAGTTGCCGACCTATCGCAATATCGTCACCCAGACCAAACCGGAAAATATCGTGATCGCCGTCACCACCGACGAGACGGTCTATTACAACAATGTTCCGGTCGATCAGTCGGCGCTGCTGCAAAAGTTCGTCGAGGCTTTGAAGTCGGCGGCGGCCGCCAACAAGCCCTTGCCGGAAGTGCATATTCGCGGCGACAAGAATGTGCGTTTCGAGGCGATCGGCCGAGTCATCCTGGCCTGTCAGCGGGCCGGCATCCAGAAAGTGGGGTTCATCACCGAACCGCATGCTCTGGAAGCCAACAGCTATTGAGGTAATTCGCCATGGCAATGAGTACAAGCACGGCTGACGGCGAAGTGATGGTGGAAATGAACACCACGCCGTTGATCGACGTGATGCTGGTTCTTCTGACGCTTCTGATCATCACCCTGCCGATCCAGACGCATGCGGTGAAGTTGGACATGCCGCAGCCGAACCCGAATCCGCCGACCTTTATTCCGCCGACCGTGGAACTGGGCGTGGACTTCGATGGTACCATCACCTGGAACGGGGTCGCGGTGGACCGGGGAACCATGGATTCCTACCTGGCCGATATCGGCAAAAAGCCGCCGGAGCAGCAGGACGAAATCCATGTCAGTCCCAACCGGCTGGCCAAATATGACGCCGTTGCCGTGGTGCTGGCCGATGCCCAGCGCCTGGGCGCGACCCATATTGGTTTTAGCGGGATTGACCAGTATAATTAGGCTGTGAGGGTCATGGCCGCAGGGTACAAAGCGTGCGGCAACCCGCGCGCTTTTCCCTTTTTATGATGGATGTGAAAGAGGTCGTGTGATGACTGTCCGTGTTGTGTGTGCCGCTGCTGCTGCGGTTTTTATCAGCACCGCCGCTATGGTGGCCTTTGTCCCCGCGGTCCAGGCCCAAACCGCGACGGTGAGCGCCCATGTCGGCGCCCTGTTGCAGGAAGCCCAGAACCTGGCCAAGGCCGGCAACTGGCGCGGCGCCGCGGCCAAGGTGAACGAGGCTGAAGGCCAGGCCAACAAGACTGCGGCCGACACCCAGGTCATCAACCAGATGAAGAATTTCATCGCCGTGTCGTCCGGCGACACCTCCACCCCGGCTGGCGCGAAGGCCAAGTTCGCGACCGACTATAATGCCGGCAGATACCGGGACGTGATCGCCGATGGCGAGATCCTCAAGAAGATGAATGCCTTGGATGCCCAGTCGGCCCTGATTGTCGGCCAGGCCTATTACAAGGGGAACGATTTCGCCGGTTGCGTGCGTTACACCAAGACCTTGGGCGGTTCCGACACCGCGCTGGAACTTCTGGCCCGCTGCTCCTACGAAACTGGCGACGAAGCGACCCAGCGTGTGGCGCTGGAACAGCTGGTGGCCCGCGGCGGCAAGGCGGAACATTGGAAGCTGTTGCTCAAGCTGGGTGAGCGCGCCCGCGGCCTGTCCGATCACAACACCCTGGACATCAACCGCCTGCGCCTGTTGACGAATAGCATGAGCGGCAAGGACGACTACATCTCCCTGGTCCAGTTCGCTCTGCAATTCAAATGCGGCGCCGAGGCCCAGGCCGCGATGGAAAAGGGCATCGCCGCCAAGGTATTGACCGATGACCGCTCGCTGCGCCTGTTGGCGAACGCCAAGGCGACGGCTGCCCTTAACCAGACCGAAAGGGCCAAGGCGCTGGCCGCCGCCAATGCCGCGCCCCAGGGCGACGATCTGGTTACTGTGGGCGAGATGATGATTGGCGAAGGCAAGGCCAAGGAAGCAATCGCCATGATCCAGACCGGCATGAAGAAGCCGCTGAAGGACGCCAGCAATGCCCAGATCCGCTTGGGCCAGGCCTATCTCGCCGCCGGCCAAAAAGCCGAAGCCAGGGCCGCATTCGCCAAGGTGAAGACGCCCGAAAAGGACGCCATGATCGCCCATCTCTGGACCCTGGCGGCTCGCTAGCCGTCGCTGGCCTTTTGGCCTCCGGGTTCGTCGCGCCTTCGCTCATGCACGTTTTAGTGCACTTCGCTCGGCGCTCCTACCCGGCGACCAAAATGCTGCGCGACGTTCGCCGTTGTAGCAGCAAAAGGGCGCGGGAATTGTCTCCGCGCCCTTTTTTTCTACCGTTGCGCCGCCCGTGATGGCGATGACTCTCATAATGGCCCTTTGAAAACCATTTTCTTGGAAAGGGTGAAATTGAACACCAGTCCCAGCAACACGCCCAGGACCAGCGCCACGGTCAGATCATTGAGCGGAGGGGGAGCAAAGCGCACCAGCACGGAATAGAGCCCGACATTGACCAGTCCGCCCACCGCATTGGCGCCCAGGAAACGCAGCCATTCCTTGATGGTTGCGGTCAGCCCGCGCGCGCGGGTGGCAGAAAAGGTGAAATAGCGGTTGCCCATCCAGGTGAAGGTGGCGGCGCAGAACCAGGACATCACACGACCGGCATAGGGCCCGGTACCCCAATGCACCATCAATTGCAGGACGATCCAATCGACCGGCACGCCCAGCGCGCCGATCGCCGCGAAGCGCAAAAAAGAAAGGCGCCCCAGGGCCGCCAGCAGCTTGCTCATTTCAGGTCTTGCGGGCCCGGTATGGCGAGATAGGCCATGCGCTTGGCTTCCCAGCGGCCGCGGGTCACGGTGTCCAAAATCAGCCCGCAGGTCAGCGATAGGCAGGCTATCACCATCAATCCGGTGGCCAGCACGGCGGTGGGCAGGCGCGGCACCAGCCCGGTATGGAGATATTCGGAGACCACCGGCGCCCCGATCAGCGCCGCGACGGCGGCGAATAGTAGCGCAAGGGTGGAGAAAAACACCAAAGGCCGTTCCTCGCGCACCAGATAGGCGATGGTGCCCAGGATGCGCAAACCATCGCGACAGGTGTTCAGTTTGCTGACCGAACCCACGGGGCGCTCCTTGTAACGGGTGCCCAGCTCGGTCATCGGCATCATCAGGCGCACCGCATGGACGGTCAGTTCCGTCTCGATGGCAAAACCTTCGGCGGTGAAAGGAAAGGATTTCACGAAGCGCCGGGAGAAAACACGATAACCGCTCAGCATGTCCGAGAGCTGGACATTGAACAGCAAGGCGGTCAGCCCGGTCAGCATCCGGTTGCCCAACAGATGGCCAGTACGATAGGCGGCCGCGTCGGTGTGGATGCGCCGCGCGGTGAGAAGATCAGCGCCGTCCGAAATCATCTGCGCGATCATGCGGGGCGACGCTCCGGCGTCATAGGTATCGTCGCCATCGACCAGCACATAGATGTCGGCCTCGATATCGGCGAACATGCGCCGGACCACATTGCCTTTGCCTTGGCGCGTTTCGTTGCGCACCACCGCGCCGGCCGTCCGCGCCCGCGCCACCGTTTGGTCCTTGGAATTGTTGTCATAGACATAGACAGCGGCATCCGGCAGGGCGGCCCGGAAGTCTTCCACCACCTTGGCGATTGCCGCTTCCTCGTTGTAGCAGGGTACCAGGACTGCGACTCTCACGGCGTCCCCGTGTTCAGGATTTTTTGGCAAGCGGACACCACTGATAGGTGCCGATGAGATTTGTATCGAATTGCTGGCACTCGGGCCAGCGGATGGCGAGGCGGTAATCGGCCAGCGCATCGCGGGCGCGGCCCATATCGCCCGCATCGGCGATCAAATAGAGATCGCCGCCCGCCGCCAGATGCGCCGCCACCCGGTGCTTCATGCTTTTGGTCAGGCCGGACCCGTCGCGGGGCTGCACCATCCAGCCGTCAATCCTCAGCACCGGTATAGGTGGCGGCAAGGTGGTGGCGATGAAGCCCATGGGGGCGTCGCCGGTCATTACCACCATCGTTTTGTCCGGACGGGGGATCGGCGGCAAGGCGGCCTGGACATAGGGATCCTCTATGGGCGCGCGCTCCAAAAAGTCGCTGCGGGCAACCAGCAGGCAGGCGGCGCACAATCCGCCCAGTATCAGATAGCGGCTGCGGCGGGTCAGCGGCAGCAATCCCACGGCCGCGATGATCAGCAGCGGCGCCAGCATTTCGTACAGGATGATGTAGCGATAAATGGCGAAGAATTTGAGCCAGGCGAAATAGCTGGCAGCGAAGAAGGCGAACAGAATGGCGACGCTGCGCTTCTCGATCAGGGGATCGCGGCTTTCGCGCTTGAACAGCCAGACAAGTGCCGCCGCGATCACCAGCAGATAGGCCAGCATGACGCGGATATCCTGAAATCCCAGATCGTCGGCGATATGCCAGTCCAGGGTGAACAGGATGGGGAAGAAAAGCTGCCGCCAGAAATGGGTGGGAACAAAGCGCAGGTCGCGATAGGGCGCTTCCAGCGCCAGCGGCGATTTCCAATAGTCGTTGAAATAGGGAAACAGCGGATTGCCGGTCAGGTGATAGACGTACAGCATCCAGGGCGCGCTGAAGATCAAGACTCCGATCACCCCGGCGATACCGCCCGCCGCCAAGCGCGTCAGCTGATGCTTCCAACCGCCGCCCAGCGCAACCAAGGCGGCGGCAAAGCCCACGCAGAAAGGCATCTCCGGCAATTTCAGGCCCATCGCGACGCCGCTCAGCAGGCCGGCGGCGGCCGAGATCGCCGCCGTCTTTTTCAGCGGCCCCTGGCGCAAACTGTCGCGATGGAGCACCAGGATGGCCAGGCTGCTCAGCACCAGCACGCTCATCACATTGTCGTAATAGGTGGTGCCGAACTCCGTCAGGGTCAGCGCGCCCACCAATCCCAGCAGCGCCAGCGCGCCTGCCATGATCTTGATGTCGGCGGGCTCCACATTCACCCGCAACACCGATCGCGCCATCAGATAGAGCGGCACCAGATTGGCGCCCTGAACCGCACCCAGCACGCCCAGCGCGATCCAGGCTCTTGTATGGGTGGCCAGCCAATAGAAGGGCAGGTCGAGATAGGGGTTATAATAGCTGGCCTGGTGCGCCACCACGACGTCCAGGGCCATGCGATGGTTCAGCAGGGCATAGGGCGCGTACCAATGGTAATTGCGAAAGTCCCAGCTCGTGTCCTTGCCCAGCAGGATGACAAACCCCGCCCAGAACAACAGCGCCAGGCCAAGGAACGCATATTCGCGGGCCGTAAGGCGGGTGGGCGTGACCATAAGGGCGTGGGAACCTGAGCTTGCAAGGCTCTTCTAGCCTAGCCTAGAGCTTTCGATAAGCCCTGTCCGGAAAAGGGGTTAGAGGCGCGCGCGGATCAATCGGCGTCCGGCTCGACCGCGATATTGTGCAGGAATTGCAGGGTACAGGCTCGCCAGGAATGGCCTTCGGCGAAGGCCCGGGGGGAAATGCCCCGCGGATGCCGGGCGAGGTCCAGCGCCCCCAGGCAGGCAGTCCGCAGATCCTCGTCCAAGACCGCCACATCCCCAGCCCCCGCAATCTCGGGGCCCACCACGTCGCGGGGGCCTTCCACCGGAAAGGCGGCCACCGTCAGCCCGCAAGCCAAAGCCTCCAGGGTCACCAGGCCAAAGGTGTCGGTGCGGCTGGGAAAGACAAAGACGTCGCTGCCGGCATAGGCGCGGGTCAGAGCCTCTCCGCTCAGGCTGCCCAGGAATTTGGCCTGTGGATATTTCTGCAATAGCGCCGTCTTGGCCGGGCCATCGCCCACCACCACTTTGGTGCCGGGAAGGTCGAGCGCCAGAAAAGCCTCGATATTCTTCTCTACCGCCACCCGTCCGACGGTGATCCAGACGGGTGCGTCATAGGGCAGGCGCGCATCCGCGATGGGATGGAATTTCTCGATGTCCACGCCGCGCGCCCACAGGCGCAAGTTCTTGAAGCCATGTGCCGTCAGGTCCCGTTTCAGGGTGTTCGTCGCCACCATCACCGCGCTGGCGGGACGATGAAACCAGCGCAGCCAACGCCAGATCACGCGTTCCGGAACCATGGATGCGCGGGCATGGACATATTCGGCGAAGCGGGTGTGGAAAGCGGTGGTGAAGGCAATGCCATGTTTGAGGCAAATGCGCCGTGTCGTCATGCCCAGTGAGCCTTCGGTGGCGATGTGAATGGCGTCGGGCGCAAAAGCGCGGATCTCGCGCATCAAGGCGCGGCGCTGAAAAAAAGCCAGGCGGATTTCGGGATAGGTGGGCAGTGGGAAGCTACGCCGCCCCAAGGGCGTAATATAACGCACCGTGTGACCGAGATTTGCCAGATCCTTGCCCAATGTCTCCAAGGTGCGGACCACGCCATTGACCTGGGGCGACCAGGCGTCGGTCACGATCATGATTTTCAAATGGGCCGCCATGCCGGGAACCGGGCCCGGCTGCAGGCGTCTGGTTCTACGCGGGTACAGCCGCGGCTTTGGCAGCACCGGCAAAACCAGCCGGAATCTGTTTCCGGCGTCCGGCGACGTGTCTTTGAGAAGGATCCGCCCAGCGAAGAATCTCCATATTTCCGTGGGCATCTTCGACAAGGGCGCTGCAGCTTTCAACCCAGTCTCCGTCATTGAGGTAAAGGACATCGCCAATCCGGCGAATCTCGGCATGATGGATATGACCGCAAACCACGCCGTCCACGCCCCTAAGCTTGGCCTCGCGTGCCACGATCTCTTCGAAGCGGGAGATATATTCGACCGCGTTTTTGACCTTGTGCTTCAGCCAGGAGGAGAGCGACCAGTAAGGCAGGCCCAGCCGTTTGCGCACCGCGAACAGAAGGTCGTTCCAGCGCAGTGCCATGCCATAGGCCCGGTCCCCCAGATGCGCCAGCCATTTGGCGCAGGCGATGACACCGTCGAAACGGTCGCCATGCAGCACCCATAGCCTCTTGCCGTCGGCGGTTTCATGGATCGTCTCGTTGACGACTTCGATGCCAGCGAACAGCCGGCCGACATAGTGCCGGGCAAACTCGTCATGATTGCCGGGTACGAAGATCACGCGGGTACCCGCATCCACCTTGCGCAGGATCTCCGCCACCACCTGACTCTGGGCCGGCGTCCAGTGCCAGCGGCGCTTCAGCTGCCAGCCGTCGACAATATCGCCCACCAAGAACAGGGTGGCGCAGTCATTATGGGCCAGGAAATCCGCCAGCGCTTCGGCCTTGCAGCCGCGGGTGCCCAGATGGGTGTCGGAAATGAATATGGTGCGATGCCGCCGAAAAAGGGTCGTGTCTATCGCGGTGGGGGCAGGTGTGGCGGCGCGGGGCGGTACAAAGGCGCCCAGCGCATTTTCAAACCACGCAACCTCGGCCATCGGGTGTCTCCAGCCTTGTCTATGCTGGGGGATAGCCGCTTCACACGAATCTTTTGTTGCATACTGACGTCAGTGTGATGAAACCGCCACGTTAACCGATTGGGTGTTTGTTGCGATGCACGCTTGCCAATGAAGGCAGCAGTTGGATCGAAAACATGGCAGCTATGACAATTTTTCCAGGATTTCTGCGGCATTTTGTCTAGAATTGTTATACTTTGTGTCTTGCCCCCAAACCGGAACTTCTCCATATTGTTGCATCGCGGTATCGCGATCCTTGATTGCGAGGCCGCCGCCCTTCCTGGGCGTTTCCTCCCTGAACTTGGCCGCTCTTCGGAGCGGCCATTTTTTTTGCCCCGATCTTTCGGCCCGTGGCGGCGTTGCTCGTCGCTCATGGGCATTAAAGCCCACATCGCTCCTCGCGCCTGGCCACGGACCGAAATCTCTGGGGCAAAAAACCCCCACGCCGAAAAAAGCTATCGCGCGGCGGCGGTGCGTTGAGGCTGAGTGAGTGCGGCGATCTGGGGCTCGTCGCTGGCGACCGTCAAAATATGGCCGTCATAGCTTACGGCGGGGGCGGCAATGATGACGGTGCTGCCATTGATGGCGCGGAACGCCAGCGCGGACGGTTTGCCGTCCTGATCGGCCTGGATGCGTTCGGCTTGGCCCAGCAGATGCCCTTTCTGATCCTGTACCTGCGTGGCGTTCAGGGGAGGCACGGTGGACAGGCTATTGAGCGCAACAGGGGCCAGATCGCCAGCGCAGGAGAGGGCGGGAACCATTACAAACAGCCCGCATAGTGCGGCAAAACCAAAGCGTGACATGCTAAAACCCCATCTGGGATCCGCCAGTTGAAAACGCGGATCTAGCGAAAGGGTTTCAAGCCGGCCCGAATTTTATTCGGCGGCTTCGGGCAGGGAATCCGGGCGACCGAGCTGGGAAAGCGGAATAGCCATCAGTTCTTGCATGGCCCGCATCAAGCGCGTGCGTACCGATTCAAAGCTGGGCTTTTTGACGATTCTGTCTTCGTCCAGATAGAGTGCGCGATTGATTTCAATCTGAAGCGCATGGCAACCCGAAGCGACGCGGCCATGCAGCATGGTGGTATAGCCACCGGCATAGGGCGTGTTACGCGCCACCGAAAAACCCTCGCGGGTCAGTGCGGCTTCGGCTCTTGCGGTCAGCTGCGGCGCGGCGGAGGCGCCATAGCGATCCCCCAGCACGATATCGGGCACCGACAGCGCCGAGGGCATCGAATGGCAGTCGATCAGCACCGCCACGCCGAAGCGGGCGCTTGTATCCTCCACCAGGCTTGCAAGAGCCTGGTGATAGGGCTGGTACAATTGGCTCAGCCGCGTCCGGGCTTCGCTGCCATCCAGCTTGCCGCGATAAATCTCCGCGCCGTCGCGCACGATCCGCGGAATGACGCCCAGGCCCGCCGCCACGCGCGGACCGGGCGCATCCACCGGCACGCCGAGCTCGCCCTCGAACATGCCGGCATCCAGTTCGGTCATGCCGCGATTGACGTCGAGCAAGGCGCGGGGAAAATGGGCCGCCAGCATGGGGGCACCCAGATCCACGACACCGGCGAACAACTCGTCCACGAAGGCGTCTTCCGAACGGCGCAAGGCGGTGGCGTCCAGCTTGCTGCGTTCCAGCAGGCTCGCGGGATAGCTGCGCCCGGAATGGGGCGAGGCAAACAGGAACGGCGCGCGCTGGCGCGCCGGGCGGTCCAGGCGAAAAGGTCCAGCTTGGGGACCGGCTGGGGTTTCTGGGGCCATGGCGGGGACTCTTTACCGCACCTGATTACCGGTGTTGAGGGTCGCACCCCCGCCGGGGGGCTGGCAAGCTGTGGCGTTAACCAACGTTTACAGCTTGCCCCTGTATAAGCTTTTATAGGGGACGGGCAGGCGGGCTGGCATGGCGCATATCCTTTTGGCGGAAGACGACGAATCGCTGCGGAAATTTCTTGCCGCGGCCTTGGTCAAGGCCGGCCATGCCGTGACCGATTTCGGCGATGGCGGGGACGCCTGGGAATGTATCCAGGGCTTCACCTTCGATTTGCTCCTGACCGATATCGTGATGCCTGGGATGGACGGGATCGAACTGGCCAAGCGCGCCGCCGAACTCAATGCGACGCTGAAGATCATGTTCATCACCGGTTTCGCGGCGGTTGCGCTGCATCCCGCCTCCGGCGCGCCCAAGCAGGCCAAGGTCCTGTCCAAGCCGTTTCACCTGCGCGAGATCGTGGCGGAAGTCGACCGCATGCTGGCGGCCGCTTAACAATATCCCTTCACCGCAATCAAAAGACACAAAGCAAAGCCGGCGCGCCACGAACGCGCGGCCAAACCTTCCACTTGCGGCGCCACACCATTTTCACGGTGACCGCTAATCGAAAAATACAGTAAACATAGGCACAAAACAAGCGTAACATTTCACAGGCCGGCAACCCCGCCGGACTTGAAATGGAGGCCTTATGGAGCGTCCTTCACATCTCAGCCTTGATAGCCAAGCGCGTTGTTTGCCATGCCGTTTGCCCTATGTCGGGTTGGCGATTTCGCTGCAATGTGCCGCGGTTTTCTTGTTCATTTATGGAATCGCCAATCACAAGATCGGAAATATTATTCGCGATATTGAAGTCCCTCCGATCCAAGAACAGAAGATTGAGGAACGCGTAAAACCGCCCGAGCCCACCATCACGAAAAAGATCCCGACGGAAACGCCGATAGCGCCGAAATTCAAACCGGAAAAGACGACCGGTGGGAATCTCATTCCGCAGCCGCCGTCCAACACAAACGATCCGCTACAACCCAGAGGTCTTGATCGTGCGCTGGCCGCTGTTCCCGGTACGCATACGGTTCCACCTTATCCGCCGATCGCGCGGCGCATCGGCGCGGAAGGCAAGGTGACGTTGCGGCTGACGGTGTCGGCCGAAGGCAAGGTCACGGCGGCGGAGGTCGTCTCATCGAGTGGTCGCGACGATATGGACCAGAGCGCCCGGCAATGGATCATGGCGCACTGGGCCTATAAGCCGGCGCTGGCCAACGGGGTTCCCGTTATCGGTCATGTCCTGGCGACGGTGCATTTCAACCTGATAGATGCGCGTTGAAACAGGACTGTTTTTTCCGTCCGGGGCCGGCGCGGGGGCCGGTTCCGGCGGAAAACCAAAGCCGCTTGCCCCTTTTAGACCCCGACGCTATAGAACCCCTTCCGGCAGGTGGGGCGGTTAGCTCAGCGGGAGAGCACTACCTTGACATGGTAGGGGCCATAGGTTCGATCCCTATACCGCCCACCATTCTCGCCACGAGGTGAGAATGCCTCCGACCTGTTTGTTCTCCTGAAAATGCAGCCGGCTTGGGCCGGTGGCGAGAATGGTGGGCGGCCGGGATCGATTCTTTTGTTGGCGCCGCTTTGCGGCGCGGGGCCCTATACCGCCCGCCATCCTGCTTCGCGCGCAATGCGCGCTTCGCAGGATGAATATTCAGCGCGCGAAGCAGGATGCCCTCCGAAGCCTTGGCGAAGGAGGGCGGTGTCCCGCGCCGCGGCAGTAGCAGTCCCGCTCCAGCGCTCCAATCTGCCGAAGCAAAAACCAATCTCGCTGAATCCAGTTTATTCGTCCGCGACCGACGCGGTGAACTTAAGACCCAGCTCGCCGTCGCCATAGCGGGTGGTCACGCCCTCGAAACGTCTGCCGCTGCTAAGAACCAAAATGATTTTGGAGCCCGAAGGCGGAATTGCGTCGCACGTCACCTTGGCGCCGCCGGCGGAGATGTTCACCACGCAGCAGGGCAGGGTCATATTCTCGGCGGCAATGGTGAGTTCGCCATGTTCGTCGATGATCCGGCGCGAATGCGCGCGGCGTTCCTGGCCGCGATAGATTGCATTCAAGGAAAGTCCTTCCAGGAACATCTGCTTGCTCAACCCGCAATGTACGCAACACTTTCGAATGCTAGGCCCGCAGGTGTTAAAGCGGCCTTACCCCCCTTAAAAGCCGCCAAGACCAGCCTTTTCGCACCGAACCTGGCTTGAGGCAGGCGCCACCCTGATCCACACTCCGCCCCGAAAAAACAAGGGCCCAAAAAAGGGGCAGTGCATGCGCAAATTCCTTATCGCAAATCTTTTGACCCTCGCGTTGGCCGTGCCATCGCTGGCGCAGGCGCCGTTGCCGCCAGTTCCTTCGCCCCAGGCGGTGCCCAAGCCGGGGCCGGTCACCAAGGAGCCTTACGCGCCGCAGGCGCTTTTGCCCGGCGGTATCGTGATGGCGTTGTTTCCGCCGGGTTCGCCCTATCTCAATGCCAAGCGCGTCAGCGAGGCCGAGGTCTATGACATGGATCCGGTGGTGCCGGGCCGGGTAGCGCGGATCACCAACATCCACAATCCTTCCATCGAAGTGCATCTGGCGGGTGGCGGCAACAATACTGGCACGGCCATCATCCTGGCGCCCGGCGGCGGCCACCGCACGCTGGGGGTGGGCCTGGAGGGTGCCGATCCGGTGTCCTATTTCTTCCAATACGGCATCAACACCGTCATCCTGCGCAACCGCTTGCGCAGCTCGGGCTATGAACCCAAGACAGATGCCGTCTATGACATCCAACAGGCAATCCGCCTGGTTCGCGCCCATGCCGCGCAATGGCATATCGATCCCAAGAAGATCGGCGTCATGGGCTTTTCCGCCGGTGCCGAACTGACCATGGCGGCGGCCATTCAATATCCGGAGTTCAATGCCAAAAATAATGCGGCCATGGATCCTCTGGCAGGGTTCAGCGCGCGGCCCGATTTTGTCGGCTCGATTTATCCGGGTCCTTCGCTGTTCACCCCGGCTTGGACGGCCAAGAACGGTACGCCGCCGATCCCAAAAGACGCACCGCCGTCCTTCATTGCCGGCGCGGGCTGGCAAGACAAGAAGCATGCCGTCTGGGGGGGCGAATATTTCTCGGCCATGCTGCATGCCGGTATCCCCAATGTGGAAATACATATCTATGCCCGCGGCGCGCATGGCGGTGGGTTGGGCTATCGCGATTTCAGCGGCGAAGGCACATGGCAGGACCGCTTCGTTCATTGGCTGCGCGACCTGGGCTTCTTCGCAAAACCGGGGGTGGAAACATTGGCGGCTCAAGACGTGGCCGAGTTTGTGAAGCAACCCGCGGGGGCCACGCCATGACCAAGGACGAAATCACCAGCTGGGCGTTGGCCAATGGCTGGCAAATGATCGATGGGACGCCATGCCTGACCAAGCCCGCCGCGCCGCATCCCGCCATTGTGCGGCTGGTGCTCAAGGCCACGGTTGCCGCCATCGAGATCAAGAAACCGGCGGGGAAGTGGGAAAAAGTCTCGGGCGAGAGCTATGCCAAGATCACGGCCGATCCCGACACCGGCATGCCCGGCGGGCTGGGGCTGACCACCATTTCCGGCCTTACCCAGCTGATGCAGGACAATAAAGACCGCCAGATGATGGCGCGCATGGGCGGCATGAAGTCCTAGACCGGCCTTTCGCCTATCTTTTCGCGGCCAGAGGGCTAAAGAGGGGCCGCAAATCCGCACCCCCGAGTTCCCTTTGAGTTTTCCCGCCACCCATCCCGCTTTGTCCCGCGCTCTTGAAGAGCGCCAATACACCACGCCCACGCCGGTGCAGCGTGCCGTGACCGAGCCCGATGCCGAGGGCCGCGACCTGCTGGTCTCGGCCCAGACCGGATCGGGCAAGACCATCGCCTTCGGCCTGGCGATGGCCGAGACTTTGCTGGACGCCGCGGCGGCTTTTGGTACCGCGCGCGATCCGCTGGCCTTGATCATCGCGCCGACCCGCGAATTGGCGCTGCAGGTCCAGCGCGAGTTGGGTTGGCTGTATCACCATGCCGGCGCGCGCATCGTCTCGTGCGTCGGGGGCATGGACCCGGGCCGCGAACGGCGCGAATTGTCGGACGGCGCCCATATCGTGGTGGGAACGCCGGGCCGCTTGCGCGATCACATCGAGCGGCGGGCGCTGAAACTGACGGGGCTTCGCTGCGCGGTGCTGGACGAGGCCGACGAAATGCTCGACATGGGCTTTCGCGAGGATCTGCAATTCATCCTGGAAACCACGCCACAGGACCGCCGCACGTTGCTATTCTCGGCCACCCTGCCCAAGGCCATCGTCACCCTGGCGGCGCATTACCAGAAGGATGCGCTGCGCATCGCCACGCGCGGAGAAAGTTCCGGTCACGCCGACATCGAATATCGCGCCATCCGCATTGCCGGCAACAAGATCGAGCGCGCGGTGGTCAATCTGCTGCGCTTTCTGGATCCGCCGGGCGCCTTGGTTTTCTGCAACACCCGCAACGCGGTGCGCCATATGGAGGCGCAACTGACCGAGCGCGGCTTTTCCTGCGTGGCCCTTTCGGGCGAACTGTCGCAGAGCGAGCGCAACCATGCGCTGCAAGCGCTGCGCGACGGCCGCGCCAAGGTTTGCGTCGCCACGGATGTTGCCGCGCGCGGTATCGATTTGCCCAGTCTGAGCCTGGTGATCCATGCCGAACTGCCCAATGACGCCCAGGTGCTGCAGCATCGCAGCGGCCGTACCGGACGGGCCGGCAAAAAGGGTGTGAGCGTGCTGCTGGTGCCGCCATCGCGCCGCCGCCGCGCCGAGGAGATGCTGGGCCGCGCCCGCGTCGACGCGGTGTGGGGCAACGCGCCCTCGGCCGGCGATATCCGCAAGCTGGATCAGGAAAGGCTGCTGGCAAATCCGCTGCTGGTGGAGCCCGGTAGCGAAGACGATCTGGTCATGGCCGACGCCTTGCTGAAGACCCACGGCCCGCGCCAGCTGGCGGCGGCATTCGTGAAACTCTACCGCGCCGGACTGCCCGCGCCCGAGGATATCGAAGACGAACCATTTCAGCGCGGGCCCGCGCGCGAACACAAACCCCGACACGAGGGTTCACGCGAAGAGCACAAGCCGCGTCAGGATCGTGGCCCTCGCGAACGGCCGCACAGGACAAGCGAACGCCAGCATGCACCCACGCACGAACGCGGCTCCGCCCCCGGCGAGATGGCGAACGGCGTCTGGTTCCGGCTCAATGTCGGGCGCGAGCGCAATGCCGATCCCAAATGGCTGCTGCCGGAAATCTGCCGCCAAGGCGAGATCACCAAAAAGGATATCGGCGCCATCCGTGTGTTCGAAATGGAAACCCTTTTCCAGATCGATCCTGCCGCGGCGCCGAAATTCACCATCCTGGTCAGCGAACGCAAAAAGGGCGGCGTACGCATTTCGCCCGCGCTGGACCAGAGCGGCGAAACCACCGCGCGCCCGCGCGGGAAATTGGCGCATGGCGATGCGCCGGGCGAGTCCCCGCCGCGCAAGCCCGGTTTTCATGGCAAGAAATTCGCGGGCGGCAAAAAGAAATTCGGTAAATCAGGCGGCGGCTATAAGGGCAAGACTCCCAGAGCGCCCCAGACCTAGAGCAAAATAATTTCAGACGGCATCATGCCCCTCACCCTTCGACAAGCTCAGGGTGAGGAAACAAGTTAATCCTCATGCTGAGCCTGTCGAAGCATGAGGTCAGAGCGATTACGCTGGAACGCAACTTGCTCTAAGGGCAGCGCATGAAACACCGTCCAGGCAAGATCCGTTCAGGCCCGCCCCGGACGGAGAATAAGACGCTTGAGAGCCCGCCTTGCCGCGCGCCTAAACGCGCGGCAAGGCGGTGGTTCTTCACTTGGGGGTCTTGGGGATCAGGACATCGCTGACCGGGGTGCGCGGCGCGGTGCCCTTGTCAATCACCAGGGTCACCGCCAGGTGCGCCGGCGGACTGCCAGGCTGCGGTCGGCAATCATGCGGCACCTCGCGCGGGATCATGAAGCTTTCGCCAGCCTTGATCAGCTTCATGGGCAGGCCCTTCAGGTAACATTCAAACGTCCCGGTGATCAGCTGGGTCATCTCCACCCCGTAATGCATGTGTGGCGAGGTGCTCTCCCCATCCTTTAGGTCGCGGGTCGTGATGATGACGGTCTGGGCCTTGCTGCCCGCTGGCACATCATAGGTCTGGGTGTTGCCGCCTTGTTGCACGGCCAACTGGCCGCCCGATTGGGCGAAGGCGGCGGTGGAAGCCAGGATGACGAAACCGGTGACTAGTGCTGTTTTCATGGACTTCTTACTCCCCAAATTTGCCGCGTAGATTGGCGCTTTGGCGGAGCGGTTGCAAGGACCGGGGAGCGGGGAATTTCGACGTCGCCGGACAGGCACTTTATTCTTCCCGCGCAAAAGATATCGCCCGCCAACCGGCACTGTTACAGTTTGAGCGAAGGCCACGCTTTCCACGTCCCAATCGCATAAATGACCCCGTAACCGAGAACGATCAAAGAACTCCAGAACGTGAAGGCATCTACTAGAGAGGGCTTAAAAATTAGGGCCGGGAATAGGGCGAGGCCGCGCACAAGATAAACCGCGCTGATAGCGACCAAGCCAGTCCGCAAGAGCGGAAGTCGCCCAATAATGCGAGCGCCCGAAAAGGCATAAGCCGCCCACACCGCCAAGATGGCCGCGATTACCGAAACCGTTATCGGTGGAATCGGTGAACCGTTTGCAGCGCCACGGGCCATCCGTTCTCCCGCACCGAAAAATCGATACCAATCAGGGCCACCGACAATGACGGCAATATGTAACGCAGCCGCGCCCGCACTTAGTAGACCGGCTGTGATCAGCCAAGGATTTTGAATACGATTCTTGTTTGCCGTAAATTTAGCCTCTGCCATCGAAATTGCCTCGTAGAGTGAGTGACGTACCCTTATGCTCAAGGGACCCCAAGGCCAAAAACGCCCTGCCGACACCATACAGTCGGCAGTTAAGCAGTTAAGAAGGCCGAAGGTTCAAACTGATGCAGTGTCCGCCAACCGCTTCAAGCCAAGGGCCAGAGCATCTCCACTTCCAAGCCGCCCAGCTTGGAGCGTTTGAGCGCGATACTGCCGCCACGCGCCTCCACCAGATCGCGCGCAATGGACAGGCCCAGTCCATGGCCCGAACCGGTTTCATCCAGCCGCTGGCCGCGCACCAGCGCCTGTTCGGCGCGCCAGTCTTCCAGCCCGGGGCCGTCATCCTCGACGCGGAGTTGCATACATTCCTCGTTCTTGTCTCCCGCAATGCGCACCTGGCGGCGGGCATAGCGGGCGGCATTTTCGGTCAATGCGCCGATGATCTCCGACAATTCTTCCGCGCTCCCCGGCACCATCAGCGTGTCAGGCACATCCACGGCAAAAGCCAGCTTCGCGCCGGCTTCGGTGTGTTCGACCACGCTCACCACCCGCTCGGCGACCAGCCGCGCGGGCACGGCTTCCGGACTGACGCTCTGGCGCGCGGCAGCAGCCTTGGCGCGCGCCAGCTCTGCTTCAATGGCGGCCCCGGCGGCGGCGATGGCGCGGTCCAGCCCATCGGCCACGTCCGCATCGCCCCGCGCCCGAAGCTTGCGGCTGACCGCCGCCAATACCGACAAGGGTGTTTTCAAGCCATGCGCCAGGTCCGCCGATCGCCGCCGCGCCCGCGCCAGATCCTGTTCGCGGGTTTCCGCCAGCTGGTTGATGGCGCGGGTGAGGGGCTCGACTTCCGGCGGATGCTGCGCCACCGCCAGGCGTTCCGACGGATTGAGCCGCAAGGCCCGCAAGGCATCGCGCAACCGCTCCAGCGGTTTGAGGCCCAGTTGCACCTGCAGGGCCGCGGCGCCCGACAAGACCAGCCACAAGGCGCCAAGAAACAGGAAGAGCTCAAAACTGAATTCCGCGCGGGCGGCATGCACCGATTTCTGGTCTTCGGCCAATTGGATGATCACCTGATGTCCGCCCGCGACGGTCAGGCGGCGTTCCAGGAGCAGGATTTCCGGCTCGAAGGGTCCGCGCTCGCGGCGGCTTTGCCAGCTATATTTGCCGTCGTGACCGGAACCGGTCTTGAGTTCCTGATCCCATAGCGAACGCGACCGCAGCCGTCCGTATTGGCTGGTAACCTGCCAATAGAGTCCGCTTAAGGGACGCGCGAAGCGCGGATCGGACGGCCGGGTGGTAAGCGACAAAGCGCCTTTGGCGTCCACTTGCAGGCCGGCGATCAGGGGAATCGCCTGGCGGTTCAGTTCCTCGATTTCGCGGCGCTCCAGATGGCGCTGAAACAGGATCGACATCACCAGCCAGGCGGCGGCCAGGGACGCCAGGATGGCGATTGCCGCGCCGGCCAGCAGCCGCAGGCGAAGCGAGCGGATATTCACGCCCCGCTCTCCAGCAGATAACCGAAACCGCGCCGGGTTTCGATCGTCTCCGCCCCCAGTTTCTTGCGCAGCCGCGCGACCAATGCTTCCACGGCATTGACGTCGGCCAACTCCGAAAGCCCGTAGAGATGATCGGCAATTTCGCCCGCCGAAACCGGGCGCCCCGCATGATGCGCCAGATAGTTCAACAGCCGGTATTCCAGCGGCGACAGTTTGACCGCCACGCCATTGACGCTGGCGGCCATGCGCGTGGTGTCCAGCGACAGGACGCCGAACCGCATCATGCTGGCGCCGCGGCCCGCCGCGCGGCGCACCAATCCTTTCACCCGCGCCACCAATTCGCCCATTTCGAAAGGCTTGCTCAGATAGTCATCGGCGCCGGCTTCAATGCCTTCGACTTTTTCGATCCAGTCGCCGCGCGCCGAGAGGATCAGCACCGGAAACAGCCGGTCGGCGCTGCGCCAGCGCTTGAGCACCGACAGTCCATCGAGTTTGGGAAGGCCCAGATCCAGGATCACCGCGTCATAATTTTCGGTGTCGCCGCGAAACCAGGCATCCTCGCCGTCGCGGGCTTGATCGACCACAAATCCCGCTGCCATCAGCGCTTCGGCGACATGTTCGGCGACGTCGGGGGAGTCTTCCACCACCAACGCCCGCATCAATCGTCTCCCGCCCACAGCACGTCGCCGTTGCGCGCATCCAGCCGGATTTCGCGCCGCCGTCCGCTGTCGGTGAGTACTTCGAGTTGATAGATGAGCTTGCCGCGCTTGGTTTCCAGCTCCACCTCCATCACCGTTCCGGGCTCGCGCTTGGTGACGATCTCCAGGATGGCAGTCAAGGGCATGATTTTGCCCTTGCGCACCGCGTCGCGGGCTTCGTCCTGGTCCGAGTGCTTCTCCGATGTGGACGAGGAATTGCTGGAAGAGGACGAGTCACGGTCTCGCGCGGCAGCGCCATCCGCCCCGGACCACGTTAGCGCCGTGGCGAAGGCCAGCAGAGAAACCAACAGCAGCTTTGTCATCCCAGCCATGTTGCAGCAGGTTGCCGGTACAATCTAGGGCATAGGCCCTGACGCGCCGCTGACGGGACCTGACATTTTCCTGACGGGTCCCGCCGGACTGGTATAGGCCGGTTTGGGCCAAAAGCCCGTCATGCGCCCTATCCCCCCCCTGCTCTTGGCCTTGCTATTGCTGGCCAGCCCCGCCGTCGCCCAGGAAGGCGTGACCAGCTATCCGCCCAGCTATTTCGCGGCCAATCAGCCCACCACCGCCTTGGACATGATGGCACTGCTGCCCGGCTTCCGCGTTCAGGAAGGCGATTCCGACATCCGCGGCTTTTCTGGCACCGTCGGCAATGTGCTGATCGATGGCCAACTGCCCACCAGCAAGGAAGAGGGCGTTGAAGACCTGTTGCGCCGCATCTCGGCATCGCAAGTGGATCATATCGAATTGATCCGCGCCGCCGCCGACATGCACGGCTATGCCGTGCTGGCCAATGTCGTGCGCAAGCAGGATCTGTCCTTGCATGGCCGCGCTGAACTGGAAGGCACCGTCACCCATTTCGGTACCACCGGCCACCGCCTGGCCTTGAACCTGACACGTCAGGGCGCGGAATCGGTTCTGGACGTGTCCGCCAGCTATGGCCGGGAGATTGAGGGGGGGCGCGGCTTCGGCACCCGTGGCCGTTTCCTGCCCGACGGCACGCCGGTCCGGCTATCGGCCTATGCCTTTCCCGAATTGAACAATTTCGCGGACCTGAGCGTCGCCTATCGCCAGCCGGTATGGGGCGGCGAGATGGCCTTTGGCGCCGTGCTGAAGCAACAGCGGGAATATTCCCTTGTCCGCGAGGACATCTATTTCCCTGCCCCGGCCTCATCGTCCGGGTTGGAGAGCGGCCGGGTTCGCAATGGTGAGGCGCGGTTGGACTATAAGCGCCCCATCGGAGCTTGGGGCACGCTCAATCTGTTTGCGGTGCATCGCACCGAAGAACAGGACGAGATCAGCCAGACCATGACGGTTATCGACACCGAAATCTCCCGCGACCGCTCCAATTATCGTGAGGATGTAGGCCGGCTGGCCTGGCAATACCAATCCGGAGATTGGCAGTTGGAGAACGGGATGGAAGGCGCCATCAACCTCCTGCACAGCCGCAGCACTCTTACCCTGAACGGCACGCCCGTCATTCTTCCAGCCTCCAATCTTCGGGTGGAAGAACGGCGCGCGGAATTTTTCAGCGCGGCCACCTGGCGCATAAATCCCGTCCTGGTCACCGAAATGGGCGCGCGCTACGAAATGTCCACCCTGACCCATCGTGGCGGCAGCAACCCGGTCAAGGATTTATCTTTCCTGAAACCACGCTGGCTGACGATCTGGAATCCGGCCGAAGGCCATGAGCTGCGCTTTTTGGCGGAGCGGGTGGTGGGACAGCTGGATTTCCAGGATTTTGCCAGCTCGACCTCACTCAACAGCAATGTCATCAACGCCGGCAATCAGAACTTGGAACCGGATCGCACCACGCTTCTGTCACTGACCTGGGAATACCGGTTCTGGCAGCGCGCTTCGCTGACCTTGGAAGCGCGGCGGGAGTTCATTTCCCATGTGGTGGACAATATCCCGGTTTTTTCCGGCGGACGTTTTTTCAATGCGGTGGGTAATATCGGCAGCGGACGCCGCGATATGCTGGCGGCCAACTGGATTCTGCCCTTGGACGAAATAGGGCTGAGCGGCGTGACGGTGAATGGCGAGATGACATTGTTGTACACCGAGGTCCGCGATCCCGCCACCGGCCAAAAGCGCCGTATCGACGGCGACAAGCCTTTCGCCACCGAAATAGATGTCACCTACGATCTGCCGGAATACGATCTGAGGCTGGGCGTTAACTTCAGTACGAACGCCCATAGCCGGGCGTACCGGATCAACGAAGTGACAGACACCCATCGCGGCGTAGAACTGGACGCCTTTGTGGAATACAAGCCGACTCCGGAATGGGCGTTCCGGATATTTGCCGATAACGTGGCGCAAAGCGGCTCCTTCCGCGACCGCGAAATCTATAGCGGGTTAAGAGGCAGCGCGCCCTTGAGCCAGGTGGAGCACCGCGCCCTGAACAATGGCGCGATATATGGCCTCAATATTCAGCGCAATTTCTGACAGCGGGCTTAGTTCATTGCGATCCAGCCGGTGCCGGAATGGACATTGCGCCTGTTCGGCGCCGATCTGGCCCAAAGCGCCCAATTCCGGGACCGCGATCTTTATGGCGGCTTGCGGGGGCAGGTTCCCCTGACCCAAGTCGAGCATCGCCGGCTCAACAACGGGGCGTTGATGGGATTCCACGTCCAGTGCAACTTCTAGGGTAAGTTTTGAAATATTATTCGGGTTTGCCCCCTCTAAACAGGTAGGGCCTTGTAATTTTATTGCGCTGGCCACGGTATTGAAGCCCGTAGGGGCTGTTCCTACCTATAAATCGAGCTTCCCGCCTGTGGATCAGGGCCCAGCTTTCGTAAGCCGGGGTCGCGGGTTCGAATCCTGCCGGGCTTTGTAGGGCCCTAAATCAGCGATGGCTGGTTTGGGGCTCTCGCATTTTAGGCCAACCTGTCGGCCAGCTTTTGAAGCTGAGCGGCTTTCTGGCGCGCTAGACGGGCTACTCCAGCCTCCCAGCCGGGCGGTGGCGACCGTCTCCCGCCTCCCTCAGTCATGCGGGCCTGTTTCACGGAGGCCACAGAGCATCCTATGGCCTCGGCTAAGTCTTCTGGCTTGGTCTTGGCCAAAAGGGCATCCGTTGCGGCGATAAAATCTACAGCCATGTAAACAATCCTGTTGACACGAACGGTAGTGTAAACTAGATTGTTGACATGAACAAGAACGATCTTACCCGCAAACTGACCGTCAAGGAGTTCTTCAAACGCTTCCCGAATGAGGAAGCCTGTTTAGAACATGTGATGACGGTTCGCTTCGGCCATCGGCACACTTGCCGGGCCTGCGGTGTTGTGGACGCCACGTTCCACCGGCTGCAAAACCGTAAGGCTTATGCCTGCGCCCATTGCGGCGACAACCTCTATCCCTGCGCCGGGACCATTTTTGAAAAGAGCCGCACGCCTCTTCAACTCTGGTTTTACGGCATCTTTTTATTCATCTCAACGCGTCACGGCGTGAGCGGCATGGAACTGCATCGCCAACTTGGAGTGACGCGCAAGACCGGCTACCGCATGGGTATGCAAATCCGCCAGCTAATGAACAATGCTGACTATCAGGAAATGCTGGGCGGCATCGATCAACAAGTCGAGATTGACGAAGCCTACATGGGCGGTCGCCGCGCTGGCAAAGCTGGCCGTGGTGCCGCTGGCAAAACGGTGGTTATGGGTATGCGCGAACGCAACGGCTATATCCGCTGCAAGGTCGTTCCCGACGCCAGCCAGAAAGCCCTCCGCACCGTATTCGCGGCCAACATCGCGCCGGGCACGATGATTTCGACCGACGAATGGCGCGGCTACTCTTTAGTAATCGGTGACGGACACAAACACGGCACGGTCTGCCACGGTCGCGGCGAATACGTGAAGTTTGACGATGAGGGTTATCGCCATGACACGAACGCGCTGGAAAGCTTCTGGCGCCTGTTCAAGGCTTCGGTGCGCGGCACTCATATTCAGATCAGCAAGACCTACGCCGAGGCTTATCTGAACGAGTTCACTTTCCGCCAGAACCACCGCGAGATGGGAAACGCGATGTTCGACCTTTTGATCGCTGCGGTTTGACCGTCTTGGCGATGGCGCAATCAAACGTAGCGCGGTCCACCGGTGCGGTGCCACGGGCCTCGGCTTGGCTGACAAACTCGCCAATTTTCCCAAGCTTTAGTGCGCTTTTCAGGGATAATTCCCCGGATTCCTTGACTTTTTTCATCGTCGCGCTCATAGAAAAGGAACTGCCGTGACGGGTCTCCCCGCCACGGTCAGTCGAGCCGACGATAGCGTTGCTAGGGCGTCAGCCCTGCATAGTCCTTAAGACGGCTTGCCACACGGGATACTCCTGACGGTCTCTCGGGACCTGTTTGGGGTTGAACGGAGCCAGAGGGATGAGCGGCAAACTTTCCCCCTCTGACGCGCTATGCGGGGCTCGACCGATCACTCGGTTGGGCCCTTCGCATTTGTGATCTGTCCCAACCGCTTTAACGATACCTAGATGGGCGCCGTTTCGATTGGTGCAGGAAATAATTGAAGGGGCGAGCATCAGTTGATTGCCCCCTTAGATTGACTGTGAGACAGGAGGTCCGGTTCATCCACCGCCGGACCCTTCTTCCGCTTCTTCGGAATCTTCAGGCCTTCGAAGCGTCCCTTTTGCTTGTAGATAGTGAACGTTCCGGTCGAGCATCCGACTTCCTGACACGCTTCCTTAATCGAAAGTCCGTGTTCGATAAGCTGGCGAAGCTTGGCAATCTTTTCGTCCGTCATCTTGAGGGGCGCGCCCCATCGGGCTCCGTTTGCTCGAGCGGCTTCATAACCAGCCTTTGTCTTAGCCGTGTGGTTGGCGCGATCCCGCCCGGCCATAGGCCCGCGAGATGCCTTGATGCGTTCTTGTTCCTCAGGCGGGACAAGGTCTGCCATCATCCATTTGCCATCGCCAATCATGATGACGTCGCCGAATCTGTGCTCTCTCCGGCGCAGCGCCCAATGCAGAGCCGTAACGGGGTCCTGAGAATTGCTTGGGTATTTGCCCTTCATTTCGTCCCACAATTCGCGGGGCGTGATGGGCGTAGTGTGGTGGCTCAATTGCAGCCGCGCCGCCTCGGGCAGTCCCAGGCCGAAGAATGGACTGTTCTGAGAAAGCCGCCGATGCTGCTGAATAACGCGCTGGCTGTGCTGGGAAGGCCCCTTGCCTTCGTAGACTGCAATGGTGTCGTCGAGCTTCACCTTGCGGGACATGAGTTCCGCAATCTGCTCGCCAAGGTCGCTGCTTTCGGCCTTCATTGCTTGAAGGACGCCGGACTTTTTAGAAGCAATTTTTGATGCTCTTTTCACCATGAAAACCCCTGTAGGCGTGCTTTTTTGAGTCGTCAAGATGGACAACGATTAGTGAGCGTGGTTTGTGCTATTGGTGCGGAGGGGTGCGCTAATGCACTGTAATTATTGCGGTATTCCTAGTTGCGAATTTCAATACGACTCGCAACTTGTCGTAACATATTGATGTTACTGTATATTTACGTCAACTGATAGTTGACGTGACTTGATGTGTGCAAAGCGCACTTACCATACAAAACAATGACTTAGTGCCTACCTGTCATGAGGGGACAAGCCCCATATTATTTCAATGGAGCCGCGGCGTCCGATGTCCTGCCGGCCTTGTTAGGCGCGGCTGTGGCCCGAAAGTCGCAGAAAAACCCTTGTTTTCCTTGGATCAAACCGGCCCGTCTGGTAGTTTTCCTTTTCTAACAGAGGGGGCCCATCCGGGGTAGGCAATGGGTAGTCTCAGGCACGCTGCGGTTCTGGCCGCGGGGTTTGCCGCCATGTGTGTGGCGGCGGCGCCGGTGCTTGCGGCCGACCGTACGCTCAGCCTGCAATCCTTCGGCGCTTCGCGCACGATTTCGGCTTACGAACTTTCCGCCCCGGGTCTGTCCGGCGGCGCGGTACAGCCCATAGTCGCGGCATCGCTGACGGGGACAAATCCCGCATTCGCGAGCCTGGCGGGACCATCATCCTTGGCATCCAGCGTGCTTCTGTCGCCCAGCCTGGCGCTGGATTTCGGCAAGGGTCTGGACGTCGCCACCCGTTTCGGTGACAGCGCCGCTTCGCCGTTCCTGTCGGCGGTGACCGCGCCTTACACCGCGTTGGCCAATGGCGGCCGCTATACCGGCATCACCTTCGCGCCGGCGGACAATCTGCGCATACGCCTGGGCGCCGTACTCAATGACGAGCGGCTGGATCGCTTTCAGTTCGACGCCGGCGCGCCCACCGGCCCGTTGGCGCTGACCTATGACGCCAGCCAGAGCCGTTCGCTTTTGGGCGGGCTGTCCTTCGATCTTTCCAGCGCCTTCGGGGTGGATATCACCGGCATTGCTTCGCAACATTCCGGCATTCCGCTTGGCTTCACCCGCGATAACGGCCTGGTGCCCAAATCCAGCACCGCCGCGCTGGATATTTCGGCGCATATGGATTTCGGCCGGGGATGGGTTACCACGGCGTCCTTCAGCGAGGGCTTGACCCAACTCAATCCGCAAAACGCGTTCGCCGGCCGCACCTTGCGTGAACAATCTTATTCGGTGGCTATCGCCAAGCGTGGCGTGTTCGGCGACGATGTGCTGGGCCTGGCTTTTTCGCGGCCCGCGCCCAGCATGGCCGGTGGTTTCCCGGCGCTGTCGGCGGTAGGCGACGCGCCGCTGACAGTTGCCCCGCGTGTTCCTTCGAACCGGGCCCAGGAAACCGACATCCAGCTGGGCTATGTCACCAACTTCCTGGATGGCGCGGTGGCGCTGCAGGCCAACGCCGCCTATCAGACCAATACTCAGGGCCAGCCCGGCGCCACTTCGGTGTCGCTGCTGTCGCGCGCCAAGATCAAATTCTGAACTTTAAATTCTAAACTGGCGATAGCCTTCCGGCTTCGCTAAAACCCCCGCATCTCTTTCTTGAGCCAAAGGAACCGTCCATGGCCGGGCCGCAATTTGTTTATGTGATGAAGGGTCTGTCCAAGACCTATCCCGGCGGCAAGCAGGTGCTGAAAGACATCTGGCTGAGCTTCTATCCCGGCGCCAAGATCGGCATCGTCGGCGTCAATGGCGCGGGCAAATCCACCCTGATGAAAATCATGGCGGGGATGGATAAGGAGTTCACCGGCGAGGCCTGGGCCGCCAACGGGGTGCGCATGGGCTACCTCTCCCAGGAACCGCAACTCGATGCCGATAAGAATGTCAGAGAAAACGTCATGGAAGGCGTCGCCAAGAAACAGGCGCTGATCGACCGCTACAACGAGATCGCCGCCAACTATTCCGACGAAACCGCCGATGAGATGGCCAAGCTCCAGGATGAAATCGAAGCACAGGGCCTGTGGGAGCTGGATTCCAAGGTCGACCAGGCGATGGATGCGCTACGCTGTCCCGATGGCGATGCCAAGGTCGAGACCCTGTCGGGCGGCGAGCGCCGCCGCGTCGCGCTTTGCAAGCTGTTGCTGGATGCGCCCGACATTCTGCTGCTCGACGAACCCACCAACCATCTGGACGCGGAGTCGGTGGAATGGCTGGAACACACGCTGCGCGAATACAAAGGCTGCGTGATCCTGGTCACCCATGATCGCTACTTCCTGGACAATGTCACCAGCTGGATTCTGGAACTGGATCGCGGCAAGGGCATTCCGCACGAAGGCAATTACTCCTCGTTCCTTGAGATTCAGGAAAAGCGCCTCAAGCAGGAAAGCAACGAGGAAGCCGCCCAGCAGCGCACCATCGCGCGCGAACGCGAATGGATCAAGCAATCGCCCAAGGCGCGCCAGGCCAAATCCAAGGCGCGTATCAATTCCTATGAAGAGCTGGTGAAGAAATCGCAGGAGCAGCGCCAGGGCACGGCCACCATCATGATTCCGGTCGCCGAACGGCTGGGTGATCTGGTGATCGAGGCGGAAAATCTTGCCAAGGGCTATGGCGACCGGCTGCTCTATGAAGGCGTGAACTTCAAGCTGCCGGCCGGCGGCATTGTCGGCGTCATCGGCCCCAACGGCGCGGGCAAGACAACCCTGTTTCGCATGCTGACGGGCCAGGAAAAGCCCGATGGCGGGACGCTGAAGATCGGCACGACCGTGCAGCTGGGCTATGTCGACCAGTCGCGCGATGCGCTGGATCCCAATAAGACCGTGTGGCAGGAAATTTCCGGCGGTACCGATATCATCGAATTCGGCAAGACCAAGATCAACAGCCGCGCTTATACCGGCGCCTTCGCCTTCAAGGGCGGCGATCAGCAGAAAAAGGTCGGTCAGCTGTCGGGCGGCGAGCGCAACCGCGTCCATCTCGCCAAGATGCTCAAATCCGGCGCCAATCTGTTGTTGCTGGACGAACCCACCAACGATCTGGACGTGGACACCTTGCGCGCCCTGGAAACCGCGCTGGAAGATTTCGCCGGCTGCGCCATGATCATCAGCCATGACCGCTGGTTCCTGGACCGCATCGCCACCCACATGCTGGCCTTTGAAGGCGACAGTCATGTCGAATGGTTCGAGGGCAACTATCAGGATTACGAGGCCGACAAGAAGCGGCGCCTGGGTATCGACGCCGACACGCCGCACCGGATCAAGTATAAGAGATTTGCCAGAGCCTAGGCGCGGTCCTTTTGCATCGTAAGTTCGTCGCGAGATCGCTCATGGGCTCTTCGCCCACATCGCTCCTCGCTTCTGCTCACGCCGCAAAATTCCTCGCGCTTTGTATAATCTGTGCCGTTGCCCACACAGTCGCAAAATCCCTGACGCTAAGATAAGGTTGAACTCTGGGTAGGGGCGGGCAGATTCGCACGTGGCTTATATCCTTTTAAAATTCGCGCATGTCGTGGGTGCCACAGTTATTTTCGGCACCGGCAGCGGCATCGCCTTTTTCATGCTGATGGCGCACAGAAGCGGGGATGCCGGCTTTATCGCCCGGACCGCGCGTCTGGTCGTGCTGGCCGATATGATCTTCACGGCCGGTGCCGTGATCCTTCAGCCCATTACAGGTCTGCTTTTGATGCGCCAGACGGGCGTGACATTCGCGGAAAGCTGGGTCGCGGTGTCTTTGGCGCTCTATCTGATCGCCGGCGCTTTCTGGTTGCCCGTGATATGGATTCAGACGCGGCTGCGTGATCTGGCCCAGGCCGCGGCGCAGGCAAGTGTTCCGCTACCCGCCGCATACCATCGATTGTTCCGTATCTGGTTTCTTTTCGGCTTTCCGGGCTTTGGCGCGGTACTGGCCATCCTGTTCCTCATGATCGCAAAACCGGTGCTGTACTGATGTCTGTCATCGCGATCCTGGGCGCCAATGGTCTGATCGGGAACGCCCTGACAATGGACCTGAAGCGGCGAGGCTTTGCGGTGCGGGGTATTGCGCGCAGATTTACGCCCGCTCAGCGAGCCACTTTAGGCGATGCCGCCGTCGAAACATCTGTTGTGTCCTTATCCCAAACGGAATTGGCAAAATTGTTGGACGATGCGGACATAGTCGTCAATACCATCGGCATCCTGCAAGGCGCGGAGAGTGTGGCGGTGCATTGTGAATTTGCCGCGCGGCTTGCCGCTGTTTGTGCGGCAGCACCAGGAAGGCTCCTGATTCATTTGTCCATCCTCGGACAAGAACAGGACGATCGCACCGTCTACAGCCGCAGCAAACGCGAGGGCGAACGTGCCATCGCGGCCAGCGGCGCGCCTCACGTCATCCTGCGGCCGGGCTTTGTCATTGCCCCCGCCGCCTATGGCGGAAGCGCCCTGATGCGGGCGCTGGCGGCCTTGCCGTTGGATCTATCTTCAAAGGAAAGCGGCGCGCGCTTCGCGGCGGTGGCGATTTCAGATCTTTGTGATACCGTGGCGTGGGTCGCAGTACGCTGGCGCAACGGCGAAAGAAATTGGCGCAAGACCTGGGATGTGATGGAGCAAAGTCCCGGCACGGTCGGCGGCATTGTCGCGGCATTCCGGGCCCATCAGGGAGGGTCCAAACCGTTGCTGGCCTTGCCCAGCTGTATGCTCGCGCCCGGTGTGATCGCGGGCGACATGGCCGCTTGGCTGGGATGGAGGCCGCCCATCCGCAGTACGGCGATCCAAGAGCTGCGTCGCGGCGTTGCCGGCAATCCACGCCCATGGATAGACGAGACCGGCATCACACCCTTGTCGGCGTCTGAGGCCGTGGCCGCGATACCTGCCACTGTTCAAGAAAAATGGTTCGCGCGGCTGTTTTTGCTCAAGGCGCTAGGCTTTGTGTGTCTGGTGATTTTCTGGTGCGCGTCTGGGACCATTGTCCTGACCATGGCATTCGCGGCCGCGCGCCAGATCTTGCTCGATCATGGCTTTTCCTTCGCGTTGGCGCAGGGGGTAACCATCGGCAGCAGCCTGCTGGATATTTCCGTGGGCCTTTTGATCGCCTTCCGGCGCACCAGCCGGATCGGTCTGATTGTCGGAATTCTCGTCTCGCTGGGCTACATGTTCGGGTCAGCGGTCATCACTCCGGAACTATGGGTCGAACCGCTGGGCGCCCTGGTCAAGACCGGTCCGGCGATTGTGCTGATGTTGTTCTGTCTCGCCATACTGGACGACCGATGAATACCAATCGCTCGGACACGTCTTGGCCGGATGACGGCATTATTCTCTATGACGGCGTTTGTGTGTTGTGTTCGGGCTGGATGCGCTTTGTGTTGCGGCGCGACCGCGACGCCTTGTTCCGCTTCACGCCCATCCAGTCCGACTATGGCAGCGCCTTGGCGCGGGCGCTCGGGATCGATCCCCAGGATCCCGACACCAACGCGGTAATCTGGAAAGGCGTCGGCTATCGCCGCTCCGATGCCGCCTTGCGGGTGGTATCGCAACTGCCCGGCTGGGGTTGGGTCCGCGCGTTGCACATGGTGCCGTGCTTCCTGCGCGATATGGTGTACCGCATCATCGCCCGCACGCGTTATCGCGTCTGGGGCCGCCATACGGTTTGCGACCTGGGCGGTGAGCGCTATGCCGAACGCGTTGTGACCAAACTCAATTCGATTGAGGTTTGCCCAGATTGACCGCCAGCTCGCTGAGATGCGCAATCAGGGTGCGGACATTGCCGTTGTTCTGGCCCAGGAAGGCGACGAACTGGTCGCGTTCTTCCAGCGACAGCCAAATGCCCTGATAAGCCACATCCACCAGCACCGGCTTGCCGGTATCGGTGCGCACACGGAAGTCCACCTCCGCCGGCTGCTGGCTGGAATTGGGATCGATCAGCATGGTCTGGACGATGTAATCGGTGTCGCTGCGCTTGGTTGAGCCCGTCACTTTCAGGGTCTGGTTGGTGTATTTGGCGAAATAGGATTGATAGGCGGCGGTCGCATAATTCTTGAAGGCATTGAGAAAGGCCTCGACATCTTCCGGCGGCGCGGTGCGACGATACTGGCCCAGGGTGAACAGGCCGATCCGGCGCACATCCACCAGACCCAGCAGAAGGGTCTCAAACTGGTCGCGGCGCTGAACCGCGGTGAGCTTCTTGTCCCGCAGGATATCCAGCCCTTTGCGGATATTCTCCTCGACGAAACTTTCCGCCACATTGGCCGCTGCTGCCGCCGGCCTGGCCGCCATCACGGCGCAGGTGGACAGCAATGCCGCCAGCAGTACGGCACGGCGCGTCGGGGAGGTGGGCAGGTGCATCGGATGGTTCCTGTTTGGGCGATGTTCGCGGTTTGCTATGGCAAGTTCAAGGTGGGGAAAATGCCTTAAATATCAAAAATCTGGAAGGTCCAGAGCCTGTTTGCGGCCATTGCGGATCTGCTCATTGCGCAATTGTCGATATAGGCTGCGGAGTGAGGAATAATAATCCACCGAGCTGCGTTGGATACCTTGGATGGTTTGATAGGTCTGGGCCCTTAAGTCTAGCAAGGTGAAATATCCGCGCCCGGCCGCCCACCAGACATGTTGTTTAAAGTGAATTTGGTTGGTCGGGTCCATGGCGGTATCGATCACCAGCCCGGTGGCATCGCGCGGATTGCTGGGGCCGAAAAAGGGCAGCATCAGATAGGGACCTTCCTCCACGCCCCATACCGCCAGGGTCTGGCCAAAATCTTCTCCATGCCCGGAAACCCCGATTTTGCTGGCCGGATCGAAGAAGCCGCCCAATCCGATGGTGGAATTGATCGCCAGCCGCCACATAGATTTTCCCGCCCGGCTGAGCTCGCCCTGCAGCATGTCGTTCACGAAAATGGTGGGCAGGGACAGGTTGCCCAGGAAATTATGGACGCCGCGGCGGCCGCCTTCGGGCACCAGGATGAAGTAGGCTCCCACGGTGGGAATGACGAAATATTTGTCGATCTTGCCATTGAATTTGAGCAGCGCGCGGTTGGTCTGCTCATAGGGATCGCTGGCGGCCAGGGCTTCGGGCGAGGGTGGAGTGGTGGCGCAGCCGGCCAAGGCCAATGCGCATAGTCCAAGCCACAGTCCGCGAACCCCTCGCATATTCGAACCAAAACCCAAGATTTTCCTGGGTTTTGCCGGTTTTGCGGCCAGGAATCCAGCCCCCTTGCAGTCGCGGCGTTCCTAATCATATAAAGATATGTTTATATGTTGGAAAGCGATGGACAGGCTGGTTTCCATGCTGCGTGCCGCGGGCGATCCCACCCGCCTGCGCCTGCTATTGCTGCTGCGCCAGGCCGAACTGACCGTCAGCGAATTGATCGAGATCGTGGGCCAGTCCCAGCCGCGTGTCTCCCGCCATCTCAAATTGTTGGGCGAGGCCGGGCTGGTGGAACGCTTCAAGGAAGGAAGCTGGGTATTTTGTCGCGCCGCCGACCGGGGCACCGGCGCCGAACTGGGAGCCGCGATCGCCGCCCTGGCCGATCCGATGCTGCAGGAAGCCGACAAGGCGCGGCTGGCCCATGTACGCCAAGCCCGCGCCAATGCCGCCGCCGCCTATTTCAAATCCAATGCGGCGGAATGGGAGCGCATCCGTAGCTTGCATGCGCCCGAAGCCGCAGTGGAAGACGCCATCGCGCGCCAGCTGACCGCTGCGGCAATCGAAAATTTCCTGGATGCCGGTACCGGTACGGGCCGGATGCTGGAATTGATCGCGCCGCACGCCAGGCGGGCCGTCGGCATCGATGTCAGTCCCGACATGCTGGCCATCGCCCGGGACCGGCTGCTGCGGGAAGGTATCCAGAATGCACAGGTTCGGCTGGGTGATATTTTCCGTCTGCCTTTCCCCAATGGCTCGGCCGGGCCGGGATTCGATGTGGTGCTTATCCATCAGGTGCTGCATTACCTGGACGATCCGGGGGCGGCGGTGGCGGAGGCCGCTCGCGTGATGGCGCCGGGCGCGCGGCTGTTGATCGCCGATTTTGCGCCTCACAAGCTCGAATTCCTGCGCGAGGAATTTGCCCACCGCCGTTTGGGTTTCTCGGACCGGGAAGTGGAAGGCTGGTTCGCCACCGCCGGTCTGGTGCATGCCGGCAGCGAAACCATCGCGCCGCAGGGCGCCGGCGAAAAACTCACCGTCAAACTTTGGCTGGCGACCGCCAAGCCCAAAATGAAAAAAGAAGCCGCATGAGCCTGGAAAATCTCATCACCGATCAACTCCGTGGAAGCAACGGGTCCATTCAGGTCTCGTTCGAATTCTCGCCGCCCAAGACGGACGAGGCGGAAGCCAATTTGTGGATCGCCATCCGACGGCTGGAGCCTTTGGCGCCGGCCTTTGTCTCGGTGACCTATGGCGCGGGCGGCTCGACGCGCGAGCGCACCCACGCCACCGTCAAGCGGATTGTCGAAGAGACCAGCCTGAAACCGGCGGCGCATTTGACCTGCGTGGCGGCGCCGCGTGGCGAGATCGACGAGATCGTGCGCGCCTATTGGGACGCCGGCATCCGTCATATCGTGGCGCTGCGCGGCGACATGCCGGGCATGAGCGGGCCTTATTGTCCGCATCCCGACGGCTATCGCTCCACACCCGCGCTGATCGCCGGGATCAAGAAAATCGCGCCTTTCGAGGTGAGCGTTTCCTTCTATCCCGAGCGGCATCCGGATTCGCCCAGCCACGGCCATGACATCGAACTGCTCAAGGCCAAGATGGATGCCGGCGCCAGCCGCGCCCTGGGCCAGTTCTGTTTCGACAACGACTTGACCGCGCGCTTTCGCGACGATGCGGCCCGCGCCGGCATCACCATTCCTATCGTGCCCGGGGTTATGCCCACCACCAATTTCAGCGGCGTGGCGCGCATGGCAGCCAAGGCCGGCGCGTCCATTCCGGCCTGGCTGGCCAAGGCCTATGAAGGGCTGGATGCGGATGTGGAGACCCGCCGCATTGTCGCCGCCGCGGTGCTGTCCGATCAGGTGGAACAGCTTCGCAGCCGCGGCTTCGGACAGTTCCATTTCTATACCCTCAACCAGGCCAATCTGACCTACGCGGCCTGCCGTATTCTCGGAATAGTGCCCAAGGATTTGTCATGATTGTTGCCCGCAATGCCCGCATCGCCTGGATGAAGCAGGAGGCGAAGAAGCGCCTTTTGCTGCTGGACGGTTCCTGGGGCGTGATGATCCAGGGCTTCAAGCTGGGCGAGGAGGATTTTCGCGGGAGCCGGTTCGGCAATCATCCGTCCGAACTGAAGGGCAACAATGATCTGCTGACCCTGACCAAGCCCGAGATCATCCGCAATATCGGCCGCCAGTATCTGCAGGCCGGGGTGGATTTCATCGAGACCAACACCTTCAATTCCAACTTCACCAGCCAGGAAGATTACGGCCTGGGTCATCTGGTCGGCGAGTTGAACGAAGCCGGGGCGAGGCTGGCGCGCGAATTGTGCGATGAGTTTTCGGTTCCCGAGCGCCCGCGCCTGGTCGCGGGCGTACTGGGCCCGGCCAACCGCACCGCCAGTATTTCGCCGGACGTCAACGATCCCGCCTTCCGCAATATCACTTTCGACCAGTTGCGCGAGACTTACCGCGAAGCCACGCGCGGCTTGATCCGGGGCGGCTGCGATGTGCTGATGATCGAGACGGTGTTCGATACCCTCAATTGCAAGGCCGCGATCTTTGCCATTGAAGAAGTGTTCGTGGAATTGGGCGTGCGCTTGCCGGTATGGATTTCCGGCACCATCACCGACCTGTCGGGCCGCACTTTGACGGGCCAAACGCCCACCGCTTTCTGGCATTCGGTGCGTCATGCCGATCCCTTCGCCATCGGGCTGAATTGCGCGTTGGGCGCCAAGGAACTGCGGCCCTATATCGCCGAGCTGGCGGGCGCCTGCGACACGCTGGTGTCGGCCCATCCCAATGCCGGTCTGCCCAACGAGTTCGGCGGCTATGACGAGACGCCAGAGACCATGGCCGAGATGATCGGCGAATTCGCCCGCTCCGGCCTGGTGAATATTGTCGGCGGCTGCTGCGGCACCAAGCCCGAGCATATCGCCGCTTTCGGCAAGGCGATCGGCGATGTGCCGCCGCGCGCCATCCCGCAAAAGCCCAAATATATGCGCCTGTCGGGGCTGGAGCCTTTCACCCTGACGCCGGATTTGAACTTCATCAATGTCGGCGAGCGCACCAACATCACCGGCTCGGCCAAGTTCCGCAAGCTGATCGCCGCCAATGATTATGAAACGGCGCTGGATATCGCGCGCAACCAGGTCGAGAACGGCGCCCAGATCATCGACATCAACATGGACGAGGGGCTGATCGATTCGGAAGCCGCCATGACGCGCTTCGTCAACCTGATTGCCGGCGAGCCCGATATTTCCAAAGTGCCGTTGATGATCGACAGTTCCAAATGGAGCGTGATCCAGGCCGGCCTGAAATGCTGCCAGGGCAAGGCGGTGGTCAATTCCATCTCCTTGAAGGAAGGCGAAGAGGCTTTTATCGAACATGCCCGCGAAGTGCGCCGTTTCGGCGCGGCCGTGGTGGTGATGGCGTTCGACGAGGTGGGTCAGGCCGACACGCGCCAGCGCAAGACCGAGATTTGCAAGCGCGCCTACGATATCCTGGTCAACAAGGTCGGCTTCCCGCCGGAAGACATAATCTTCGATCCCAACATCTTCGCGGTCGCCACCGGGTTGGAAGAGCATAACGAGTATGGCAAGGCCTTCATCGAGGCGGCCGCGATCATCCGCGAGGAAAATCCCCATGCCCATATTTCGGGCGGGGTTTCCAACTTCTCCTTCTCCTTCCGGGGCAATGAGAAAGTGCGCGAGGCGATGCATTCGGTATTCCTGTTCCATGCCATCAAGGCGGGCATGGATATGGGCATCGTCAATGCCGGCCAGCTCACGCTGTATCAGGACATCCCCACGCCGCTGCGCGAAGGCATCGAGGATGTGCTGTTCAACCGCCGCGCCGACGCCACCGAGCGCCTGCTGACCCTGGCGCAGGAATATCGCGGCGACGGTGTTGCCGCCGAGGTGGAAGATGCCGCCTGGCGCTCGCTGCCGGTGATCGAGCGCATCACCCATGCCATGGTGCATGGCATCGATGCCTTCATCGTCGAGGACACCGAAGAGGCCCGCGCCGCCGCCACCCGGCCATTGGATGTGATCGAAGGCCCGCTTATGGCAGGCATGAATGTGGTGGGCGATCTGTTCGGCTCGGGCAAGATGTTCCTGCCGCAAGTGGTGAAATCGGCGCGGGTGATGAAAAAGGCGGTGGCCTATCTGCTGCCCTTCATGGATGCCGATAAGAGCCAGGTGAAGGAACCTGCCGGCAGGATCATCATGGCGACGGTGAAGGGCGATGTGCACGATATCGGCAAGAACATTGTCGGCGTGGTGCTGCAATGCAACGGCTATGAAGTGATCGATCTGGGGGTGATGACGCCGACCCAGAAGATCCTGGATGCCGCCAAGGAGCATAAGGCCAACATCATCGGCCTGTCGGGCCTGATCACCCCGTCCTTGGACGAGATGGTGACGGTGGCGTCCGAGATGGAACGCCAGGGTTTCGACATTCCGCTCTTGATCGGCGGCGCGACCACCTCGCGGGTGCATACCGCGGTGAAGATCGATCCCAGCTATCGCCGGGGCCAGACCGTCTATGTCACCGACGCCTCGCGCGCGGTCGGCGTGGCCTCCAGTCTGCTCAGCAAGGATAGCGGCGCCAACTATGCCGCCGAGGTCCGCGCCGAATATGAAAAGATCGCCACCGGCCATGCCAATCAGCGCGCCGGCGGCAAGCGGCTGGCGATCGCGGAGGCGCGCGCCAATGCGGCAAGAGTGGATTTCACCGGTTACACGCCGCCGGCGCCGTCCTTTCTGGGATCGCGCCTCTATACCAATTACGACCTGGCGGCGCTGGCGAACTATATCGACTGGGGCCCCTTCTTTCAGACCTGGGAACTGGCCGGGCCGTTCCCCGCCATCCTGGAGGATGACAAGGTTGGGCAGGCGGCGCGCGACCTGTATCGCGACGCCCAGGCGATGCTGAAGAAGATCATCGACGGCAAGTGGCTGACCGCCAGCGCCGTGATCGGTTTCTGGCCCGCCAACCGCGATCCCAAAAATCCCGACGACATCATCGTCTATGGCGACAAGGCGCGGAAATTCCCCATCCAGGCCTTGCACACCTTGCGCCAGCAGATGGCGCGCGAACCGGGACGCCCCAACCTGGCGCTGGCCGATTTCATCGCCCCAGCGGGGACCGCGGACTATATCGGCGGTTTCGTGGTGACCGCCGGTATCGGTGAGGACAAGCACATCCAGAAGTTCGAAGCCGCCAAGGATGACTATTCCGCGATTCTATTGCGGGCCCTGGCCGACCGGCTGGCGGAAGCCTTTGCGGAAGCGCTGCATGAACGGGTGCGCAAGGATTATTGGGGCTATGCGAGGGACGAACATTTCAGCAATGACCAGCTGATCAAGGAAGCCTATCGCGGTATCCGTCCGGCGCCGGGCTATCCCGCCCAGCCGGAACATTCCGAAAAAGCGACCCTGTTCAAGCTGCTGGACGCCGAAACCAAGATCGGCGTCAAGCTGACCGAAAGTTACGCCATGTGGCCGGGGTCCTCGGTATCGGGCTTCTACTATGCCCATCCCGAAAGCCGCTATTTCGGCGTCGGCAAGATCGAGCGCGATCAGGTGGAAGATTACGCCCGCCGTAAGGGTTGGACGCTGGAAGAAGCCGAGCGTTGGCTGGCGCCGATTTTGAACTACAATCCGCGAGCGTCAAATGCTGCATAGGCGCGGGTCTTTTGGCCCCTGAGTTCGTCGCGCGTGCTCACGTGCTTTTCGCACGCTCCGCGCGACGCTCCTGCTCAGGATGCCAAATCCCTCGCGCCTCTAGAGGTTCAGGAAGTGCCGATGTCTGTCTGGGGTAAAGTCAGTGGTGCCGCCGCCGGCCTGTTTGTCGGCGGGCCCGTCGGCGCGGTGGTGGGCGCGGTGGTCGGCCACTTCTTCCTGGACCGTGAGAGCGATCCTGGCGTGACCTTCACCATCGCGGTGGTGGCGCTGGCGGGCAAGATGGCGCGCGCCGACGGCGTGGTGAGCGACCAGGAATTCCAGGTCTTTCGCCAGGTGTTCGGCGTGCCGCCGGAAGAACAGGCCAATGTCCAGCGCATCTTCAATCTGGCGCGCCAGGATATCGCCGGCTACGAACATTATGCGGGCCAGATCGCGCGCCTGTTTGTCGGCAATCCCGCCATGCTGGAAGATATTCTCGACGGACTGTTCGAGATTGCCAAGGCCGATGGTGTGCTGCATCCTTGCGAGGCCAAGTTCCTGGAGCGGGTGGCGGATATCTTCGGTTTCGCGCCCAATGAGTTTCGCCGCATCCGCGCCAGCCATTTCGCGCCGGAACTGACCGACCCTTATGTGATCCTGGGTCTGTCCTATGTCGCGGACGACGACGAGCTGAAACAGACCTATCGCCGCTTGGTGCGGGAAAACCATCCCGACAGTCTGATGGCGCGCGGCGTTCCGCCGGAATTCGTCAAGCTGGCCAACGACAAGCTGGCAGCGATCAACACGGCCTATGAGAAGATCCGCGCCGAGCGGGGCTTACCTTGAGAAGGGTGGAACTGCCGTCGCCCAATTTTGACGCCCGCGGCGATGTCCCCATCGATATGCTGGTGCTGCATTATACCGGCATGGCGACGGCGGATGCGGCGTTGGACCGGCTATGCGATCCGGCCGCCAAGGTTTCCGCGCATTACACCATTGATGAAGACGGCACCGTCTACGCCCACGTGCCCGAAGCGCGGCGCGCCTGGCATGCCGGTGCCGCGCATTGGGCAGGGGCCAGCGACATCAATGCCCGCTCGATCGGTATCGAGCTGGTCAATCCCGGCCATGAATTCGGCTATCGTGAATTTCCCGCTGATCAGATCGCTGCGCTGACCACCCTGTGTCACAGCATCCTGATGCGCCATCCCATTCCCTCCTGGCGGGTGCTGGGCCATAGCGATGTCGCGCCCGCCCGCAAGGGAGATCCCGGCGAATTGTTTCCGTGGGGACAGTTGGCGAAAGCCGGCATCGGTCTGTGGCCGCAAACCACCGCCAGCGATTTGGGTGCCGAGGCGCTGGCGCGATACGGCTATGATCCCGAGGCTCCGCAGGACAAGGTAATCATGGCTTTCCAGCGCCATTTCCGGCCCAAAAAGCTGGATGGCCAGTGGGATAGCGAATGCGCCGGACTGCTCACTTCCCTTCTTGAAAAAACCAACGGTTAACGCGGGTTTCTGGGTGGCCGGGCAGCGTAGCGCAAGCTGCGCTGCCCGGCCATTTCCGGCTCGCGCCGCGCTTGCGCGCGGCTGGCCGGAATGACAGACTCTATGGTGTCAGATGGCCGGGTGACCGCGGGTACAGCAATGTGTTCGAGGAAAGTCCGGGCTCCACGGAAAAACGGTGCCGGATAACGTCCGGCGGGGGCGACCCCAGGGATAGCGCCACAGAAATGACACCGCCTAAGACCCTAAAGGTCCGGCAAGGTTGAAATGGTGCGGTAAGAGCGCACCGCGTCTTTGGCAACAGAGGCGGCAAGGCAAGCCCCACCGGGAGCAAGACCAAATAGGGACGGCACGTTGGTTTTTTCGGCCAGCCGTCCGGGTCGGTCGCGTGAGGTGTGGGGTAACTCACATCCCAGAGGAATGGTCACCTCCTCCGAAGCTTCGGCGAAGGAGGAACAGAACCCGGCTTACAGGCCATCTGACACCTTAGAACCTGTCATTCCGGCCAGCTGCGCGCAAGCGCGGCGCGAGCTGGAAATGGCCGGGCAGCGAGGCCGAAGGCCGAAGCGCGACCCGGCCACCCATCGGTAGCAAGTGTTATGGCGTTTCAAGCAAAATCGGAGTGTATCGCAACAGCAGTTGACAAGGTCGCATTTTGCGCGGTGGTCTAACTGCATGAAGCACTCCGCCAGCAATTCTTTCTGGTCCGCTTATGAAAAGCTTCCGACCCATATCCGGGCGCTGGCCGATAAGAATTTCATGCTCCTGAAGAAAAACCCGCAGCATCCATCTCTGCATTTTAAAAAAGCGGGCGGATACTGGAGTGCCAGGATTGGGCTGGACTATCGCGCGCTGGCAAAGGAAGTAGAGGGCGGTCTCCTCTGGGGTTGGATCGGCACTCATGCCGAATACGACCGACGGATCAAAGCTCTTTAATGCGGCCTGCTTTCAGATCGTCCATTGCACCCTCAAAAAGCTTGTCCAGCTTTCCGTTTTTGGCATCCCGCTCGATCTGCTTGTCCCAGGCATCGGCAACAAACTTCTCAAACCAAGCTTCGAACTTGGCGAGTTTGTCAGGCGGCAACTCCGCCACGGCTTTTTCGAGTTCTTCCACGCTCATGGGCTAATTCTAACATAAATGGCAGAAGCTTAAAGCCCGCCTTTTTATGTTTATTTGGCCTGATCTGCCAGTATTTGCAGGGTGCGTTCGTCTTCCTCGCCAATGAAATACTTACTCAGCGCGGCGCGGAAGAGTTTCTCGTCACGTGTGGCATGGGCGAACAGGGTCATGGACGAACGGAATTTGAGATCGTCGGGCGAGCCGAAGATCGCGTGTGCGGTTTTGCCCTCGATATCCAGCACGGCTTGGACGCATTCCTTCAGCCGCGTACCCAAAAGCGGATGCTCCAGATAAGCCCGCGCCTCCGCCAGATTCTGGATCGCGTAATGCTGCGCCATCGGGCTGCGGCCCAGGCCCGCGATTTGCGGGAAAACAAACCACATCCAGTGCGATTGCTTGCGGTCCGTCTTGAGCTCGCTCAGCGCCCTGTCATAGACAGGCGCCTGGGCCTCGACAAAGCGGTCGAGGTTCAAGCCCCCGCCTGCCCGGCCGTCCTGTGATGGCCCATGCAGCCCAGGCCGATAAATCCGATTTTCATGCCGCGCTTCCGCAATGTGTCCGGCTGGGAGAGTCCGTATCGGCGCACGGATGTCCAGACGGGCGTCGAATCATCCTGTGGTTGTAGCCGCGGGGCTCTCCAAGCGGCTGGTAAAGAATGCAATTTATGGTTGTGTCCAGACCGGAACCGTTAACGCGGTGTTTACCCGCATCACCACAGTATTACCATGTTCGTTAATCGTTCTTCTGGACTCCACCGCTAGGGGGCCAATAGGTTAACGACACAAGCCAAGCCCCTCAAATATTTGGGTTTTTGGTTTGACTGACCATCTCATCCCATGTTATCCCATGCTGTCCCAAGGGTCGCTGTGACCCGCCTGACCGCGCGCCCAACCGGCAGCGCGAAAGGCCATCGGGGATGAGGGGGTATCAGGCGCGATGACCGGGTTGGTCCAGCCGTTCATTTCGACGGTTCCAGGGTCGCTCGACAGCAAGGGGCGGGTGTGCATTCCCGCGACCCATCGCCATCTCTTGGTCGCGCAGAACACCAGCGGCGTTTATGTCTGCCCCAGTTTCATCGATCCGGCGCTGGATGCCTTCGGACAGGATCTGCTCGACCGCATCAATGCGCGTCTCGCGGGCCAGGACCCATTCTTTTCCGCCAGCTATGACGATGAAGCCACCGCGCTGATCGCACGCACCCAGTCTTTGCCAATCGACGAGAATGGCCGCGTACGTCTTCCCGACGCGATGATCGCGCATGCCGGGCTGAAGGACAAAATCGTCTTTGTCGGCAAGGCGCAGAAATTCCAGATCTGGGATGTCGAGCGTTATGCGCCCATCGAGGCGGAGGCGATCGCCCGCGTGAAGGCCAAGATGGAACGCGCCCGCAATGGAGACGCGTCATGAGTGGGCACATTCCGGTGATGCTTGCGGAAGTTTTGGAAGCGCTCAGCCCCCGCGATGGCGCACAGTATGTCGACGGAACGTTTGGCGGCGGCGGCTATGCCAGCGCCATCCTGGAAGCCGCCGATTGCCGCGTGCTGGGCATCGACCGCGATCCCGATGCCATCGCGCGCGGCCAGGCGCTGGTCAAACGCTTCGGCGGACGGCTGACCTTGGTGCAAGGCGAATTTTCCCGGATGGATGAATTTACCCAGGCGACCGACGGCGTTGTGCTCGATCTCGGCGTCTCGTCTTTCCAGTTCGACCAGCCGGCCCGCGGTTTCTCCTTCCGCGAAGACGGTCCGTTGGATATGCGCATGAGTCTTTCGGGGATGTGTGCCGCCGATGTCGTCAACAGCGCCGACGAACGCATACTGACCCAGATCATCGCCCGCTTCGGCGAGGAAAAGAACGCCCGCCGCATCGCCCGCGCCATCATCGCCGCGCGCCCCATCAGCGGCACGGCGCAACTGGCCGCCATCATCTGCGAGGCCCAGGGCCCCGCTGCTTTGCGCCATGCCATTCATCCCGCCACCCGCACTTTTCAGGCCCTGCGCATTCATGTGAATGACGAGCTGGGTGAGCTGGAGCGCGGGTTGGAAGCGGCGCTCAATATCCTAAGGCCGCAAGGCCGTCTGGTGGTGGTGTCGTTCCACAGTTTGGAAGACCGCATGGTCAAGCGCTTTCTCACCGAACGCTCCACCGCCGCGCCGCGTGCCTCGCGTCACGCACCTCCATCTTCGGATTTTGGCGGCGTGCCCGCGCGCGCCGCGAACTTCAACCTGCTTCCCCGCCGCATGCCGTCGGCGGAAGAACGCGCCAACAATCCTCGTGCCCGGTCCGCGACCCTGCGTGCCGGCATCAAACTGGCAGCATAGGAGACACCATGGTTCGGATTTTGAACTTCTTCTGCGTGGCGCTGATGGGTTTTTCGATCCTGGCGCTCTACCATGTGTCGGAAAAGACCCGCGTTGCCCATGTTCAATTGAACCAGGTCGCGTCCCGCATCGCCCAGGAACGTGGTGCTATCGGCGTGCTGGAAACCGAATGGCAGCATGTCGCCTCGCCCGAGCGCGTTCAGCACCTGGCCCAGACCAAATTGGGTATGGCGGACAGTGCGTCGGTACAGCTGAGCTCGTTTGAGCAGTTGCCGCGCCGCGGCGCCGATTCCACGCTGCTGAACAACACGCCGCTGCACAACGCCAGCGCCCAGATTCCTGCCACGCCCGAATCCGGCATGTGAGGACATGAACGAGGCACCCACTGTCTTTCAGCGGCGCATCATTATCGGAGCGGTGTTGTGCATCGCCGCTTTCGCTCTGGTGGAAATCCGTCTCGTCCATGTCACCCTGCTGAAATCGCTCGACGGCGTGCGCGCCGCCCGGCAGGTGGTGGCCCGCGCCGATCTGGTCGACCGCAATGGCGAGCTTTTGGCGCGCGATCTGCCGGTCAAGGATCTCTATGCCCGCCCGAAAGTCTTCTGGGACAAAGAAGAAGCCGCGCGCGGCCTGGCTAAGGCCACCGGCGCCAGCCAGGCCCGGCTGCTCAATGGCTTCAACAATGCCAAGAATCCCTATGTGCTGATCGCCCGCCAGATCACGCCCGACACCGAAGCCAAGGTGATGCATCTGGGTCTGCCGGGTTTGGAATTCGAGCCCGGCGGCAAGCGCTACTATCCCGACGGCCGCAGTGCCGCCCAGGTTATCGGTGTCACCGATCCCGACAATAACGGCGTATCGGGTCTTGAACTGGGCTTGCAGGACGAGATCCGCGCCGCCGCCGGCGGCAAGGTGGCGACCTCGATCGATACGCGGGTGCAGTACATCCTGGCGCATGAGGTGAATGCGGCGCGCGAAATGTTCCGCGCCAAGGCCGGTGCCGGACTGGTGATGGACGTCAATAACGGTGAAGTGCTGGGCCTAGTGTCGCTGCCCAATTTCGATCCCAACACCAGGCGGCTTTCGGCGGGCGATTCCACCCGCAATGCCATCGCCCAGGACATTTACGAGCTGGGCTCGGTGTTCAAGATTTTCAGCTTTGCGCTGGGCTTTGAAGACCGCACCATGCGGCTGGATGAGACTTTCGCCATCGGCCAGGGCTACAAAATCGGTAAATACACCATCCATGAAGCCGAACGCATGCCCGCGACCTTGCTGGGCCGCGACGTGCTGGCGCAATCCTCCAATATCGGCACCGCCCAGATCGCGCTGCGCTCTGGCGGCGTGCGCCAGCGCGAGTTTCTCACGCACTTAGGTCTGCTGCGTCCCGTGCAAAGTGAATTGCCGGAGACCGCGCGCCCGCTCTATCCCGGAAATTGGGGCACGATCGAAACCGCCACCGTCGGCTTCGGTCACGGCATCTCGGTTTCGCCGCTGAGCTTCGCCACCGCCGCCGCCACTATGGTCAATGGCGGCCGCCGCATTTCGCCCACCTTCATCAAGCAATCGGCCAGCGATTTGCGCGGCGAACAGGTGATCAAGCCCGAGACCAGCTTGGCGATGCGCGCGCTGTTGCGCTATGTCATAACCGACGGCACCGGTAAGAAGGCCGACGTTCCCGGCTATGAGGTGGGCGGCAAGACCGGTTCGGCGCAGGTGCCCGGCCCCAATGGCCGCTATATTCCGCATGCCTTACGCACGTCTTTTGTCGCGGTCTTCCCTGCGCACAATCCCCGCTACATCGTGTTTGTCACGCTGGATCAGCCACATGGCACCAAAGAGACCGGGGGCTTCGCTTTGGCAGGCTATACCGCCGCGCCCATGGCCGGTCGGATTGTCCAGCGCATCGCACCGCTATTGGGCGTTCCCAACACAGCGCCGCCGACCAAGTTGGCCTCAGGTTACCCCTAATGACGCCATATTCGGATTCTATGCTGGGTCATAAGGCAAGAAATACCGCCATGTCAGGCGTGAAAGATTTTACCGGCATCACCAGCGACAGCCGCAAGGTCAAGCCAGGCTATTTGTTCGCCGCTCTGGCGGGCAGCAAAACCGACGGCGCGAAATTCGTGAAGGATGCCGTGACGCGGGGCGCCGTGGCCGTTCTTGGCGCGCCCGCGATGGCACCCGAAGTCGCGGCGCTGGGCGTGCGTTTCATCGCCGAGGACAATCCGCGCGCCGGCCTGGCGCGCTATGCGGCCGCTTTCTTTCCCGGCCAGCCCGAGATCGTCGCCGCCGTCACCGGCACCAAGGGCAAATCCTCCATCGTGGCCTTCCTGCGCGAGATCTGGATGGCGCTGGGCCTGCCCGCCGCCAGCCTGGGCACAGTGGGTGTCACCGGACCGAAGGGTTCGGTGCCGCTGTCGCACACCACGCCCGATCCGGTGGAGATTCATGAATTGCTGGCCAAGCTGAAACAGGACGGCGTGGATCATCTCGCCATCGAGGCTTCCAGCCATGGGCTGGATCAGCACCGGCTGGACGGCGTGACGATTTCCGCCTGCGGCTTTACCAACATCACCCGCGACCATATGGACTATCATCCCACTTTCGAGAATTACCTGGCCGCCAAGCTCAGACTGTTCACCGAAGTGGTGCAGGACGGTGGCGTGGCGGTGGTCAATGCCGATGCCGCCCATGCCGAACGATTCATCGATGCCGCCAAGGCGCGCGGCCTGAAACTGATCACGGTCGGCCGCAAGGGCGATACCATTCATCTGGACCGCCGCGAGGACCGGGGCGGCGCCCAGGCGCTGACCCTGCATTACAGCGGAAAGATTTTTTACGTGGAACTGCCGCAGGCCGGAGAATTCCAGGCTTCCAATGCCCTGGTGGCGGCGGGATTGGCGATTGGTCTAGGTGCCGACGCGGCAAAAACATTCGCCGCCTTGGAAGACCTTAAAGGTGCGCCGGGCCGGATGGAAAAGGTCGCCTTCGCCAAAAGCGGCGCGCCGATCTATGTCGATTACGCCCACACCCCCGATTCCCTGGAAAAAATCCTGGAGGCGCTCAGGCCCCATACCGCGGGCCAGCTGCATGTCGTGTTTGGCTGCGGCGGTGATCGCGACAAAGGCAAGCGTCCTTTGATGGGCGCCATTGCGGTGAAGCTGGCCGACGATGTGATCGTCACCGACGACAATCCCCGCGGTGAAGACGCGGCCGTGATCCGTAGCGAGATATTGGCCGCCGCCAAGGGCGCGCGCGAGATCGGCGACCGCGCCGAGGCCATCCATGCCGCCGTGAAAGCGCTGGGCACCGGCGATGTGCTGGTGATCGCGGGCAAAGGTCATGAGACAGGACAATATGTGAAGGGCGAGGTTTTTCCCTTCTCGGATCGCGAGCAAGCCATTGCCGCCGCCACTGCTCTGGGGGGCCGCGCCGCATGAGTCTGTGGACCTCCGCCGAAGCCGAAGCTGCCACTTGTGGAAAGGCCAGCACGCCTTTTGAAATATCGGGCCTGTCGATCGATACCCGCACCTTGAAGGCGGGCGATCTGTTCGTGGCGCTGAAAGGCGATAATCGCGACGGCCATGATTTCGTGCGCGCCGCTTTTGACGCCAAAGCGGGCGCGGCGCTGGTCACCCATGCGCCCGATGGCGCGAACGGACCGCTCTTGACCGTGGGCCATACCCAGCGGGCCTTGGAAGATTTGGCGCGCGCCGCGCGGGCCCGCAGCAACGCCAAGATCCTGGCGGTCACCGGCAGCGCGGGAAAGACCACCACCAAGGAAATCCTGCGCCTGGCTTGCGACGCCTTGGGCCGCACCCATGCGTCCGCCGCCTCCTACAACAATCATTGGGGCGTGCCGCTGAGCCTGGCCTCGCTGCCGCGCGATGCCGAATACGGAATTTTTGAAGTGGGCATGAACCATTTCGGCGAGCTGCGGAATCTGGTGTCCTTTGTGAAGCCGCAAATCGCGCTGATCACCACCATCGCGCCGGCGCATCTGGAATTCTTCGGCAATTGCGAATCCATCGCCGACGCCAAGTCGGAAATCTTTGAAGGCTTGCTGCCCGGCGGCGCGGCGCTGATCCCCGCCGACAGTCCCTATGCCGAGCGCCTCAAAGCCCGTGCCCGGCAGGCTCAGGTCTCGCGCATCGTCACATTCGGAACCAATGGTGACGCCAGGCTGATCGCCTGCAAGCCCGATGGCTCCGGCATCCGGATCACAGCGGACATTCTGGGCCATGCCGTGGAGTGCCATGTCGGCGCGCCCGGCGCCCATATCGCCCTGAATGTGGTGGGCGCGTTGGCGGCTATGGCCTTGCTGGAGGGCGATGTGCTCAACGCCGCGGCGGCGCTGAAGGATTTCATGCCCCTGAAGGGCCGGGGGGCCCGGTTTAGATCGGGCGGCATCGATGTGATTGACGAAAGCTACAATGCCAATCCCGCCTCGATGGCGGCGGCCTTGGCGCTGCTGGGTGGCGCAAAGGGCCGCAAGATCGCGGTGTTGGGCGACATGCTGGAAATGGGCGCTGGCGGTGTCGCCCATCACGCCGGCTTGGTCCAGCCCATCGAAGCCAACAAGGTGGACCTGGTGTTCGCCAGCGGCAGCCAGATGAAAGCTTTGTGGGACGCGCTGCCGGCTTCGCGGCGCGGCGCCTATGCCGAGAACGCCGCTGGGCTTGCGGCCAAAGTGATGGCTGCGGTGAAGGCTGGCGACACGGTGCTGGTGAAAGGCTCCAACGGCGCGAAAATGTCGGGGATCATCGAAGCGCTCAAGGGGAAGGCGGCCTGATGCTTTATTATCTGTCGCTTCTCACCCAGATGGACGAACTGGCCTTCTTCCGCCTGTTCAAATATCTCTCCTTCCGCACCCTGGCGGCGGTGGTGACGGCGCTGATGTTCGCCTTCCTGCTCAACCCCATGCTGATCCGTTGGCTGAAGGTGAAACAGGGCAAGGGCCAGCCGATCCGCAGCGATGGCCCCAAGCGTCACCTCATCGAAAAGGCCGGCACGCCCACCATGGGCGGGCTGTTGATCCTGATCCCCTGGGTGGGAGCAACCCTGCTCTGGGCCAATTTGTCCAACCGCTATGTCTGGATTGCGCTGTTGGTGACGGGCGCCTATGGCCTGCTGGGTTTCCTGGACGACTATTATAAGGTGACCAAGCGCACTTCGGACGGCCTTTCCAGCCGCATGCGGTTGTTGATCGAGTTTGGCGTGGCGGCGTTGGCCACCTGGCTGATCATGGGCTTGGAACCGGCGAACCTGTCGGGTGTGTTGGCGGTTCCCTTCATCAAGACGGCGCTGCTGCCGCTGGGCATTTTCTTTGTGGCTGTCGGCGTTTTCGTCATTGCGGGGGCGGCCAATGCCGTGAACTTCACCGATGGGTTGGACGGCCTGGCCATCATGCCCGTGATGATCGCCGCCGCCACCTTCATCATGATTGTCTATCTGGTCGGCAATGAGCGCTTCGCCACCTATCTGCAAATTCCCTATATCGAGTATTCCGGCGAGCTGGCGGTGTTCCTGGCGGCGCTGGTCGGCGCCGGCCTGGGCTTTCTTTGGTACAACGCTCCACCCGCCGCTATTTTCATGGGCGATACCGGTTCTCTGCCTTTGGGCGGCGCGCTCGGCGTGGTCGCGGTCGCCGTCAAGCATGAGATCGTTCTGGGGATCGTCGGCGGGCTCTTTGTGGTGGAGACCGTGTCGGTGATGGTGCAGGTGATCTCCTTCAAGCTCACCGGCAAGCGGGTGTTCCGCATGGCGCCGATCCATCACCATTATGAACAGCTGGGCTGGACCGAGCCCACCATCGTGATCCGCTTCTGGATCGTGGCGGTGGTGCTGGCGCTGCTTGGCCTCGCCACCTTGAAGTTGCGGTGAGCGCATGATCCCCAGCCGCGCCTTTGCCAACAGAACCGTCGCCGTTTTCGGCCTGGCCCGCACCGGGCTGGGCGCGGTACGTTCGCTGGTGGCCGGCGGCACCTCGGTGATAGCCTGGGACGACAGCAGCACGGCGCGCGACCTGGGCGGCCAGGAAGGGGCGCAGTTGATGCCATGGCGGGAATGGCCGTGGGAAAATATCGCTGCGCTGTTGCTGTCGCCCGGCGTGCCGCTTACCCATCCCGCGCCGCATGGCGTGGTGGAGCATGCCAACCGCGCCAAGGTGCCGGTGATCGGCGATGTCGAATTGTTCGCCCATGAAATCCGCACCCAGGCAGATCAGCCCGGCAAGGCGCCGGTCATCGCCATTACGGGCACCAACGGCAAGTCCACCACCACCGCCCTGGTGGGACATATCTTGAATCAATGCGGTTTTAACGCCCAGATCGGCGGCAATATCGGCAAGTCGGTGCTGGAATTGTCACCGCCCACGGCCAAGACCATTTATGTGCTGGAAATGTCGAGCTTCCAGATCGATCTCTCACCAAGCCTGAAGCCGGATGTCGGCGTGCTGTCCAACCTGTCGCCCGATCATATCGACCGTCACGGTTCGATGGAGAATTACGCCGCCATCAAGGCGCGGCTGATGAAGCAAACCGCCAAGGATGGCCAGGTGGTGATCGGCGTGGACGACAGCTACGCCTCGGCCATTTTCACCCAATTGTCGGCGTCCGGCGGCGCCCAGGCGCAGCCTGTTTCGGTGGGCAAGATTCTGGGCCGCGGCGTCTTTGTGGTCGATGGGATTCTGTACGACGCCATGGGCGTGAACGCCGTCAAGGTTATGGATATGACGGCGGCCGCCCGCCTTCCCGGCGTGCACAATTGGCAAAATGCGGCCCTGGCCTATGGCGCGGTCCGGCGATTTGCCGCCGATACAAAAGCGATCGCGGCGGCCATCGCCAGTTTTCCCGGCCTGGCGCACCGCATGGAAGATGTCGGCCATATCGGCAAGACTGTGTTCATCAACGATTCCAAGGCCACCAACGCCGATGCCACGGCACGCGCGCTGGCGGTTTATCCCGATATTTTCTGGATCGCGGGCGGCAAGCCCAAGGAAGGCGGCATCGAAAGTCTTGCCGGCTTTTTCCCGCGCATCCGCAAAGCCTATCTGATCGGCGAAGCCGCGCCGCAATTCGCCCGCAGCCTGGACGGCAAGGCGCCTTATGAGATGTCCGGTGCGCTGGAAAAAGCCGTGGCCAGCGCGTCCGCCGATGCCGCCGCCTCTTCGACAGCTGCGCCGGTTGTCCTTTTGTCGCCGGCCTGCGCGTCCTACGACCAGTTTCAGGATTTTGAGCAGCGCGGCGATACTTTCCGCAGCCTGGTCGCCAAATTGCCTCGCGACCAGATCTCCAGGGCCGCGTCATGAACCGGGCGGACAAAAGCGGTTTTGCCAATTGGTGGTTCACGGTGGACCGCGTCGCCTTGCTGTGTGTCTTGGTGCTGGCGGGTATCGGGTTGATGCTAACCTTCGCCGCCAGCCCGGCCATCACCGGCGGACCTCAGACGGCGGGCGATTTCCGCTATTCGGCGCGCCAGGTCGCCTTTGCCTGCTTTGCCATCGGCATTCTCTGCAGCGTATCGTTGCTCAACCTGCGCCAGATCCGCATTCTGGCGGCGGTGACTTTTGCGTGTGCGCTGATCGGCTCGTTCCTGGTTCTGTTTATCGGCGCCGATGTGCTGGGCGCGCGGCGCGAATTGGATTTCGGCGCCTTCTCCTTGCAGCCGTCGGAATTTCTCAAGCCCGGCTTCGCCATTCTCGCCGCCGCTATCCTGGCCGATCGTCAACCGCTGGCGGTTCCCAAGCCGGTGGCAACTTTTCTGCTTTTGCTTCCCGCGCTCGCCATTCTGATCCGCCAGCCCGATGTGGGCCAGACCGGTCTTCTGCTCTGCCTTTGGGGCGCGCTGCTGTTCTTCTGGGGCATGTCTTTTGTCTGGGTCGGCGCGGGCCTTGGTATTGCCGGTGTGCTGGGGTTCATCGCCTATGAAATCTTCCCGCACGTCCATCGCCGGGTGGACCAGTATCTCGGTCATTCCGATACCGGCTACCAGGCCGGCCTGGCGCTGAAAGCCTTCGCCCATGGCGGGTTGACGGGGGTAGGGCCGGGCGCGGGGACCATCAAGTACCGCATTCCCGATGTCCATTCCGATTTCATTTTCGCGGTGGCGGGCGAGGAGTTCGGGCTTTTGCTCTGCGGCCTGATCGCCTTGCTGTTCTGCGTCCTCACGGTGCGGCTGTTGCTGCGTTCGGCGGCGGCGCGCGAACCCTTCGCGCAATTGGCGGGCGCCGGCCTGGGGATCGTCACCGGCGTGCAGGCTTTCATCAATATGGGCGTGGCGGTGTCGTTGCTACCCGCCAAGGGCATGACCTTGCCGTTCATCTCTTATGGCGGATCGTCGCTGTTCGCGGTGGCGCTGACCATGGGCTTTGCCTTGGCCGTGACAAGGCAGCGGCCGCAGATTCGTCTCGCCATCCGTGACGATCCCGGATTTTTCGCGGGTAGCGTGGCATGAGTGTTATTGTCTTATCTGCAGGCGGCACCGGCGGGCATCTGTTTCCCGCCCAGGCCTTGGCGGACGCGCTGGCGCTGCGCGGCCGCGACATTGTGGTGATGACCGATACGCGTTTTTCCAATTACGCCACGGCCTTTCCCCGCGCCCGAATCCAAACCGTGCCATCTTCCCCGCTCAACACCATCACCGCGCCGTTCAAGATCATGGCCGGTGTCGCCATCGCGCTCGCCAAATTGCTGAAACTGAAACCCGCGGCCGTGATCGGCTTCGGCGGCTATCCCAGCGTGCCGGTGATGCTGGCCGCCAGCCTGGCGCGCCTGCCCACCGCCATCATCGAACAGAATGCCGTGGTCGGCCGCGCCAACCGTTTGGTGATGAACCGGGTGAAGGTGGTGGCCGCGGCTTTTCCCCTTGCCCGCTTCGCCCCCGCCGACAAATCCAAGATCGTGCTCACCGGAAATCCCTTGCGCCCCGAGGTCGAGGCTTTGTGGGGCGCGCCCTATAGCGTGCCGCAAGCCGACGGGCCGCTTCGCCTGTTGGTATTCGGCGGCAGCCAGGGCGCGCGCGCCATGAGCGAGATCGTGCCCGCTGCCCTGACCCATTTGCCGCACGATGTGAAGAAACGCTTGTCTGTGGTGCAGCAATGCCGTCCCGAAGATATCGAGACGGTGCGTCAGATCTATGCCAATGCCGAGATTCGCGCCGAGCTGCAAAGTTTCTTTTCCGATCTCCCCCGGCGGATGGTGGAGAGCCATTTGGTGATCGCCCGTTCGGGTGCCGGCACCGTGGCCGAACTGATGGCGATCGGCCGTCCCGCCATCCTGGTGCCGCTGCCGGGCGCGCTGGACGACAATCAGACACCCAATGCGCAGCTATTGTCGCGCGCCGCCGCCGGCTGGTGCGTCGCCCAGTCCGAATTAAGCCCGGATTCCCTGGCAAGAATGCTGATGCGGATTTTTGCCGATCCGCTGTCGCTGGCTGCCTGCGCCACCGCGGCCCACAGTCTCGCCACCCCGCATGCGGCGGAGAAGTTGGCCGATGTGGTGGACGATCTCGTCAAGAGGGCCGCCTGATGGCCACGCCGACTCCCCCTATTCAGGTCACCACCCGGGTTCCCTTGGGCATCGGCGCCATCCATTTCATCGGCATCGGCGGCATCGGCATGAGCGGCATCGCCGAGATCATGCACAATCTCGGCTATAAGGTGCAGGGCAGCGACGCGGCCGAGAATGCCAACGTCAAACGGTTGCGCGGCATGGGGATCAAGGTCCATGTCGGCCACGATGCCGGCAACCTGAAAGACGTGGACGCGGTGGTCTATTCCTCCGCCGTCAAGCCCGGCAATGTCGAATTCGACGCCGCCCGCGCTTTGTCGCTGCCCTTGGTGCGCCGCGCCGAAATGCTGGCCGAGATCATGCGGTTGCGCTCCTGCATCGCCATCGCCGGCACCAATGGCAAAACCACCACCACCACATTGGTCGCTTCGCTGCTGGATGCCGGCGGCATGGACCCCACCGTGGTCAATGGCGGCATCATCAACGCCTATGGCACCAATGCCCGGCTGGGCGCGGGCGAATGGGTGGTGGTGGAGGCCGATGAAAGCGACGGTACCTTCTTGCGCCTGCCCGCCACCGTGGCGGTGGTGACCAACGAAGACCCCGATCATCTGGATTTCTACGGCACCTTTGAAAACATGCGCGACGCCTTCCAGCGCTTTGTCGAGAATGTGCCCTTCTACGGCTTCGCGGTTCTGTGCATCGACCATCCCGAAGTGCAGGCCATGGTGGGCCGCATCACCGACCGGCGCATGATTACTTATGGTTTCAGTCCCCAAGCCGATGCCAGGGCGGTGAATGTGCGCTTTTCGGAAGGTGCCTCGCATTTCGACTGCGTCTTCACCGACCGCCGCAAGAACAGCGAGGAACGGCTGGAGGGCATGCGCCTGCCCATGCCGGGCGAACACAATGTGCAGAACGCGATGGCCGCCATCGTGGTGGCGCGTCAGTTGGGCGTGCCCGATGCCGTGATCAAAAAGGGCTTGGCGGAATTTCGCGGCGTGGGCCGCCGCTTCACCAAGGTGGGCGAGGTCAATGGCGCCGCCATCATCGACGACTATGCCCACAATCCTTTCAAGATCGCCGCCGCGGTGCGCGCCGCGCGCCAGGCCTATAAAGGTCCCATCGTCGCGGTGGTGCAGCCGCATCGTTACACCCGTCTGCGCGACACATTCGAGCAATTCGCCACCTGCCTGAACGATGCCGATGTCGCGGTAATCGCGCCGGTCTATGCCGCGGGCGAGCAACCCATCGCAGGCATCAATCGCGACAGCTATGCCGAGGCGTTGCGCGCCCATGGCCACCGCAACGTCATCACCATCGAAGGCGAAGGCGATCTCGCCGCCGCCGTGGCACCCTATGTCAAGCCTGGTGCCGCCATCATCGGCACCGGCGCGGGCTCGATCACCGGCTGGATGAACAATCTTCCCCAGATTTTGGCCAAAAAACTGGAAGGTCTGTCGTGATGATGACCGCGACTCATGGGAGGGGCCCCTGCGACATGCTTCCGCCGGTGCGTGGCTCGATTGTCCGCGGCGCGCCGCTGAAGGATCTGGTCTGGTTCCGTGCCGGCGGTCCGGCGGAAGTCCTGTTCCGGCCCGCCGACGCCGACGATCTTGCTGCTTTTATCGCGGCAAAGCCCGCCGATCTGCGAGTCTCGGTGATCGGCGTCGGTTCCAATCTTCTGGTGCGTGACGGCGGCATTCCCGGCGCGGTGGTGCGGCTGAGTTCGGCCTTCGGCAAGATCGAGGCGGATGGCGTGCGCGTGCGCGCGGGTGCCGCGGCGCTGGATGGCGCGGTGGCGCGCGCCGCGGCCGATGCCGGCATCGCCGGCCTGGAATTTTTGCGGGGCGTGCCCGGCACCATCGGTGGTGCGCTCAAAATGAATGCCGGCTGCTATGGCAAAGAGATCAAGGATGTTTTCGTCGAGGCGATTGCGATTGACGCAAAAGGCAACAAAATCAAGCTTTCCGGCGCCGACATGGCGTTCGAATACCGCAAGGCCACAGGCGCTGGCGACGATCTGATTTTCATCGAAGCGGTACTGGAAGGCAGCAAGGACGATCCCGCCGCCATCCGCGCCCGCATGGACGAGCTTTCCGCCAATCGCGAAGCCAGCCAGCCGATCAAGTCCAGGACCGGTGGCTCCACCTTCAAGAATCCGCCCGGCCACAAGGCCTGGCAGTTGATCGATCAGGCGGGTTGCCGGGGATTGAAAATCGGCGGCGCCCAGGTCAGCGAAAAGCACACCAACTTCCTGATCAATACCGGCGATGCCACCGCCGCCGATCTGGAAGCCCTGGGCGAGGAAGTCCGCAAGCGTGTCCAGGAAAAATCCGGCGTGACCCTGGAATGGGAAATCAAACGGGTGGGAGTGGCATGACCAGCTTCCGCAAAATCGCCGTGCTGATGGGCGGCCGTTCCGCCGAACGCGAAGTCTCGCTGTCGTCCGGGCGGGGCGTGGTCAAGGCGCTGCGCGAGGAAGGCTTTGACGCCAGTCCGCTGGACCCCGGCGACAATCCCGGCCAGCAATTGTTCGAGGCGAGGCCCGATGCGGTGTTCAATGCCCTGCACGGCCGCTTCGGCGAGGACGGTACGGTCCAGGGCCTACTGGAGTTGATGCGGATTCCCTATACCCATTCCGGGGTGCTGTCCTCGGCCCTGGCGATGCACAAGGAACGCACCAAGGATGTCTACCGCGCCGCCGGACTGCCGGTGGTCAAGTCCATCGTCGCCGATCGCCGCACGGTGGCGAACGCGCATCTGATGGAACCGCCCTATGTCATCAAGCCGGTGAATGAGGGCTCGTCGGTCGGCATCTACATCATCCGCAAGGGCGACAACCGCCCGCCGGCCGCATTGGGCGGCGATAAATGGAATCTTTCCAATGAGATGATGGTGGAAGAATTCGTGCCGGGCCGTGAATTGACGGTCTCGGTGATGGGTGAGCGCGCTTTGGGCGTGACTGAGATCACCACCGCGCTGGAATTCTACGATTACCAAGCCAAATACGCGCCCGGCGGTTCCAAGCACATCCTGCCGGCGCAAATTCCGCAAAAGGCCGCCGAAGAGGCGATGGCGCTGGCGGTGGCCGCCCACCAGGCGCTGGGCTGCAGGGGAGTCACGCGCACCGATTTCCGCTATGACGATACGGGGGCGAAGCACCGCATGATTCTGCTGGAGACCAACACCCAGCCGGGCATGACGCCGACCTCCCTGGTACCGGAACAGGCGGCTCATGCCGGAATGTCATACGCCAAACTGTGCCGCTGGATCGTGGAGGATGCGTCATGCGATCGCTGAGCCTGGATCGTAAAAGCCGCGCCAAGCCGCGGGTGCAAGGCCTCCGGCCTGCGGCGCGCGGGGCCCGCGAACTGCCGCCGGTGCAGCCCGGCAGCGCCCGGCGCGGCAAGCAACCCGGCCTATTGGCGCGGCTGGCGGCACGCCTGTCGCCGTTCGCCCATCGCCCGATGATGGCGCTGTGCGGCTTGCTGCTGGTTCTGGTTTTGCTCGGCGCGCTGTTCGCCAGCGGCGTGATTGGCCGCAGCTATCACGCCATCGGGCGTGGCATCGGCACCATGACCACCGAGGCCGGTTTCGGCATTTCCGAGATCCATATCGCCGGCAATCGCCGCACCCCCTATCGCCAGGTGCTGGAAGTGCTGGGCATGAAGCCGGGCCAGTCGATCTTCAGCGCCGACCTGTGGAGCGCCCGCAGCCGGTTGGCGCGGCTGGAATGGATCGCCTCGGCGGAAATCCACCGCCGCTATCCGGATGCCATTTTCGTAACCTTGGTGGAAAAGCGCCCCTTTGCCTTGTGGCAGGCGCCGGCGGACGCCAAGGGCGAAGCGCCCATCTTTGTGGTGGAACGCAACGGCAATCCGATCACCAGCCATGACCTGGAAAAGTTCCGCCGCCTGCCCAAGCTGGTGGGAGCCGGCGCGCCCGGGGCCGCCGCCGATCTGGTCGATGCGGTGGCCGCCCATCGCGCCGTGGCGGCGCGCATCGCCGCCTATGCGCGCATCTCCGAGCGCCGCTGGAACCTGATCCTGGATGATGGCGTGACGGTGCAACTGCCCGAAAGCGGCTGGCAGAAAGAGTTGGACGCGCTGGAACATCTGATCATCGATGGCGGTATTCTGGAACGCGATGTCACACAAATCGACTTACGTTCGCCGACCCATTATTTTTTCCTTCTGAAGAATGGCGAGAAGAAGGATGCTGAGCGGGGAAAAGAAACGTGAATCAGACGGTGCGCTTGCGCGTCAACAATGAAATACCCGCCTACCGCACCGGCCTGGTGTCGGCGCTGGATGTCGGCACGTCCAAGATCGTCTGTGTGATCGGCCAGGCCGAGGCCGGTTCGCTCAAGGTTCTGGGCAGCGCGCTGCGCGAGTCCTCCGGCCTTCGGGCCGGTACCGTCACCAGCCTGGAACAGGCCGAGGAATCCATTCGCGACTGCGTCGCCGCCGCCGAGAACATGGCCGATGCCCGCATCCAGAATGTGCTGATCGGGGTCAATTGCGGCCAGCCGGTCAGCGTCACCAGCCGCAGCGTGATGTCGTTGGACGGTGCGCTGGTGTCCGACGACCATCTGCGTGCCTTGCTGGCCGACGGCCGGGCCCGCGCTAAGCTGGACGGCCACGAAATCATCCAGTCCGCCCCCACCACCTATGTGGTGGATGAGGCGCGCGGCGTGAAGAATCCGTCGGGCATGTTCTGCCAACGCATCGGCGTGGCGATGCATGCGGTGGCGGTCAGGCCGTCGC
>DATFEF010000034.1:0-11707 GCA_035251465.1 Rhizomicrobium sp. | reverse complement strand
GATGAAGCCGATAAACCCTTTCACCACCACCAGCGCCACTGCGAAGGCGACCACAAAGCCGATAGCGATGTCGCTCCAGGCAGCGGCGGCCAGCGCATCGCGGCTCTTGTAGATATCCAGCACCGTCGCGCCCAACATGGTTGGGACCGCCAGGTAGAAGGTGAAAAGCGCCGCCGCCGGCCGTGACACACCCAGCAATTCGCCGCCCAATATCGTGGCGCCCGAACGCGAGACGCCCGGAAAAATCGCCAGGACCTGGCAGAAACCGATTTGCAGCGCTTTTTTGTATGGCAGCTGGTCACCGTCCAAAAAACGGGGCGCGGGCCTTAGGCGCTCCAGCGCCAAAATCAGGACGCCGCCCACGATCAGGGTAAAGGCAATCACCCATGGCGCCACGCCTTGAGAGAACAGCACACGCTTGATAAAGCCATGCGCCAGAACGCCGATCACCGCCGCCGGCAGAAAGCCAATCAGCACCGATAAGGTGAAATGTTGCGCCTCGCGCGACACGGGCAGTTTGACCAGAACCTCCAGGAACTTGCGCCAATGGACCGCCACGACCGCCAAGATGGCGCCGAACTGGATCACGATGGGAAACACTTCTCCTGGCGGATGAAAGCCCAGCACGTCCTCGGCGATCAGCAGATGCGCGGTGGAGGAAATCGGCAGGAATTCGGTCAGCCCCTCGATGATGCCCAGGATAGCGGCCAGCAGAGAATGGTCCATGTTCACTCCAAAGTCGGCGAACACCTAGCATCCCGGCGCGGGACACGCCATCGGCGAGCGGCATAACTTTTGATATGATCGGCGCATGGCGCGGGGAATCAGATCGGGGCATGGCTTGCTGTGGAAGCTGCTGTTCACTCTTTTCGTATTGCTGGTCCCGGCCCCCATCATTCTGATCCTGATCTTTCGCTTTCTGCCGATCCCCGGCACGCCGGGAATGCTGGTCAGCCTGGCCCAGGGCAAGGGCGTCCGTTACGCCTGGACTAGCGATATTTCCCCGCGCCTGGAACGGGCGGTGATCGCCGCCGAGGACCAGAATTTCTGCACGCATAACGGATTTGACTGGGCGGGCATTCAAAAGGCGATGCAAGAGCATAAACGCCACCCCAAAAAACCGATGCGCGGCGCCAGCACCATCTCCCAGCAGGCCGCGCGTACCCTGTTCCTGGTCCCCATGCGAAGCTGGATCCGCAAGGGGCTGGAGGCCTATATCACTGTCCTGATCGAGGCCCTTTGGCCGAAGAAGCGTATTCTGCAGGCCTATCTGAACACGGTGGACTGGGGCGACGGCATATTTGGGGCGCAAGCCGCGGCCAGCGCTTATTTCGACACCGATGCGGGTTCTTTGGACGCAACCCAGGCGGCAAGGCTGGCGGCGATCCTGCCCAATCCCCACAAATGGAAGGCAGCGCGCCCCGGCCGCTATGTCCACCAGCGCACCGGACTGTTGCGGGGGCGCAGCGCCATGGTCGCGCGCGACGGCCTGAATTTCTGCATCAAATAGCGGGGCACCATACCGGCGCAGGTTCCGCCCGCGCAGGACACTTTGCCACGCGCGTATGCGCCCCTATAAGACGTCATGCGCCGCCTGATTCACGTGATGTTGTCACCCAGCTGCCGCCTCGCCCGCCTGATGGTGGGGGAAAAGCGCATCGCCTGCGATCCCGTGCTGGCCGAGGACGTCAAACAGTCCATGCCGGTTTTTATCGACATGGACGACACCCGCGCCGAGGGTGTGTGGGCGATCCTGGACCATCTGGAGAACAATTATCCCGACCGGCCGCTGGCCCCCGCCGACGATGCGGCGCGGCGTGCCTGCCTGCGCTGGGTAGATTGGGCGATGGGCCCGTTTCACGAAAAGATCACCCAGCGCATCGTCTACGAAAAGGCCGCACCGCGTCATACCGGCGCCGGCTATAGCCGAGCCCCGGACATGAATGTGATCCGCGCCGGACGCGAGGAATTAAAGGTGGCGCTGGGCGCGATCGGGGCGGCGGCGGAAATCAACGGCAATCTGGCCTGCCGCGAGCCGACCCTGGGCGATCTGGCGGTGGCGGCCCACCTCTCGTCACTGGATTATTTCGGTGAAGTCCCCTGGAGCGATTTTCCCGCCGCGAGCGAATGGTATGTCCGCATGAAATCGCGGCCCGCCTTCCGCTCCCTTCTGCTCGACCGCGTCCCCGGCCAGCCGCCGGTGTCCCATTATACCGAACTCGATTTCTGAGGCCACGGAGGTATAAGGGTGGCCGTGCAAGATCCCGCGGCCATCAAGAACGATATTTTCGCCCAGGCGCGGAGCGAAGGCTTCGATCTGGTGCACTTCACCGGTGCCGATGCAGGGCCCGAAAATGCGGCGCGGCTGCGGCAATATCTCGACGCCGGTTATCATGGCGCGATGAGCTGGATGGGAACCCGCGCGCAGTGGCGCGCCGATCCACGGGCGATGTGGCCACAGGCGCGAAGCATCATTGTGCTGGGATTGAACTATGGACCGGCGCAAGACCCGCTGGCGATCCTGGCGCAAAAAGACCGTGCCGCGATCTCGGTCTATGCCCAGGGCGACGACTATCACGATGTGGTGAAGAAGAAACTCAAGGCGTTGGCCGGCACCATAGTCCGGCAATTCGGCGGCGACGTGAAGGTCTTTGTCGATACCGCCCCGGTGATGGAAAAACCGCTGGCGCAGAAGGCCGGCCTGGGCTGGCAGGGCAAGCACACCAATCTGGTGTCGCGCGACTTCGGCTCCTGGCTGTTCCTGGGCAGCATCTTCACCACCTTGGAACTGCCAAGCGACACGGCGGAACAGGATCATTGCGGCAACTGCCATGCTTGCCTGGATGTTTGCCCGACCGCTGCCTTCCCGGCACCCTATCGCCTGGACGCGCGGCGCTGCATCTCCTATCTCACCATCGAGAATGACGGCCCCATCCCGCGCGAATTCCGCAAGGCGATGGGAAACCGTATCTATGGCTGTGACGATTGCCTGGCGGTGTGTCCCTGGAACAAATTCGCCCAAGGTGCGGCGGAATTGAAACTGACGGCGCGGGACGAACTCAAATCTCCGGCGCTGGAAGATTTGGCCGGGCTGGATGACGCGGCATTCCGTGCCCTGTTCCGCAAGTCTGCGGTCAAGCGGATCGGCCGCGACCGCTTTCTGCGCAATGTGATGATTGCCATCGGCAATAGCGGCGAAGCGCGCTTGGCGCAGTCGGCCCGCACCGCATTGCAGGATCCCTCCCCCCTGGTGCGCGGCGCGGCAGTGTGGGCGCTTTCACAGCTTCTCGCGCGAGAGGAATTCGGCGCCCTGGCTCGCATTCATGGCGCGAACGATACCGATCCTCAGGTGCGCGCGGAGTGGATCACGGACTAAGCTCTTCAAGATTGGCCTGGGCTTCCGCCGCGATGGCGGCGGATCCGGTTCTCAGTGCCGCTTGAAAATCGCGCCGCGCGCCGCCGATATCGCCGAGCTGACGCCGCAACAGGCCGCGCTCCATCAGGGCACTGCCGTCGCCGGGCTTAAGCTTCAAAGCCGCCTCGATATCGAGCTTCGCATCCTCATAGCGCTTTAGGGCCCGCCTGGCGCTGGCGCGCAAGACCAGCAGATCGGCGCGGCGCGGCGAAAGCTGCAAGGCCGCATTGAGGTCCATATCCACCTCGCGCCAATCCCGCCGCATCGCCTGGGCACGCGCCAGGTCCGCGAACAGATCGGCATCGCCGGCCGACAGCGCCAACGCACTCGAAAAACTCTGCACCGCACGCGCTCCGTCGCCCGCCATCAGCCAGGCATTGCCCGCCTGGCCAAATAGCGCGACGCGAAACTCCGTATCCAGGGCGGCGGAACCGCTGGCAATCCGGTCCAGCCGGGCGCCGGCCTCGGCATAGCGCTTGAGATTGAACAAGGCCAAGCTGGCGCAATGTTCCGACGGCACGCCGCCGCCCGCGCGCGCCCAGCTTTCCGCATCGGCCAGCACCGCGCCGGGATTGGCGTTGCTGTCGGCCATGCAACGGCGGTAGCGCGCGGAATCCGAACCCGTCGCCGCCTGCGCCACGAAGGAAAAGAGGGCCAGGCCGGCGGCGGCAAAAAAGGTCAGGCGCGCGAAGCTCATGCGGACAGTTTAGCAGCAATAAGGCCTTCGAATGACAAGAAATACTGTTAGGCTGTGCCCGAGGAAAACGCTCATGTCCATCATACGCATCACCGCTGTTGCCTTGCTGCTGGCCACCTTGGCGGTGGGCGCGGCGGCGCAAGCCGGCGATCTGCCGCAAACCGGTCCGCGCGCCGCGCCCACCAGACATGTTCAGGTGGAGAATCTGCCCGTCATGGACTCGACGCCTGACTTTGATCCCGCGGGGGCCACCGCCCGGTATCTGGCGCGGGTGACCGGCGCGGCCCGCGCGCGCTCCGACGCCTATTTCGTGGGCGGCTATGGGTTGCAATTGGTGGATTTGGTTTACGCGCTGGCGGTGGCGGGACTGCTGCTATGGACCGGAACTTCGGCGCGTATCCAAGATTGGGCGGAAAGCCGCACCCCACGGCGCGGCTATCAGGTGATGCTTTATGTCGCCGCCTATGTTCCCATCACCGTGGCGGCGGCATTTCCGCTTTCGCTCTATGAAGGATTTTTCCGCGAGCATGCTTATGGCCTGTCCACCCAGAATTTCTGGCAATGGCTGGGCGATTTCGGCATCCAGTTCGCTTTGACCTTCACGGCTTCGGTGCTGCTGCTGCCGATTCTTTACATCGCCATCCGCCGGGCGCGCGAATTGTGGTGGCTGTGGGCGGCGGGCCTGGCGATCGCCTTCCAGATCCTGATCATTGCGATCTGGCCGGTTTTCATTTCTCCGCTGTTCAACCACTATTCCCCTTTGCCCGAAAGTCCGCTGAAGGCCAAAATATTGTCGCTGGCGCGTGCCAATGACGTACCGGTGGACAATGTCTGGCTGGTCGATGCCTCGCGCCAGTCCAACCGCGTCTCCGCCAACGTATCCGGTTTCCTGGGAACCGCGCGTATCTCGCTGAATGACAATCTGCTGAAACAGGGTTCTCCCGACGAGGTATTGGCGGTGATGGGCCATGAGATGGGTCATTATGCGATGGGCCATGTCACCCTTGATATCCTGCTGGAAGGGCTGGTGATCCTGCTGGGCTTTTTCTTCATCCATTTCGGCTTTTTGTTCGCCTGCGACCTGTTCGGAGGACAGTGGCAGGTCCGCAAGGTCAGCGACGTGGCGGGGCTGCCGCTGCTGGCGGCGCTGGGCGCGATCTTCCTGTTCGCGGCCACACCGCTGACCAATTCCATCTCGCGTACTATCGAGTATCAGGCCGATATTTTCGGCCTCAATGCCGCGCGCAAGCCGGACGCCTTCGCCACCGTGATGCTGAAGCTTTCCACCTACCGCAAGCTGGAACCGGGCGCGTGGGAGGAAGTCATCTTCTACGATCATCCTTCGGGGCGCACCCGCATTGCCACGGCGATGCGCTGGAAGAAGGAGCATATCGGGGATCTGGATTTGCGCGAGACGGCAAATTTGCCGTGATGGACCTGAAGGCGCTCAATCGGCAGGCAGTTGCGCCGCAAGGGCGGCGTAAAGCGGATTTGCCGGATCGAGCTTGACCAGCAGGCGCGATGCGGCGGTGCGGGCTTGCGCGTTCCAATCGGCGCTGAGTGACGCGGCCAATTGGGCCTGGCTTTTCAGGATCACGCCGTCGTCCAGAACCTTGAGACCATTGTCCTTCAAGGTCGCGCCGGTGGTGGTGATGTCCACGATCACCTCCGCCGTGCCCGCCGCCGGCGCCCCTTCGGTGGCGCCCGCGCTGGGCACGATACGATAATCGGCGATGCGTGCCTGGGCGAAGAAGCTGCGGGTCAGCTGGGCATATTTTGTCGCCACCCGGAGCCGCCGCCTGTGGGTCTGGGCATAGGCGGCGCAGACATCGTCCAAGTCGGCCATGGTGGCGACGTCGACCCAATATTGGGAAACCGCCACCACCACATCGGCAAAGCCGAAGCCCAGACCTTTCAGCAACTGCATGCGGCCCGCCAGCTCCGGCGCTTCCTCGCGCAATAGGTCCTCGCCGGTGATACCCAGATGGATATCGCCCGCCAGCAGCGAGGAGGCGATCTCCGCCGCCGACAGCAGCATCACTTCGACATCGGGCAAGCCGGCAAAGCTGGCGCGGTAACCTCGCGCGCCTGCCGTCTGCTCCATCGTCACGCTGGCGGAAGCGAACCAGGCATTGCAATTGTCCTTGAGGCGGCCCTTGGACGGGATGGCGAGCGTCAACATCAGGCGCCTCCCACGGCGGCAAGCACCCGCTCGGTGCGAAGTGCGCAGCCGATGGCGCTGACCGGAGTCCTGGACCCCAGCATCTCCATCATGGAGTCGTAACGGCCGCCGCCGGCGATCTGCACCGGCCCTTCCTTGTCGCGCGCCCAAAGCTCGAACACAAAGCCGGTGTAATATTCCATATTGCGGCCGAAATGGGCGGTGAATTGAATCTTGGCCGGGTCCACGCCCAGGGATTTCAAGGTCGCCAGCCGCGCATCCATCGCCGCCAGCTGGGGATCGAGATCGATGGCGATGGTTTTCAGCAGGGCGCGCACCTTGGCCAAGGCCTCTTCCGCCGGACCGGAAATGTCCAGCAGCGCCGCAATGGCGTCGGCGAGATTTCCGTCCAGGCGCAGGCTTGCCGCCTCCGCCGCCCGGTCCATGGCGCGCGCGATGATTTCCTCACGGGTTCGCCCGGCGGCGGGCGCATCGGCCCGCGCGTCCAGCAAGGCCTCGATTTCGGCACGGCTGCCCGGCAGCCGCGCAACCCCGTCGCCATGGCCCAGCCAATAGAGCAGCGATTCCACATAGCCCGCGCGCCAGAAATGCCGTTTAAGACGCAAACGCCATTGCGGCGGCAGGGCCAGGGCATCGACCAGCGCGCCGAACAGCGCCAGATCGCCGATGCGCAGCGAAAAATCTTTCAGTCCGCACACACGCAACGCCTCGACGGCCAGCGACAAGATTTCAGTTTCACCCGCAGCGCGATCTTCCATTCCCAGCAATTCGACGCCGGCCTGGAAAAACTGGGTGGGGCGGTTGGGTTCGCCCGGCTGGTGGCGGAAGACCAGGCCGTTATAGGCGATGCGCGCGGGAAAGCCGCGGCCGCTGAGCACCGCTTCGCGGCAAATGGGAATGGTGAGATCGGGACGCAAGGCAAGATCGCGGCCCGACGGATCGGTCAGGGTGAAAGTACGGCGGCGGATCTCCTCGCCCGAACGGTTGAGGAATATCTCGGCCGGCTGCAGCACCGCCGGTTCCTCGCGCGCATAACCGCGCGCGGCAAACAGGCCCAGCAGCGCCGCCGCCTGGGCATTGAGCGCCTGCAGGGCTTTTGTGCCGTAATAGGGAAAGGCGGCCATCAGCGATTTCCCTTTTGGGGGCCTTTCAGCATCGCCTTGATTTCCGCCACCAGATCGCCGCGCTTGACGCTTTTCTGCGCCTCGCGGTTGCCCACCCATGCCTCGCGGCTTTCCACCGACTTGGCCAGCTCGGCGCCCAGCGCCAGATCCTTGAGCGTCACCTCGCCCCGCGCGCGCTCATCGCCGCCCTCGATCACCGCGATAGCGGCGCCGCGCTTGTCGGCATATTTGAACTGATCGCCCATCTTGCCATTGCCGACATAAGCCTCGGCGCGCAGACCCGCCGCGCGCAATTCCTGGACGATGGCGAAAGAGGCCGCCGCCTCGGCCTTGTCGAACACCGTGACGACAACCAACGGCGCCTTGGCCGCCGCCATCAAGCCGCGCGACATCAGCGCGCTCATCAGGCGCGACACGCCGATGGACACGCCGGTCGCGGGCACCGCCTGGCCGGTGAAACGCGCCACCAGATCGTCATAACGCCCGCCGCCCGCCACCGAGCCGAACACGACTTCATTGCCCTCCTCATTCTTGACGGGGAAGGTCAGTTGCGCCTCGAACACGGGGCCGGTGTAATAGTCCAATCCGCGCACCACCCCGGTGTCGAACATCACGCGATCGGGGCCATAGCCGCAGGCCTGGAGCAGCCTGACGATCTGTTCCAATTCGTTCAGCCCAGCCGCGCCGATAGCGCTGGCGCCGACCAGGGTGCCGATCTGGCGCAGGTGTTCGTCCTCGTCCGCCGCATCGGGGGCGACAAAGGCCAGAATGCGATGGGCTTGATCGGCGGAGAGACCGGCGCCCTTGGTGAAATCGCCGGAGTCATCCTTGCGGCCCGCGCCCAACAGGGCCGACACGCCGTCCACGCCCAACCGGTCCAGCTTGTCGATGGCGCGCAGGACAATGCCGCGCTTGACGCGGTCTTCCAGCGCCACGCCGCTGGCTTCCAGAACACCGTCCAGCAATTTGCGATTGTTCAGCTTGACGATGTAGTCGCCGCGCTTCAGGCCCAGCGCCTCCATCGTGTCGGACAGCATCATCAACAATTCCGCGTCGGCGCAAGCACTCGCGCTGCCCACGGTGTCGGCATCGAACTGGGTGAATTCACGGTAGCGGCCGGGACCCGGCTTTTCATTGCGCCATACCGTGCCGGTCTGATAGCGGCGGAACGGCTTAGGCAGGTTCTGGAAATTGGCCGCGACATGACGCGCCAGCGGCGCGGTCAGGTCATAGCGCAGCGACATCCATTGATCGTCATCGTCCTTGAGCGAGAACACCCCCTCATTGGGACGCTCGACATCGGGCAGGAATTTGCCCAGCGCGTCGGTATATTCGAAGGCCGGCGTCTCCAGCGGCTCGAAGCCATAGCTTTCATAGACCGCGCGAATGGTCGCCAGCATCTTCTGTTCGGCCATGATCTCGGCGGCACCGCGATCGCGGAAACCCCGCGGCAGCTTGGCCTTTGGCTTGGATTGCTTGGACGAACTCATTTTTTCGGAATCTGCTGGGATTTGGAATTGGCGGGGTTGTACCGGCCACTTGCTCCGGCGGCAAGGAACCGCCCCGCACCTGCTATAAAACATTATAAATCAAATACTTACAAGCCGACCGCTTTACCGCTTGCACTGATCCATGTTGCAGTGCGAACTAACCAAACAACGGAGTATCGGCCGGGCCAGCGTAAGCGAAGCCGTTCGGCCGTGCGACCACGAAATCGAGAGCACGCCACCTTGGCCCAGAGCAAAGTCTATCCCGATGCGGCCACAGCCCTCAAAGGCCTGACCTTCGACGGCATGACCGTGATGTCGGGCGGGTTCGGCCTGTCGGGCAATCCGGAAAATCTGATCGCCGCCCTGAAGGAAGACGGCGTCAAAAACATCACCGTGATCGCCAACAATTGCGGCGCCGACGGGCTGGGCCTGTGGATGCTGCTCAACAATGGCCAGATCAAGAAGATGATCTCCTCCTATGTCGGGGAGAACAAGCTGTTCGAGGAATTGTATCTCACCGGCAAGCTGGAGCTGGAATTGAACCCGCAAGGCACGCTGGCGGAGCGCATCCGGGCCGGAGGCGCGGGCATTCCGGCTTTCTACACCCGCACCGGGGTGGGCACCGTGGTGGCCGAGGGCAAGCCCACCGAAGTGTTCGATGGCTTGACCTATGTGCGCGAGAGCTGGCTGCGCGCCGATCTTTCCATCGTCAAGGCCTGGAAGGGCGATACCGAAGGCAACCTGATCTACCGCAAGACCGCGCGCAATTTCAATCCGATGATGGCGACGGCGGGCAAGCTCACCATCGCGGAAGTCGAGGAGCTGGTCGAACCGGGCCAGCTCGATCCGGACCAGATTCATACGCCGGGAATTTTCGTGCAGCGGATTTTGCAAGGGCGCGATTATAAAAAACCGATTGAGCGGGTGACGACACGCCCGCGCCCGGGAGCGGTGTAATGGCCTGGACCCGTGAAGACATCGCCGCCCGCGCCGCCCATGAATTGAAAGACGGCTTCTATGTCAATCTGGGCATCGGCATTCCCACCTTGGTGGCCAACTACATCCCGCCGGGCTTGAAAGTCACCTTGCAGAGCGAGAACGGCATGCTGGGCATGGGCCCCTTCCCCTATCCGGGCGAGGAAGACCCCGACCTGATCAATGCCGGCAAACAGACCATCACGGAATTGCCGACCACCAGCTATTTCTCGTCGGCCGACAGTTTCGCGATGATCCGCGGCGGCCATATCGACCTGTCGGTGCTGGGCGCCATGGAAGTGTCGGAAGACGGCGACATCGCCAACTGGATGATTCCCGGCAAGATGATCAAGGGCATGGGCGGCGCCATGGACCTGGTGGCGGGCGTCAAGAAGATCGTGGTGGTGATGGAACACACCAACAAGGCGCATGAAAGCAAGATTCTGAAGGCCTGCACCTTGCCCCTGACCGGCACGCAATGCGTGGACATGATCATCAGCGATCTGTGCGTCTTCACCCTGGAGCGCGGCAAATCCGGCCTGACCCTGGTGGAACTGGCGCCGGGCGTGACTCTGGAAGAAGTGACCGCAAAGACAGAAGCAAAATTCACCAGCGCGCTTTAAGCCCATGAACCGCCTGGCTGATAGGTCGCCTTTGGCGGCATCGACGACGGACTGCTGGTTCGAAGATGGAATTCAAGCCCGGACCACACGCGCTTGCCAGCTCGGCCCCGCGCTTGTCATCACCTTGGCCAGAGCGATCCGGTCATCCGGACCCAGTACGCCCAACTCGACGCCGCGGTCCGGCAGGATGATGGTCGTGCGGCCATGCTCTATGACGAGTACCATGGCGCCGCGGTCGATATTGCGGGCAGATTTCTCAAGAAGCTGCGAATAATAGGGCTCCCGGCGCCAGGGGCGATCGGTGCCGGGATCGACATGAACCGCCAAGGCGTCTTTTCTCGACGCCAGAACCATCTTGCATTTGTCCGGCTTCCATTCCGGGCCCATGGTGGGATCGATAAGCCAATGGCAGGAGAAATCGCGGCAGGACTGCGGCCGGTCAGGATAGATGCTGCACCCTTGCCCGCGCGCGAAGTGGGGACACCAGACATCCTTCGGCTTGCCCAGTTCCGGGATCACCATGGTTTTGCAGCAGAGTGAACAATCCCCGCATTGCTTGCCGGGCGCCGCCATTCGCGAACCGCTATTTCACCAGCGCACCGCCGACCGTCGCCGAACCCGTGCCGCTGCAGCCCGCCGCACCATAGCGGACGAATTTCTGGATACGCTTTCCATTGTCGACTTCCCCCGTATAGATGTTGCCCTTGCTGTCCGGGCTGACCTGATGCAGCCAATGGAATTGGCCGGCATTGCGGCCCGAGCGTCCCAACCGGCCCAGCTCCTGCAGATTGCTGCGATTGATCAGATAGATGGTCGTGTTGGTATTGTCGCCGACATAGAGACAGCTCTGCGTCTTGTCCCGGGAGAAGTTCAGCGACACCGCGGTGCCCGGCAAGACGGGATGGGTCTCGGTCTCGGCGCTGATCCATTGTTCCGTGACATAGCCGCACTTGCCCACCTCGCCATTCGGGTTGCTGCAAGGCTTGCCCAGCGCCGGATCGTTCTTGTCGAACACCTGGATGCGGTTATTGCCGCGATCACAGACATAGATTTTCCCATCGTCGGCGATCCTTATGCAATGGACCGGTGTGCGGAAGAAGGCCGGACGCTTGTTGCCTTTCCTCGCATCTTGAAGCCAGGGCCCCGCCGCCTTAGCAGCGGCATCGTCCACGGGATTTCCGCCATAGGCGCCGAAATGGCC
>DATFEF010000010.1:0-34389 GCA_035251465.1 Rhizomicrobium sp. | reverse complement strand
TGCCCGTATTCCCGATACGGGCCGCGCCTTTCTCCTGCCCCGCGCGGCATAGCCGCGCAATTGGAAAATCGGCGTGCGACGCACGCCGGGGCCACAAAATCCCTCCGGCGCAGTGGTTCAATCTGGTCCCAACTTGCTCTAAAAGAATCCTTCGCGCCGCGCCCAGTCCAATGTGCGGTTCAAACCGCGTTCCAAGCGGTCGAACAACTCATGGATCTCCGCCTCATCGATCACCAGGGGCGGACACAGCGCGATGCGGTCGCTGATCAGCGGGCGCACGATGAGGCCTTCGTCCTGGCAGAACTGGCCGCACCTTGCGCCGACGCCCTTGGCGGCTTCGAAGTTGCGCTTGCTCGCCTTGTCCGCGACCAGTTCGATGCCGCCGATCAGGCCGACGCCCCCCGCCTCGCCCACCAGCGGATGCGCCTCCAGGGCCTTGAGCCGCGCCTGGAAAACTGGCGCCACCTTGCGGACATGACCGAAGGTATCGCGCCGCTGATAGATTTCGAGCGTCTTGACCGCCACCGCCGCCGCCACGGGATGGGCGCTATAGGTGAAAGCGTGCCACAAGCCGCCGATGCGCACCGCCTCTTCTTCGATGATCTCGACCAGTTCCGGTGACAACAGCACCGCCGAGATCGGCAGATAGGCCGAGGACAGCGCCTTGGCGAGCGACATGGAATCGGGCTGATAGTTATAGGTCTGGCAGCCGAAGGCGTTGCCGGTGCGGCCAAAACCGCAAATCACTTCGTCATCCACCAGATAAATGCCGTATTTGTCCAGCACCGGCGTAATGGCTTCGAAATAGCCGCGCGGCGGCACCATCGCGCCGCCGGCGCCCATTACCGCCTCCACGAACATGGCGGCGATAGTGTCGGGGCCTTCCCGCAGGATCGTGGCTTCGAGATTGGCCGCCAGGCGCGCCGAATATTGCTCCTCGCTCTCGCCCGGCGCGGCGCCGCGATAGTAATGCGGGCACTCGGCGCGCACGGTGAAATCGAAAGGCAGATCGAAGCTCTTGTGGAAGGCGTCCAGCCCCGTCAGGCTGGCGCTGGCAAGCGTCACGCCATGATAGGCGCGATTGCGGGCGATGATCTTCTTGCGCCCCTTCTGGCCGCGCGCATTGGCGGCATACCACATCAGTTTTATCTGGCTGTCATTGGCCTCGGAGCCGGAATTGGCGAAGAACACCTTGCCCACGGGAAAGGGCGCCATCTCTTTCAATTTTTCCGACAATGCTATGGCCGGCCCGTGGCTCTTGCCGCCGAAAATATGGGCGAAGGACAGCTTGCGCATCTGCTCGGCGGCGGTCTCGACCAGCTCTTCCTCGCCCCAGCCCAGCGCCGTGCACCACAGCCCGCCCATGGCCTCGACATAATCCTTGCCGTCGGCGCCATAGACGAACACGCCCTTGCCGCGCTCCACCACCAAGGGACCGGTCTGGCGCAAGGTGGTGAGGTTGGTGAAAGGATGCAGCAGGCTTGCCATGTCGCGCGCCTGCATATCGGACAAAGCCGTATTGGATAAGGTTGCGTTGGACATCTTGGCTCTCACTATCGCGGCGCGGGAAAATCTATTCTATGGTACACGGAATAAAACGACCAATCCCGGATTGCACCCATGCGTTTCCAGCTATTTGCCGCACGGACGGCATTTGCCGCCCTGCTTCTTGCCGTTTTGGCGGGCGCGGGCGCGGTCGCCGGCGTCCGGCTGGGGTTGCTGACCGACAAGGCCGGCAGCAGCTTGATGATACCCGCCACGGTGCTGGGCCTGTCGGGTTTGGCTCTGGCGCTGTTGTGGTTGCGCTCGGCGCTGACCCGCAATGCCGGCGAGGGCAAGCGGCCGGGATTGATCGCGCTGCTGGGTTCGCTGGTCTTTCTCTATTCCCCCATCACCTATGTCTATTACGGCTATAAATTGCTGCCCATTCACGACATCACCACCGCGCCGCAAGACCCGCCTCAGTTCGTGGCCCTGGCCCGGATTCACCCCGCCAACAGCCGCGTCTTCGACGGCGCGCGCAAGATTTTCTACAAAGGCAAAGAGGTGACGGTCGCCTATGCCATGCACGAGGAGTACGGATTCCAGGCGGGCCAGTTCCTCACCAAGCCGCATGTCGGGCTCCTGGTCTCGCCGCAGAAAGCCTTCTGGCGCAGTTTTGAAACCGTGAAAAAGCTGGGCTGGACCATTGTGGATGCCAATGAAAAGGATTTGCGCATCGAAGCCACCGACAGGAGTTTTTGGTTCGGGCGCATCAGCGACATCGTGATCCGGGTGCGGCCGGCGGGCTCGATCGGCAGCCGGGTCGATGTCCGTGCGCAAAGCCGTGACGGCGAACTGGACCATGGCCGCAACGCAGCCCGGCTCAAGAAGTTTTTCAAACTATTCAAGTTTTGAGGCGCCAGCACACGCGACACCAAGGGCGACAACCGCACCAGGGTGCCGGCGGCTGCGTCCAAGGAACGGTCGAAATTCATGCCTTTTTAACCCCCGAAAACCAGCCATCGCCTGACGCCCGGACAGTAAAGCAATCTTTAGGAAGAATCCTTCAATCTGTACGCAGGTTTGGCATGTTTTTGCACACCGGAGCGACCGCGAACCCGGAGCAGTTGCGGAGCAACTGCGTAGGGCCTCACGGCGCGATCATAAAGGGATTGCCGTGGCCAATGATCGTTCCGTTCGCTTCCTGAGCGCCTTGGGCGGCGCTTCGACGAGCCGGGTGCTCAACCTGGCCCGCATCGCGGCCGACAATGCCGACAATGCCGAGCATAGCGAAAAACCGCTTTTCGTCTCACCCGCCATCAACCGGGCGTTTCTGCTCAAGCACCGCACGCGCGCCGACGAGAGCTATCTTTTCGCTAGCCCCCATGCGGTGGCGACCAAGATCATCATTCCTTTCGACCCCGCCGACCTGCGCGCGGGCGGCCGCTCGCTGTTCGTGGACCAGCGCGGCTATGCCGAAGCCCTGCGCGAGGCGGGCAATTACAACACCGAGACGCTGGAACGTGACCTGTCGGTCTTGCGTCTGCTGAACGCGGTGCCGTCGCTGGACCCGTTCCTGCTGCGCGAGCATTTGCGCAACAACGGTGTCGAGGTATCGCCCAGCTATTTCACCATTTCCGAAGGCGACCAGGCGCGCATGCACGCTTTCGTCAGCCAGGAAATGTCGCAGCTTGTGATGCTGGCCGGCGGCGGCGGCGATTCCAGCAACCGACTTGTCTCGGCCATGCTGTCGAACCAGATCGACGAGAAGCTGGAACCACTGCGCCTCACCCTGGGCCTGACCGGCAACGACTTCCGCGAAGGCGTTTTCAGCTGGCGCGGCTTTCTCTATTACAAATGGTCGATGGGCAAGTTCTGGCCCGATGTGATCGGTGTGCTGCGCGAGATCAACAAGATCCAGCCGGTCGGCGGACAGACGCCGGAGCAGAAAGTGTTCCTGACGAACGCCCGCCGCACCATCATCGAAATGGTGCGCGACAACGGCAATCACGTGAACAAGGCTCTGGCGATATACGACGCCTCCTTCGGCGATCTGGTGGTGAACCAGACGCCCAAGGCGTTTCGCGATTTTCTGTTGAGCGCGCCTCATATGTTCCTGGAACTGGGCGAGAAACTGGGCGCCATTTCGCACATTGTCAGTTTCTGGCGCTATCGTTTCGGGCCGGGCGCGCCGCCGCATATCGACAGCGAGGAACTGGCCGCCATCTTCCAGGACTTTTCCAGCGGCTTCGGCGAAAAGATCAAGGGCGAAAGCTCGGTGATCAAAAAGCCGATGGTCATTGACACCACCGCCGCCTAGTGTCGTGGTTTCGAAGTTCGCACATCATCGATATCAGGCTCTTGGCGAACTTCGAAACCAAAACGACACTAGGAATCAATAAGTTGGCTAGTGTCCTTACGATTCCGAAATTCGCTAACACCCGATATCGTGATCATGCGAATTTCGGAATCGGGACACTAGCGCCGGACACCGTTGACCCAAAAGCCTATGGAACTTTCGGTTCCAGGCCGCGTTAATGGGGCCTCCGACCCTAGAAGGATCACCCCCATGTTTAAATCCCTGATAAAGCTGGCTTCGGCTGCAGCTTTGGCCTCGGCCTGTTTTACGCTGCCCGCCCAGGCCGACGATGAGAACGACCTGCTGCGCGACGCCAATCGCACCGTCAACCATCTGCGCACCGATCCGGCCTTCAGCACGGCCCGCACCATGCTGCAAGGCGCCGAGGCCGTGTATATCGTGCCCAAGCTGGTCAAAGGCGGCTTCATCTTCGGCGCCGAGGGTGGCGAGGGCGTGTTGCTGCACCGTACCGGCAAAGGCTGGAGCACCCCACGCTTCTACGACATGGGTTCGGCGTCCTTCGGCCTGCAGATCGGCCTGGAAAAGGCTGAGCTGGTTTTCATTATCAATAGCAAGCGCGCCCTGCGCGGCATCGAAAAGGGCGAGGTCAAGCTGGGCGCCGGGGCCGGCATCACTGTCGTCACCCTGTCCGGCGGCGCGGAAGGCGCCACCACCGCCCATGGCGGCGACATCGTGGTGTGGACCTCAGGCACCGGCGCCTATGGCGGCCTGACCTTCAATGGCACCGTCATCAAACAGGACAAGGATGCCAACGCGACCCCCGCCACCGGCCCGGCGGCCCAGGCCTTGCGCAAGAACCTGGCGAGTATCTGGTAACAGCCCTCAATCGGAGTAAGCTTCGGGGCATCCGGCCAGTCCTTCGGGATATGGGCCGGGCGCCCCAAATCCCTTTGCCCATAAGAGGAATCCCCCCATGAAAAAGATCGCCCTGCTTGCCGCCTGCGCCGCGCTGGCCGCCACCCCGGTGTTGGCCGACACCGCCGCCGAACTCTCCATCGCCCAGAATCATGCCGGCATGGCCGCCAAGGCCACCGACATCGCCATGGTTCAAAAGCACCTGCATCACGCCGTGAACTGCCTGGTCGGTCCGACAGGCAAGGGCTACAACGAGGCCGCCGGCAATCCTTGCGGCAAGGCCGGCGCCGGCGCGATTCCGGATGCCACCGATGCCGCCATGAAGGCCAAGCTGCAGACCATCGCGGATGCCGCCGCGCCCGGCTTGACCACCACCGACCTCGCCGCCGCCCAGAAGGCGGCACAGTCCACCGCGGATGCTATCGGGGCCGCGGCCAAATAGTCATCCGATGCACGGAATGCAAAAAGGCCGCCCATTTCGGGCGGCCTTTTCGTTTCAGGGCGGATTAATGCTCTTTGGGTTTTTCCGCCCGATTCCCAATCCAATCCATCGCCGCGAACAGCAGGCCCGAGATCACGAAGGTCAGGTGCAGGATCAGCATCCAGCGCAGCCGCGCCTCATCCAGCGCCGCCCCTTCCTCGGTCAAGGTCATGAAGGCGCGCAAAAGCGAGATGGCCGAGATCGCCACGATGCTGCCGATCAGTTTCATCTTCAGGCCGGAGAAATCCAGCGTGCCCATCCAGCTGGGACGATCCTCGGCATTCTCGGTGTTGATCTTGGAAACGAAATTCTCGTAGCCGGAAAAAATCACGATCACCACCAGATTGCCGGCCAGGGACAGATCGATCATCCCCAAGACCGCCAGGATCACCTGTTCGGGATCCACTACGGAAAGGTTCATCGCAAGGGGGAAGGCATGCACCAACTCGGCCACAAAGGCGGCCAGCAGCATGACCAGGGATGCCACCATGCCCAGGTAAAAGGGCGCCAGCAGCCAGCGCGACTTGAACAATGTCTGTTCCAGCACTTTTTCCAGCAGATTGCGTTGATGCATGGCCACTCCACCTTTTTGATTTGCCGCTCTGGCTTTGCGCCGCGAACCGGTTCCCTATCTATAAATCACGCCGGAAACAGGCAAAAGCCCTGCACAAATCCGGAACGCACTCTATATTATAGCTATGGCCCACAATAACGGCACAGTCCCCCGCACAAAGAAAACGCGTGCCGCAAAAGGCATGTCGGATAACGCCGCCAGGTTTCAGGCGGCGGTAGAGGCGGTCGCGCTGATTCCGGAGGCCGATCCGGCGATCGATCCCGCCTACCAGACGGTGCCGATCAGCGAATTTGTCCCCCACCGCCCGGCGCGGCCGGAGAAATCCGAAGGCGGCAAGACGTTCAAGCTGGTCAGCGACTACATACCGGCGGGCGACCAACGCACCGCGATTCCCGAACTGGTGGCCGGCGTCAACGCCCATGAGCGCGATCAGGTGCTGCTGGGCGTCACCGGCTCGGGCAAGACCTTCACCATGGCCAAGATCATCGAGGCCACCCAGCGCCCGGCCCTGATCCTGGCCCCCAACAAGACCCTGGCGGCGCAACTTTACAGCGAGTTCAAGACTTTCTTCCCGGAAAACGCGGTCGAATATTTCGTCAGCTATTACGATTATTACCAGCCGGAAGCCTATATCCCGCGCACCGACACCTATATCGAAAAAGACTCTTCGGTGAATGAAGAGATCGACCGCATGCGCCATTCGGCGACGCGGGCGATTTTGGAGCGCGACGATGTGATCATCGTGGCCTCGGTGTCGTGCATTTACGGCATCGGATCGGTGGAGACTTATTCGGGCACCGCGGTCGGCATCGCGCGCGGCGACAAAATAGACCGCCAGGCCGCGATCCAGAATCTGGTGGCGCTGCAATACCGCCGCAACGACGACAATTTCACCCGTGGCGCTTTCCGGGTGCGCGGCGACACCATCGATATTTTCCCGGCCCATTATGAAGACCGCGCCTGGCGGGTGGAACTGTTCGGCGATGTGGTGGATCAGATCACCGAGTTCGATCCCTTGACCGGCCACAAGGCGGGCGCGCTGGACGCGATCAAGGTCTATGCCAACAGCCATTATGTGACGCCGCGCCCCACCCTGCAGCAGGCGATGAAAGGCATTAAGGCGGAGCTGGTCCACACCCTGGCCGACTTCCGCACACGCGGAAAATTGCTGGAAGCCCAGCGCCTGGAGCAGCGCTGCACCTTCGATCTGGAGATGATCGAGGCCACCGGCAGTTGCGCCGGAATCGAAAATTATTCACGCTGGCTGACGGGCCGCAAGCCCGGCGAGCCGCCGCCCACCTTGTTCGAATATCTGCCCGACAATGCCTTGGTGTTCTGCGACGAAAGCCATGTCAGCGTGCCGCAGATCGGGGCCATGTACAAAGGCGACTATCGCCGCAAATTCACCCTGGCCGAATACGGCTTCCGCTTGCCCAGTTGCATCGACAACCGGCCTTTGAAATTCGAGGAATGGGACGCGATGCGGCCCCAGTCGGTCTATGTCAGCGCCACCCCCGGCAATTGGGAGATGGAACGCACCGGCGGCGTCTTCACCGAACAGGTGATCCGCCCCACAGGATTGATCGATCCGCCGGTGGAAATCCGCGCCGTCGAAACCCAGGTCGACGACCTGATCGCCGAATGTCATCTGATCGCCAAGCGCGGCTATCGCGCGCTTGTCACCACCTTGACCAAGAAGATGGCGGAAGACCTCACCGAATATATGCACGAGCAGGGCATAAGGGTGCGTTACATGCACAGCGATGTGGAGACCTTGGAGCGGATCGAGATCATCCGCGATCTGCGCCTGGGCGCGTTCGACGTGTTGATCGGCATCAATCTGCTGCGCGAGGGCCTGGACATTCCCGAATGCGGCCTGGTCGCCATTCTTGACGCGGACAAAGAGGGTTTTCTGCGCAGCGAAACCTCATTGATCCAGACCATCGGGCGGGCCGCGCGCAATGTCGACGGCAAGGTGATCCTGTATGCCGACAAGATCACCGGCTCGATGGAACGGGCGATGGCCGAAACCAACCGCCGCCGCGCCAAACAAGAAGCGTACAACAAAGAACACGGCATCACGCCCGCCAGCGTCAAGCGCAACATCGCCGACATTATGGGTTCGATGTATGAGCGCGACCATGTCACGGTGGATGGCGGCCAGCTTGCCATGGCGGAAGGCGGGCGCGAATTTACCGGTCACAATATCAAGGCGGTGATCGCGGAGATCGAGAAGAAGATGCGCGCCGCCGCCGCCGACCTGGAATTCGAGGAGGCCGCCCGGCTGCGCGACGAACTCAAGCGCCTGCAATCCACCGCCCTGGCGATTGCCGACGATCCCTTCGCGCGGCAATCGGACGTGGCGCGCGCCAATCTGGACGCCGAGATCACCTATTCCAGCGAAGACGGCCCGTCTAAACCCATTCCGTCAGGTAAAGTTGGAAAGGGACGCAAGCGCTTGCAGCGGGCGGGACGTCCCAATGCACCCAAGACGTTCGGTTCTCGTGCCCGATAAATCCACCGGTCTCCCCCCGCCTGCCGCGCACCACGACCTGGAAGAGGTGATCGACCACATCATTGCCTGTTGCGTTCGCAACGGCGCGGCGCTGGCCGGTCACGGCCGGGTGTCGGTGGCCGACCTGATGGACGTCATCGGCGAACGGTCCTTTGGGCCGCTGCTGCTGGTGCCCAGCCTGATTGCGGTGTCGCCGGTGGGGGCCATTCCCGGCCTGCCCGCCGTCACCTCGGCGGTGATCGTGCTGATCGCGGCGCAGATCCTGTTGCGCCATGAGCATTTCTGGATTCCCGGCTGGCTGGCCCGCCGCTCGATGGACGCGCACAAGATGGAGCGTGGACTGGAAACGTTCCGTCCCGTGGCGCGCTTGGTGGATCATCTGTTGCGGCCGCGCCTGCCCTGGCTGACGGGCGGGCCTTTTTTCTACGCCATCGCCTTGCTGTGCCTGCTGATCGGGCTGGTGACGCCGATCCTGGAATTGGTGCCGCTGGGCGGCATTCCGCCCAATGCGGCGGTGGTGGCCTTTTCTTTGGCGATTACGGCGCGCGACGGGGTGTGGGCGCTGCTGGCTTTCGGTTTCACCATCGCCACCACCGCTTGGCTTGTGTCGCTGGCGCTGTGAGCGCGGGCGGCCTAGTGTCGTGGTTTCGAAGTTCGCACCATCATCGATATCAGGCTCTTGGCGAACTTCGAAACCAAAACGACACTAGGAATCAATAAGTTGCTAGTGTCCTTACGATTCCGAAATTCGCTAACACCCGATATAGGGATCATGCGAATTTCGGAATCGGGACACTAGGCGATCAATTGCACTGGCAAATGGCCGACACCGTGCAGGGAGGAGGACCGGCGACCGCCTTGCAAACACCGCCCTTGGCATGGCCGGTACCCGCACACCAGGCCTTGCAGTTGAACGTGTCGGGATGTCCCAGATCATTCGCATGGGGATGGATCACGCCGGCACCGGGATTGGATTCGATCAGCACCTGATCGCTCTGGCAGGCTTCGCCGAAGAACCGCCCATTGGGCTTGCCGTCTTGCGCCACACCGACATGGCAACCGGCCACCTTTGGCGCGACACCGTCGGTATCATCCCAGTAGGTGGAGACTTTGCCTTGCCAGTCGGTCGGCTTGTATTCGATGGTGCCCAGAGCGCCAGGCATGCCTTTCGCGCCGGCGGACGGTTCGTGTTCCGCCGCTATAGCATTCGTCAACACAAACACGGGAACACAGACCGCGATCATGATGGCCAGCATCGATTGCTTGAAATGCATCTGCTTACCCTCTTAACCACGCACAACCCTATCACGGTTCCTGACGGAAGGGCTGGGACTTTGGGCCAAGACCGCGTCCGCAGACCGCCGCGCCTGGCGCTAAGCGGCTGTTCGCATGAGAGAAACAGCGCAATCCTCTATCGTGGCGGCGCTACACTGTCGCCAGCCGCGTTGTTATTTGGTCCAAAATGATTATATTGGATCCTACGTGGTTCTTGCGTCCTAAGTCAGACGAAGCGCTTCTGTCTTTCTGACCTGCCCTTCTGGTTTCCAGCAGGCGCGCCGGACGAACCGAAAAACTTCCACCGACCTGATGTTCTTGTTTCCACGGCCGTCTCCGCATTTCGCGTGGACGGAACCCGATGTTTTAAAGGAACAAGTTAATGACCATCGGCACCGTGAAGTTTTTCAATTCCGCAAAAGGCTTTGGTTTCATCTCGCCCGAAGGCGGCGGCAAGGACGTGTTTGTGCACGTTTCGGCCGTCGAAGCGGCGGGCATGCGCACCCTGAATGAAGGTCAGAAGGTGAACTTCGACATCCAGCCGGATGCTCGTGGCGCCAAGGCCGCCAATCTGTCGGCCATCTGAGTGAACAGCGAAGCGGTGCGCGGATAGCGCACCGCTTCTCTTTACCGCAAGGGGATATCCCATTTCCGATTTCATGAATCCGCCCAAGAAGGGCTCCCCCCGCACCGCCAAGGGTGTGTTCGACGCCTGGGATAAGCGCACCGAGATGGTGAAGCTGCAAACCAACGCCGAAAGCGCCGCCAACGACGCCAAGACCGTGCGCCTCAAGGCGCTGCGCCTGGAAAAAGAAAAGCAGGACGCCATCGAGGCCGCCGCCAATCCCAAGCCCGCGCCTGTCAAAAAGCGCGCCACCGTCAAGCGCATTGTTGCTAGCTGAGGCGCCACTGCATCCCCGCCTCTCGGAGCGCGAGCAGGCCATGGTCGCCGTACCTTTTTGAAAGAACAAACCATGCCGCCCAAGAGTGATGTCCAGCGTTTTGTCAACGACTGGGTGGCGCAGAATGTGCGCAGCGTGAAGGGGTGAGGAGCGGTCCGCTGCGCGGTAGCGCGGCGGACGAGCAGGTCCAGTGGACCTGCGAGAGCGACGAACGCCGCAGCGGCGCGCGCCCAAGCGCGACGCGAGGCCGGGACGGCAACCAGCGCCGCTGGTAGATTTCAAAAGGAACACAATATGAAACCCAAAACGGATGTCCAAGATTTCGTCAAGGACTGGGTCGCGCTGAATGTTCACAGCGTGAAGGGGCTCTCCAACGTTGCCGGAGAAGTGAACCGGCTGGCGGCCAGCATGACCGGCGACGCCAGGGAACGCGGCATCAGCGGCGGCGACCTCCACCGGGCGGTCGGCGATATCGACGACTATCTCACCGAGCAATACGAACAGGCCTGTGCGGCGGTTGCGTGATCGACCTTTCCCCTCTCCCTTGAGGGAGAGGGCGGCACATCGGCGTTAGCCCGATGGGCCGGGTTGAGGGGGCTGTTGGAGACAAGCACCGTCATGACGCGTTAAACTCCCGATGTCATCCCCGGGCGAGCGCCGTACACGGCGCGAGCGGAAGGGGACCCAGGTGCTTCCATGTCCCGAGCCTTTGTCAAAGAAACCGCCGAGTCTGCTCCACCACCCGAAAGGATGGTGGACGAAGGCCCCAATCTCGTCACCCCCGAGGGCCTGGCCCAGATCGAAGCCCACATCGCCCGTATCGAAGTGGGCATGAAAACCGAAAGTAACGTCCTGCTGCGCGAGACCCTGGCCCGCGATCTCCGCTATTGGGAAATCCGCAAATCGACCGCCGAACTGGCGCCGCCTCCTGCGACTGACATTGTGTCATTCGGCTCCACCGTCACCATCCAGCGCAAGAGCCGCACCCAGATCTTCCGCATTGTCGGGGTGGATGAGGCGGATGCCTCCAAGGGCCTGATCAGCTTTCGAAGCCCGTTGGCGAACAGCATTCTCGGCACTGCGCGAGGCGATGTTGTGGAAGCTGCCGAACCTCTGGGTGACATCGAAATCATTTCGATTTCTTCTTGATCTGCGTCGCGGCCTCGCGGCGGAACCATCCCCTGTTCCCGCTTTTCCTCTTTCGCAATCTCCAGCCGGAGAGGTTCCATAGCGGCGCAGACCCACAGCAATCGGAACACCATTTAGAACGGCCCGGGCAATGTGATGCGGACCGATCAGGGGCGGTAGCACCCCGTTGTCATGGCCGCACCCCGGTCCGCGCAAAGCGCGGCCGGAGTATAAATTCCAGCGGGAATTCATGGCACCGCTCGCGCTTGTCTCAAAGTTGGATACCCGCTTTCGCGGGTATGACAAGTTAAAGGATCAGAGCAGATCCTCCACCCGCTCGCCCGGACGGCACAGTTTCGCGCCCTTGTCGGTCACCACAATCGGCCGATTGAGCAGAATCGGATGTGCGGCGATGGCGGCGCATAATGTGTCGTCATCCGCGCCATCCAGCTTCATATCGGCATAGGCAGACTCGCCGGTGCGCATCGCGTCGCGCACGGGCACTTTCAATTCATCCCGCATCAAGTGGCGCACCTTCTGCGGCGTCAGCGGCGTCTTGAGATACTCGATGACCTTGGGCTCAATACCGTGGGCACGAATGATCTCAAGCGCTTTGCGGGAATTGGAACAAGAAGGGTTGTGATAAATGGTGACGGTCATGGTCGCATCCTAGCACAAAATCGCGCCGGTTTCCGCTGCCGCTCGCTCAAGCTCGCGGCGGTCGCGGCTCTCAATAGAGTTCCACCTGGCCTTCGGGCGAAAGACCAACTTTCTGGCGCTGTCCCGCCAGTTCCGTTCTGTCTTCCGCCCGGATCAAGATCCATTCCACATACCCGTCCGCGCCCAGCAGCGGAATGCAGGTCACCGACCAATAGCGTGTCTCAAAAGGTCCCCGCACCGGCTTCACGTCATAGCGCAGCATCGGCAGGTGATCGGGCTCGCGTGTCTTCAGCACTTTGAGCAGGGAATCGCGGATGCGCGTAACCCCCATCGCACTGGAATCATCGGGATTGTCGGGAAAGGCCGCGAAGACATGCTGGCCCACGATCCTGCCGCCTTCGGTCTGGGTGGCGCGCGCATGTTCGTCATTCTGGGCGACGATGATGAAAGCGGGGTCCAGCACCAGGCACAGACCCGGCATGATGTTGAACACTTGTTCAAAATTGGGTTCGGCGGCGGGGCGCGCGTCTGGGGCCATCAGGATCTCCCGATTTAACCATCCGCCAGGGCGGCGAAACGCGGAGAAAGGCGACAACGCAGACCCGCGTTAAGGCTGACATATTGTCGGCCGTCGCACTGCAATCGCACCGCAAAATGTGGCGCAGGCAACCAACGCGCGCAAGCCCTGGTGCGTTCCGTTCGCGGCCGCGAAGCGGAATCCATCCGGCTGCATACAGGCCCAACCCGCATTGCCATCCGGGGGCACTTGGGCGTATTGTCGCGCCTACGCGGAGTTACGCCCCGTCACAGTGAAGCGCACCTAGACTTATCCTGCCCGCTCTTAGAGTGCGCCTGGACGACGGTTGAACTTCCTTCCCTGCGACAGTGTAAGGCCCGTCCGTACCGGCATTCCGCCGCGCGGCAATTACGCAGGAACTGTTACATGACTATCGGAACCGTGAAATTCTTCAACACCTCCAAGGGCTTTGGCTTCATCGCGCCGGAAGGCGGCGGCAAGGACGTGTTCGTGCACGCCACCGCCGTGGAAGCTGCCGGCATGCGCTCGCTGAGCGAAGGCCAGAAGGTTTCGTTCGACATCGTGCCCGACGCGCGCGGCGCCAAGGCGGCGAACCTCAAGGCCGTCTAAACACGGTTGCGAAGTTTACGGAAAAAGCCGGCGGTTTTACCGCCGGCTTTTTTGTTTTTTATGGTCGCACGGCGATGCCGGCAGAGATTGCTGCGTAGGCGTTTCCGGCGCCCGATAGAGTTCCCTGCCTTGGAAACCTATGGCAGGCTGCCTGGCATGACCCGTCTTTCCTTCCGATTGCTGGCCTGCCGGTTACTGGCCGCCCTGTTTTTGCTCTGCCTTCCCGCCGAGGCTGCGCAAAAGGCCAAGGCCATCGCCCGCCTGATCGGGCTGGACGGCAAGCCGCGCGGCATCGCCACCTTCGAGGCGCTGAACCATGGCGTGCTGATCACCTTCGACTTGCACAACCTGCCGCCTGGCCCGCATGCCATCCATCTGCACACCGCCGGCAACTGCAACGCCAAGACCGGCTTCACCGCCGCGGGCCCGATCCTGACTTTGGTGCCGGGCAAGCGGCATGGCTATCTGGCCGAAGGCGGGCCGATGGCGGGCGATCTGCCCAATCAGTTTGCCGGCGCCGACGGGCGCCTGCGTGCCAGCGTCCAAACCGGCAGCTTCAGCCTGGGCAATGGCAAGCGCTCGATCTTCGACCGCGACGGCGCCGCGCTGATCGTCGATACGCGCGGCGACGATTACCGCACCCAGCCCCTGGGCAATGCCGGGGACCGTATCGCCTGTGGCGTGGTGGTCCGCACCGTTGGACCCGCACCGCGCCCCAACTTCAAGCCAAAACCAGCCCCAAAGCCTTGAAAAGGACGCCGGGTGGCAAGTGCTTGGCCCCCATGACATTATCCGCTTCGCCATGGGCCTGGAAAAACCCCAAACACTCGCCTTGCACGAGCTGATCGATGCCGATGCCTTGCGCCGCAGCCTGACCGCGCTGGCCAAGGAAACCGGCGATCCCGGCAGCTTGCGCAAATCGGGCCTGGCCCTGATCAAGCAGGCCTTTGTCGCGGCACGCGAACGCGTGCGCTACGCCGTGGAGAAAGAAGGCCTGCCTGGCCTGCCCGCCGCCCGCGCCCTGTCGCAGTTGCAGGACACCATCATCCAGGTGATCTACGACTTCGCGGTCAAGCATGTCTATCACGCGCAAAATCCTTCCAGCGCCGAGCGCATCGCGGTGGTGGCGACCGGCGGCTATGGCCGCGGCGAGCTGGCGCCGGGATCGGACATCGATCTTCTATTTCTGCGCCCCTTCAAGCAGACCGCCTGGGGCGAAAGCGTCATCGAATTCATTCTCTATATGCTGTGGGATCTGGGCCTGAAGGTCGGCCACGCCACCCGTTCCCTGGCCGAAAGCGTGCGGCTGGCCAAGCTGGACATCACCATCCGCACCGCCATCCTGGAAGCGCGCTATCTGTGGGGCGATCGCGGATTGTATGACGATCTGCGGAAAAAATTCTGGAACGAAATCGCCACCGGCAATGGCCGCGATTTTGTCGAAGCCAAGCTGGCCGAACGCAAGGAACGCCACCAGCGCCAGGGCATGAGCCGCTATCTGGTCGAACCCAATATCAAGGAAGGCAAAGGCGGCCTGCGCGACCTGCAGACCCTCTATTGGATCGGCAAGTATCTTTATCATGTCGACGACGCCGCCGATCTGGTCGAACATGGCGTCTTCACCCGCGAGGAGTACCGCATCTTCCAGAAGGCGGAAGCCTTTCAATGGAATGTGCGGGTGCATCTGCATTACCTGTTGGGGCGGGCCGAGGAGCGCTTGAGCTTCGATGTGCAGCCGGGACTGGCCGGGCAGTTGGGCTATGCCGATGCGCAAAAGCCGCGCCGCGCGGTGGAAGCCTTCATGCGCGCCTACTTCCTGGTGGCCAAGGATGTCGGCGACCTGACGCGCATTTTCTGCGCCGCGCTGGAGGAACAGCATCGCAAGCCGCGCCCTTCGCTGCGGCGAATTCTGCCCGGCTTTCTCAAGACCCGCAGTCCCGACGACGAATTCTATGTCGAGAACGGCCGGCTGACCGCCAATCCCGCCATCTTCCGCCAAGACCCCGCCAACATCCTGCGCATGTTCCATATCGCCGATGAAAAGGGCGTCGACATCCATCCCCATGCGCTGCGCACCGTGGCGCGCTCGCTGGATTTGATCACCGAGTCGGTGCGGCAGAATCCGATTGCCAACCAGGCCTTCCTGGAAGTACTGACGTCCCGCCATGATCCGGAGCGCGCCCTGCGTCTGATGAACGAAGCCGGCGTGCTGGGTCGCTTCATTCCCGAATTCGGCCATGCCGTGGGGCTGATGCAGTTCAACATGTACCACCACTATACGGTGGACGAGCACCTGATCCGTGCCGTGGGTAATGTCGCCGCCATCGAGCGCGGCACCCACAAGGAAGACAATCCGCTCACCAGCGACATCATCAAGCGCATCCAGTCGCGCAACGTCCTGTACTGCGCCATCTTGCTGCACGACATGGCCAAGGGCCTGCCCGGCGATCACAGCGATGTGGGGGCTGAGATCGCCCGCAGCCTGTGTCCGCGCCTGGGCCTTTCCGCCAACGAAACCACGGCCGTCGCCTGGCTGGTGAAAAATCATCTGGTGATGAGCGACACCGCCCAGCGCCGCGATCTGTCCGACCCCAAGACGGTGCGCGATTTCGTGGAACTGGTGCAGTCCCCGGAAATGCTGCGCCTGCTGGTGATCCTCACCGTCGCCGACATTCGTGCTGTCGGCCCCGGCGTGTTCAACGGCTGGAAGGGCCAGTTGCTGCGCGAACTTTATTACGCCGCCGAGAATATGATGACCGGCGGTGACCAGGCGCCGTCGCGCACCAGCCGCGTCGCGGCCGCCAAGGCGGCGCTGGAAACGCGCATCGGCGATCTGACAGCCGGGGAGCGCGACCGGGCGCTGAACCGTCATTACGACAATTACTGGCTGGCCTTTGACGAAGACGAGCTGGAGCGCCATGCCCGCCTGACCACCAAGGCCGACGCCACCGGCCAATTGCTGACCCTGGATTCCACCACCAATGCTTTTCGCGCCGTCAGCGAGATCGTCCTCTACACGCCCGATAATGCCGGCCTGTTCTCGCAAATCGCCGGGGCCATCGCCATGGCGGGCGGCTCCATCGTCGATGCCAAGGCCTTCACCACCTCGGACGGCTTCGCGCTGGACGTATTTTCGGTGCAGGACGCGGAAGGCAAGGCCTTTGGCGATGCCGAGCGGCTGAACCGGCTGCGTCAGTCGATTGAAAAGACCCTGCGCGGTGAAGTGCGGCCCCGCCGCGAGCTGGCGCAGAGAAAGATCCTGCGCACCCGCGCCAGCGCCTTCAGCATCAAGCCCAAGATCCTGTTCGACAATGAAGCCTCGCGCATCGCCACGGTGATCGAGGTGGAATGCCTGGACCGCCCCGGCCTGCTCTATGACATCACCCAGGCGATCTTCGAGGCCGGCCTGTCGATCTCCACCTCCATGGTGGCGACCTATGGCGAGCGCGCCATTGACGTCTTTTATGTGCGCGACGGCTTCGGCCACAAAATCGTCCATCCGGCCCGGCTGGATGCAGTGGAGAGGCGGCTCAAAGCGGCCGTGACACTTCCTGCGGCACCCCTTGAAGCCCCTGCGCCTGCCAAGGCATAACCCAGCGCACTTTTTATGGTCTACCGCTTCGCACCCTGAGACCCAATGACACATAAGCCTCTCGTCCTTTCGGGCATGCAGCCCACCAACACCTTGCATCTGGGCAATTACCTGGGCGCGCTCAAGAATTGGGTGCGCATGCAGGACAAGATGCCCTGCCTGTTCTGCGTGGTGGACATGCATGCCATCACCCAGGATGCCGGCTACGGTCATGCGGCCGAGCTGACTCAGGCGACGCGGGAAGTCACCGCCGCCTATATCGCGGCCGGGGTCGAGCCTGCGCGCACGCCGATCTTCAACCAGGGCCAAGTGCCGGAACATGGCGAGCTGGCCTGGATCTTCAATTGCGTGGCGCGGCTGGGCTGGCTGGACCGCATGACCCAGTTCAAGGAAAAGTCGGGCAAACATAAGGAGCGCGCCTCGGTCGGGCTTTACACCTATCCCGTGCTGATGGCCGCCGACATCCTGGTCTACAAGGCCACCCATGTGCCGGTGGGCGAGGATCAGAAACAGCATCTGGAGCTGGCGCGCGACATCGCCGCCAAATTCAACAATGATTTCGGCGCGCCGGATTTCTTTCCCCAGCCCGAACCGGTGATCGTCGGCGCGGCAACACGGGTGATGAGTTTGCGCGACGGCACCAAGAAAATGTCCAAGTCGGATGACAGCGATGCCAGCCGCATCAACCTGACCGACGATGCCGAGACAATCGCCAACAAAATCAAGCGCGCCAAGACCGATCCGCATCCCCTGCCCGCCAGCAAGGATGAGCTGAAGGATCGTCCGGAGGCCGAGAATCTGCTCAACATCTATGCCGCCCTGGCCGACCAGAACCGCGACGCGGTAATCGCCCAGTTCGCCGGCCGGCAATTTTCCGGCTTCAAGGCCGAATTGGCGGATTTGACCGTGGCGAAGCTGGAGCCCATCGCCCGGGAAATGCGCCGGCTCTTGGGTGACCCGGCCGAGATCGACCGGATCCTGAAAGATGGCGCCGCCAAGGCCCGCAGCATCGCCACTCCGATCATGGAAGAAGTGAAGAAAACGGTAGGCTTCGTTACGTGAAGAACGCTCTTGTCACCGGCGCGGCCAAGCGGCTGGGACGGGCCATCGCCCTGGACCTGGCGGCGCAAGGCTGGAATGTCGCCATCCATTACAACAGTTCGGAGGAGGACGCCGGCCGCGCCGCCCAGGCGGTGCGCGCCTTTGGCGCCCAAGCGGCTATCCTGAAATGCGATCTGTCCAAGGAAGCCGAGACCGCAACCCTGGTGGACCGCGCCGTCAAGGCATTGGGCCCTCTGACCGCTCTGATCAATTCCGCCTCGCTGTTCGAGAATGACGATTGGCAAAGCGCCAGCCGCAAGAGTTGGGACGATCATATCGAGATCAATCTGCGCAGCCCCCTGCTGCTGTCGCAGCTGTTCGCCAAGCAATTGCCGGCAGACGCCAAGGGCACCATCATCAACATCATCGACCAGCGGGTGCTCAAGCCGACGCCGCAATTTCTGTCCTACAGCGTCAGCAAGGCGGGGCTTTACTGGTTGACTACCACCTTGGCGCAAGGCATGGGCCCGCGCATCCGGGTCAATGCCGTGGGCCCCGGCCCCATCCTGAAAAACCCGCGCCAATCCGATGCCGACTTCAACCGCCAGCGCGACGCCACCATCCTGGGGCGCGGTGCCGATCCCGCCGACATCTGCGCCGCCGTGCGTTATCTGTTGGACGCCGAGGCCGTCACCGGCCAGATGCTGGCGGTGGACGGCGGCCAGCATCTGATCTGGCAGACCCCGGACGTGCAGGGGCCAGAGTGAAACAATCATGAGCAAAATCGAAACCCCGCGTTTTGCCAGCGCCGTCAGCGGCATCCGCCATGTCTTCATCCGCAACCTGGAACTGCCGGCCCATATCGGCGTCTACCGCCAGGAAGAGGGCCGCACCCAGCCGGTGCGCATCAATGTCGACCTGGCCACCGCCGATATCGCCGATGCCCAGGACATGCTGGAAAATGTGGTGGACTATCATGTGATCGAAAAGCGCATCCGCGCCATCATCGCCGAAGGCCATGTCCGGCTGGCGGAAACCCTGGCCGAACGCATCGCTGCCGCCTGTTTCGAGGATCAGCGGGTCCGCACCGTGCGGGTGCGGGTGGAAAAGCTGGCCGCCCTGACCCACGCGGAAAGTGTCGGCATAGAAATAGAGCGCACCCGCTAATATATTGAGGGCATGAGTTCCTCAGAAGCGCCCCTAACCGGCGCGGACCGCATCGCCGCCTATTTGAAGACCCTGCCCGACGCGCCGGGCGTCTACCGCATGCTGAATGCGGCGGGCGATGTGCTCTATGTCGGCAAGGCCAAGAGCCTCAAGAAGCGGGTCTCCTCCTATGCCCGGGGCGGGGTGCATAGCGACCGCCTCACCCGCATGATCGCGGAAACAGCCGAAATGCTGTTTCTCACCACCGAGTCCGAAACCGAAGCGCTGCTGCTGGAATCCAACCTGATCAAGCGGCTGAAGCCGCGCTACAATGTCAGTTATCGCGACGATAAGAGTTTTCCCAACATTCTGTTGCGCGAGGATCATCCTTTTGCGCAGCTGCTCAAGCATCGCGGCGCCAAGACCACCAAAGGCATTTATTTCGGGCCTTTCGCCAGCGCCGGCGCCGTCAACCGTACCCTCAACACCTTGCAGCGCGCCTTCCTGCTGCGTTCCTGTTCGGATTCGGTGTTCGAGAGTCGCACCCGCCCTTGCCTGTTGTTCCAGATCAAGCGCTGCAGCGCGCCTTGTGTGAACCGCATCGCCCTGGGCGGCTATCATGCGCTGGTGCAGGAAGCTGAAGCCTTTCTGCAGGGCAAAAGCCAGACGGTGCAGAACCGGTTGAAGGCCGAAATGACCAAGGCTTCCGACGCGATGGATTTCGAGGCCGCCGCCAGGCTGCGTGACCGCCTCAAGGCCATGAGCCATATCCAGTCTTCGCAGGGCATCAATCCGTCCACGTTCGAGGAAGCCGACTTGTTCGCGGCTTACAGCGAAGGCGGACACACCTGCATCCAGGTCTTCTTCTTCCGCGCCGGACAAAATTGGGGCAACCGCCCTTATTTTCCCCGTCATGACCGCGACCTGCCCTTGGCCGACGTGCTGGAGAGTTTTGTCGGCCAGTTCTATGACGAACGCACCGCGCCCAAGCTGATCCTGACCTCGCAAGACTTGCCGGGCCGCGCCCTGATGGCCGAGGCGCTGGGCAGCCGCGCCGAACAGAAGGTCGAGATCGCCATGCCCCAGCGCGGCGAGAAGCGCGAGATCATGGATCGCGCCTTGACCAACGCCCGCGAGCAATTGGGCCGCCGCCTGGCCGAAAACAGCGCCCAGACCCAGTTGCTGGAAGGCGTGGCCGACCTGTTCGGACTGGACCAGCCGCCGCGCCGCATCGAAGTCTATGACAATTCCCACATCCAGGGCGCGCACGCCCTGGGCGCGTTTGTCGTTGCCGGACCGGAAGGTTTCGAAAAAGCGCAGTATCGCAAATTCAACATCAAGACCGGGGACCTGGCGCCCGGTGACGATTACGCCATGATGCGCGAAGTGCTGACGCGCCGCTTTGCCCGCATGGTGAAAGAAGAAGCGGACTCATTCAATCTTGGGCCGGACAATGCCAAGTGGAAACGCCCCGATCTGGTGCTGATCGACGGCGGGCCAGGACAATTGTCGGTCGCTTGCCAGGTCTTCGCCGATTTGGGGGTGGAGGATGTGGCGCTGGCCTCGATTTCCAAGGGCCCCGACCGCGATGCCGGCCGCGAGCATTTTTACATGCCGGGCAAAGAACCGTTCCGCCTCGATCCCAAAAATCCGGTTCTGTACTATCTGCAACGGTTGCGCGACGAAGCCCATCGCTTTGCGATAGGCGGCCATCGCAAGAAGCGCAGCGCCGCCATCGGCGCCAATCCCCTGGACGAGATCGCCGGTGTGGGCGCGGGGCGCAAACGGGCCCTATTGCAGCATTTCGGCTCCGCCCGGGCCGTGGCGGGGGCCAGCCTGACCGATCTTTCTTCGGTCTCCGGTGTCAGTGAGACACTGGCCAAGAAAATCTTCGATTTTTTCCATCCAGGCGGATGACCTGTGGCGGGAGGGGTTCTAAACTCACGCCATGTTCGCCCTGCCCAACGCCCTGACCATCCTGCGCATCGTGCTGGTGCCGGTCTTTGCCATCGCTTTTGTTATGCCGGGAGAAGCGGCGCGGCTGGTCGCATTCGGCATCTTCGTCATTGCGGGGGTGAGCGATTGGCTGGACGGTTTCGCGGCGCGCAAGTTGAAGGCCGGGTCGGATTTCGGCCGCATGCTGGATCCTATCGCCGACAAGGTTCTGGTGGCGGTGGCGCTGATGATGCTGGTGGCGGAAGGTACCTTCACCCAGGTCAAGCCCAACGGCATGCTGAGCCTGCTCAAACTGGTGCCGGCGCTGATCATCCTGGCGCGCGAGATACTGGTGTCGGGCTTGCGGGAATTCCTGGCCGGGGCTCGTGTCAGCGTGCCGGTCACCAACGTCGCCAAATTCAAGACCGCGGTGCAGATGATCGCCATCGGCGCCATGATCCTGACACCCCTGGCCGATGTTTTTGTGCCGGGCATCCCTTCCATAACCTATGCCACCATCGCTTATCTGCTGCTGTGGGTGGCCGCGGCCCTGACGGTCTATACCGGCGTGGTCTATTTCCGCAACGGCATGGCGCACCTGCGCCCCGGCCCCACGCCGGAGACGCGCGAAGGTCCGGCGCGGCTGCGCGAAACCATTTGACGTGAGCTATCTTTGGGTCGCATTCACCCTGCTGGGCGCGGTGGGCCAGACCGCGCGCAATGCCATGCAGCGCGAGCTGACCCCCAGCCTGGGTGCGCTGGGCGCCACCTTGGTGCGGTTTTTGTTCGGCCTTCCCTTCGCGCTGCTGTTCCTCGCCGTCGTGCTGGCTTGGACGCAAAGCCCTCTGCCTTCAATCAATCGCGATTTCGCGCTGTGGATTCTGTTGGGTGCTCTGACTCAGATCGCCGCCACCGCCTTGATGCTGATAACCATGGAGCAACGCTCCTTTGTGGTCACCATCGCCTATCTGAAAACCGAGCCAGTACTGGTGGCGCTGATGGGCCTGGTGTTCCTCAGCGATCCGCTGACCGCGGCAATGGCACTGGCGATCCTGGTGGCGATGGCTGGTGTGGCGCTGATCTCAGTCAAGCCGGAAGCGCTCACAGGTGGCTTGCGGCCTGCACTGCTGGGCCTGTCTTCCGCCGCTTTATTCGCAGCGTCCGCAATCGGCTATCGCGGCGCCATCCTGGCTTTGCATCAATCGAGCTTTGTGCTGGGCGCGACCTTCTCCTTGGCGGTGGGACTGAGCTTGCAAACCCTGTTGCTGCTGGCCTGGCTGTTTGCCTTCCATCGCAGAATTTTGGCGGGGTTGATGCGCTTATGGCGGCCTAGCCTGCTGGCCGGTTTCAGCGGCGCGGCGGCCTCGCTATGCTGGTTCCTGGCCTTTGCCCTGGCCAGCGCCGCCAGTGTCCGCACCCTGGCGCTGGTGGAAGTATTGTTGGCGCAAGGCGTGACGCATTTCTTCTTCCGCCAGAAGACCAGCTTGCGTGAAGCGACAGGCATCATCCTGCTTTTGGCGGGCGCGGTATTAATTGTTTGGGTGAGTCCGAAGGCCTAAGCCGACACCGTCGCCACGCCGCGGACTTCATCCGCATAGGCGTTCATCAAACTCTCGGTCAGCTGCCCCGGCTTGAATCGCCACGTCCCGATCTCCGATACCGGCGTCACTTCGGCGGCCGAGCCGGTGAGGAAACATTCGCTGAAGCCGGTCAATTCTTCCGGCTTGATGTGACGCTCCACCACCTTGATGCCGCGCGCCTTGGCGATGGCGATCACCGACTGACGCGTAAGGCCATTGAGGAAACAGTCTGGCGTCGGCGTGTGCAGCACGCCGTCCTGCACAAAGAAGACGTTGGCGCCGGTGGCCTCCGCGACATAGCCGCGATAGTCGAACATCAGCGCGTCGGCATAGCCTTTGGCCTCGGCCTCATGTTTGGAGATGGTACAGATCATATAAAGACCCGCCGCCTTGGCATGCACCGGCTCGGTTTCCGCCGAAGGCCGCTTCCAGCGCGAAATGTCCAGCCGGATGCCCTTGAGTTTTTCCGCCGGACTGAAATAGGACGGCCAGGGCCAGCAAGCGATGGCGACATGGATGGTGGTGTTCTGCGCCGACACCGCCATCATCTCGCTGCCGCGGAACACCACCGGACGCAGGTAGCCGTCCTTGATACTTTGCGCCGCCGCCGCGTCGATACAGGCCTGGTTGATCTGGTCCTGGGTAAAAGGAATTTTCATGCCCAGGGTTTCGGCGGAGAAGAACAACCGCGCGGTATGTTCCTTCAACTTGTAGATCTTGCCGTTATAAATGCGCTGGCCCTCGAACACGCAGGAGCCATAATGCAACCCGTGAGTCAGCACATGGGTCTTGGCGTCTTTCCAGGGCACCAATTTGCCGTCATACCAAAGCGAGCCGTCGCGCTGGTCGAAAGGGATCACGTCTGCCATCGTCATTTTCCTCGAAAGCCAGCCCAGGAAACCCAGTACCGGGCGGGCTTGCCCCCCCTGCTGCGAGGGCCTAGTTTTTCTGGCATGTATTGCAGCATGGCCGCCGCGAAAACCGCAAGGGTCGCAAGGGCTTTTTCGCCCCTGCCCCAGGCATGGCAGCCATGAGGCTCGCATGACTCTGGCCAGCCCGAGTTTGGGTCCGGACGAACCGCATCTGCTGGTGGTGGACGATGACGAGCGGCTGCGCGGTCTGTTGCAGCGCTATTTGTCCGCCAATGGTTACCGGGTCAGCGCCGCGCCGGGCGCCACCGAGGCGCGCGCCCTGATGAAGGGCATGGCGTTCGATCTGTTAATCCTGGACGTAATGATGCCTGGGGAGTCCGGATTCGACCTCACCCGCAGCGTGCGCCAGGAATCCGCCGTGCCTATCCTGATGCTGACGGCGCGCGGCGACCCGGCCGACCGGATCGAGGGCCTGGAGCTGGGGGCGGACGATTATCTTCCCAAACCCTTCGAACCCCGCGAGTTGCTGCTGCGGGTCAATTCGCTGTTGCGCCGCGTCGCGCCCGCCGAGACTCCGGTCTTGGGACCGGTCCGCATGGGCGAAGCCGTTTTCGATCCCGGCACCTCGCGGCTGACGCGCGCGGATAGGCCGGTGAAATTGACCGGCGCGGAAGCGGCGCTGCTGCAACTCTTCGCCACCCATGCGGGCCGCCCCTTCAGCCGGACGGAATTGTGCAAGCGGCTGAACGTGGCCCTGGAACGCTCCATCGATGTGCAGGTGACGCGCCTGCGCCGCAAGATCGAGGAAGATCCCAAATTGCCGCTGTATCTGCAGACGGTGCGCGGCGTTGGTTATATGTTGGTTCCAGACCGTGCCTGAGGGCTTCTCCCTGAAGCGTTTTCTGCCACGCGGCCTGTTCGGCCGCTCCCTGATCATCATCGTCGCGCCGATCGTCCTGCTGCAGGCGATCATCGCCTATGTGTTTTTCGAGCGCGATCTGGACACCACCACGCGGCGCCTGGCCCGCGACGTTGCCGCCGACATCGCCTTGCTGGTGGCGCTGGAGGACGAACATCAGGGCGCGCTGCGTGAGGCCCTGCGGGCGTTGGCGGAGCGTCAGCTCGCCTATCGTATCCGCTTCCTGCCGGGCCAGGACCTGCCGCGCTTTCATGGCCAGCACGTCAGCACCATCGATGTGGCGCTGGACGACATATTGGAACAGCGTATCGGCGCCGACCGCGATTTCCGCACGATGCGCATCGACAATGATTTTGAGATACGGGTGGATGTGCATGACGGCGTGCTATCGGTGCTGGTGCCGCGCGACCGCGTCACCGTCTCCAAGCCGGACATCTTCATTCTCTGGATGGTCGGTTCGGCGTTCCTGCTGATGGGCATCGCCATCATCTTCCTGCGCAATCAGGTACGCCCGATCGAACGGCTGGCGCGCGCCGCCGACAGTTTCGGCAAGGGCCGCGCCGTGCCCGATTTCAAGCCTTATGGCGCCACCGAAGTGCGCCGCGCCGCCCAGGCCTTCATCACCATGCGCGAGCGCATCGAACGCCATGTCAGCCAGCGGACCGAAATGCTGGCGGGAGTCAGCCACGATCTCAAAACGCCGCTGACCCGGCTGAAACTGACCTTGGCGATGATGCCCGAAGGCGAGGGGCATGATGTCCCGAACGACATCAAGTCGATGCGCGCCGACATTGCCGAGATGGAGCATATGCTGGACGACTATCTCGCCTTTGCGCGGGGAGAAGGCGGCGAGGATGCCAGCCTCACCGATCTCAGCGAATTGGTGCGCGAGGTTGCCGCCGCCACCGAGCGGGCGCTGCCGCAGGTCCAGATCGGCGTGACCGCCCCCCCGCATGCCCCTGTCAGCGTCCGGCGCGCCGGGCTTAGGCGGGTGCTGGCCAATCTGATCGACAATGCCCTCAAGCATGGCTCCAAGGTGGCCGTGCGGCTGGTCCAAGACGATCATTTGGTGGAGATCACGGTGGAGGATAACGGCCCCGGCATTCCCGAGCCCCAGCGGGAAGAAGCCTTCCGGCCCTTTCACCGCTTGGATGAAGGGCGCAATCTGCAGAGCGGCGGTTCGGGCCTGGGGCTAGCCATCGCCCGCGACATAGCCCGCGCCCATGGCGGCGAGATTTTGCTGGATAAGAGCGCGATGGGCGGGCTGAAGGCGACGGTCAGACTTCCGGTTTAGAGATTCGTGCGTCGTCCGCAGCCGCTCGCTCGTGCTCGCGGCGCTCGCCGCTTTCGCAGGTCCACTGGACCTGCTCATGCGCTGCGCGCACCGCTAGGCGAGCTCTTCCGCCCGCTTGCGCGCCGCGCGCACCGCCCGTTTCATCAAGGGCATCAGCCCGTCTTCCGCCATCAAGACATAAAGCGCCGCCGCCGTGGTGCCGCCGGGGCTGGTGACGGCTTCGCGCAGCGCCGAAGCCGGCGATTTGTCCGCCGCCAAGAGCGCGCCGGCGCCCGACACGGTGGCGCGGGCGAATTTCTCCGCCTGATCCCGGGGAAGTCCCTCGGCAACCCCGGCTTCCGTCAGCGCCTCCGCCATCAGGAACAGATAGGCCGGGCCGGAGCCCGATACCGCCGTGACGCTGTCGATCAGCTCTTCTTTCGCCACCCACACCGTTTCGCCCAGGGCCGCCAGCAACGAGGTAGCGCGTTTCTTGTCCGCTGCCGTGACGCCTTTGGCGGCATAAATCCCGGTAATGCCCTGGCCGATGGCGCCTGGGGTATTGGGCATGGCGCGGATGATGCGCGCCTTGTGGCCCCAGGCCTGGGTCAAGGCAGCGATCGAAGTTCCCGCCGCAATGGAAATCATCAGCGCGCCGCCCTGCGCGAATTCCGCCAGGGTGGCGGCCTCGCCTTTCAGCACTTGCGGCTTGATCGCCACCACGCAGACCAACGGCTTGCGCTTGACCGCCGGCGGGGCGGCGAACAGGGCGACCTTTTTCGCCTTGGCCAGCTTGCGCAACTGGGCCGACGGTTTGGGCTCGACCACGGCGATGGATTTGACGCCACGATCCAGCCAGCCCTTGAGCAGGGCCGATCCCATACGCCCGGCGCCAACCAGAAGAATGGTCACGGTTCGGCCATCACGAGCTTTAACATCACGCTTGGCCGGCGCACTCCAGCACCGCCGCCGCGATGGCGTCTTCCGCCGTCTTGCCGCCCCACAGCACGAACTGGAAGGCGGGGTAATAATGCTCGCAGGCTTCCAGCGCCAGGTTCAACAGCGCCTCGCACTGGGCGGCGCTGGTTTCCGCGTCGGGAAAGATCATGGCGTGGCGGAAAATAATGGTGCCGTCCTGCGGCCAAAGGTCGAAATGGCCGATCCATAGCTTGGCGTTCACATGCATCAAAAGGTCGGCGACATTCTGCCGCCGCACCCCCTGGCTGATCCGCATGTCGAAGGCGCTGGACAAATGCAGCGACTGCAAATCGTCGCGCCAGGAAAAGTTGAAATGATGGTCGCTCCATTTGCCCGCCACCGAGAGATTGAGTTCATCGCGCCCCGCCCGCTCAAAGGCCCAGCCATTGGCCTCCACCGCCCGCTCCAGCAGGTCCAGCGGATGCAGGGTATCCAGCGGCTCGTCGTCCAGGTGGGTGATAGTCATCGGGCAACAACTCCAGGTCGCTTTGGCCACAAAACGAAGCAGTTGCGATCCAAACTGGCACAAGATTTAGAGAAAACAAGAGTCTAGGAGTCCTCATCCCCTCCCGTGGAAAAGATTCCACAGCTTTGAGATTACTCACAGATTCACGGCCCCGGAGTCGAAACGATACCCAGGATCGCGATTAAGTGGTTGATTTGGATTCCAAAGCCGCGATCCGCGCCGCCAGGGCCTCGTTCTCAGCCCGGGCCTTGGCGGCCATGGCCTTGACCGCCTCGAATTCCTCGCGCGGCACAAAATCCATATCGGCCACCAGCCGTTCCAGCCGCTGGCGGACGAAGGTGTCGATCTCGGTCCGCACGCTTTGCGCCATGCCGGCGGCGTCGGTGAAGGCTTTCGCCACGCCGTCCAGGAACGGATTGTCGGTCTGCGCCATCGGAACCTCCACTTTTCCTGTCTATATGGCGGTCCCTGTAACTTGACACAAGCAACGAAGCACCGGCGTCTTCGCCCCCATGGTCCAGGCTCTTTTGCCCTATCCCCATATCGATCCGGTGCTGCTGCACATCTGGGGGCCGCTGGAAATCCGCTGGTACGGCTTGGCCTATTTGGCGGGGATTGTGCTGGCCTGGTGGGGCATCGCCCGGGCGCTGCGCAACAAGACTCTGTGGGCCTATCCGCCCTTTAACGGCCGCCCGCCCGCCACCGAAGACGAAATCGGCGACCTGGTGGTCTGGGCCACCCTAGGCGTCATTCTGGGCGGACGGCTGGGCTGGGTGCTGATCTACGGCATCGTCCTATGCAGCGTCACGCCGGGCCAGGCGGCCTTCTGCAATGGCCTGCCGATGGGCTTTCTCACCGACCCCATCCGCATCATCGCCGCCTGGGATGGCGGCATGTCCTTTCACGGCGGCCTGCTGGGGGCGGTGATCGCGGTCTGGCTGTTCTGCCGCCGCCGCAAGCTCAGCTTGTTGCAGGTGGGCGACCTGGCCTGCGCCTTCGCACCCATCGGCCTGCTCTTCGGCCGGCTCGCCAATTTCATCAATGGAGAACTCTGGGGCCGCGCCACCCATGTGCCCTGGGCGATGATCTTTCCGCATGGCGGCGACGTGCCGCGCCACCCGAGCCAACTCTATGAAGCGGCGCTGGAAGGCCTGTTGCTGTTTTTGCTGTTGCAGGCCGCGCTGCGCCTGTTTCGCGCCCATCAGCGGCCCGGCCTGCTTTCGGCGCTGTTCTTCGCCGGCTATGGCACCTTCCGCTTCATCTGCGAATTCTATCGCGAGCCCGACACCCAATTCATCGGTCCCATCAGCATGGGCATGGCGCTTTCGCTTCCCGTATGGCTGGCGGCAGGCGCACTGTTCTGGGCCGCCACGCGCAAGCCGACATGAGCCTGAAAGCGCGAATCGCCGCCCTGATCGAGGCCCAGGGACCGATGTCGGTGGCCCAGTTCATGACCATTAGCCTGCTCGATCCCCAAGAAGGCTATTACGCCACGCGCGATCCTTTCGGCGCGGGCGGCGATTTCGTCACCGCCCCGGAAGTCAGCCAGATGTTCGGCGAGATGATCGGATTGTGGCTGGTGCAGGCCTGGGCCGATCAAGGCTGCCCGAAAAATCCCCGCCTGGTGGAGCTGGGGCCCGGGCGCGGCACCTTGATGGCAGACATTTTGCGCACCGCCGCGGTGGCGCCGGAATTTCTCACCGATCTGGACGTGGTTCTGGTCGAGGCCAGCCCGGCCCTGCAACAGGTGCAGGCGGATAAGCTGCGTGGCTGCGGCGCCGATATTTCCTGGCAGGCCCAGTTCGATGACAGTCTGGGCGACCGGCCGCTGTTCCTGGTGGCCAATGAATTTTTCGACGCCCTGCCCGTGCGCCAATATGTCAAGACCGAAAGAGGCTGGTGCGAGCGCATGGTCACCGCGCGGAATGACGAGCTGGTCTTTGCCCTGGCGCCGGTGCCGGCGCCGCGCGCCGCCATTCCCGCAACCTTCGAAAAGGCGCCCGATGGCGGGGTCTATGAAACCTCGCCCGCCGCGACCGCCCTGGCGGAGGATATTGCCCGCATTGTCGCCAACAAGGGCGGCGCGGCGCTGATCATCGACTATGGCTATGGCGAGGCCGCCGGTTTTTCGGAAACGCTGCAGGCGGTCAGCGGACACCGCTTCGCCGATGCGCTGGCGCAGCCGGGCGAGGACGATATTTCCGCCCATGTCGATTTTGCCGCGCTGGCGCAGGCGGGCAAACGCGGCGGCGCGGTTGTGTTCGGGCCCATCACCCAGGGGATGTTCCTGGCCAATATCGGCATCGCCGAGCGCGCCGAACAATTGATGAAGACCAATCCCGCCAGCGCCCAGAACCTGCTGAGCGCCACCGAAAGACTGATCGGCAATGATCAGATGGGGACCCTGTTCAAGGCGCTGGCTTTTGTCCCGCCGGTTGTCGCCGGCGTCGCGGGATTTTCCCCATGAAACGGTTGACGGCCCGGACGCTGGGCGCGCCGGGATTCGCGCATGGGTTTTTCGGCCGCCAGGGCGGCGTGTCCACCGGACTCTATGAATCGCTCAATTGCGGCCCGGGGTCCCAGGACGCGGCCGAAGCAGTGATGGAAAACCGCCGCCTGGTTTGCGCCGCCCTGGCGCCGCAAAGTACTTTGGTCAGCCTTTCGCAAATTCACAGCCCCATCGTCCACACGCTTTCGGCGGCCCCGCCGGGGCGCCCGGAAGGCGACGCCATGGTGACGGCGACACCGGGTCTGGCACTTGGCATCTTGACCGCCGATTGCGCGCCCGTACTCCTGGCCGATCATGCCGCCAAAGTGATCGGCGCCGCCCATGCGGGCTGGAAAGGCGCCTTGGCTGGGGTGCTGGAAGCCACATTGGAGGGGATGGAAAAATTGGGCGCCTCGCGCAGCCGCATCGCCGCCGCCATCGGCCCTTGCATTTCCCAGGACAATTACGAGGTGGACTTCCATTTCCGCGACCGCTTTTTGGAATTGGGGCTCAGGCACCGCCGCTTTTTCGTCCCCTCCGGCAAGCACGGCCATTATCGCTTCGATCTTCCGGGCTATGCCGCGCATCGCCTGACGGCGGCCGGGCTGACATCGGTTGAGCGTATGGGGATCTGCACTTATCCGCCCGAAAACGGCTTTTTCAGCTTCCGGCGCACCACCCATGCCGGAGAAGGCGATTATGGGCGGCAAATCTCGGCTATTATGCTGACCGGCTGATTGCGCCGGGCCGTTAAAAAGCGGGAGGAACCCATGACAAGTCGCCGGTTGCGGTGGCGGGGCCCAACCGCTAAAAGCCCGTCATCAATGTTACACACGATGCCCCCGCTGATCCTCCCCCACGCGCGTCAGCGCTTGCAAGGGGGAGGTGGCCGTAGCATCGCTTGCGATGCGTAGGCCGGAGGGGGCAACTGCGATGACGGATCTGAATGGATCGCGAGGCATGCGCCTCATCACGGGCAACTCCAACAAACCCCTGGTCGACGCCATCGGCGCTTATCTCGGGCTGACCCCGGTCAAGACGGATGTCCGCCGCTTCTCCGACGACGAGATCTTCGTCGAGGTGCATGAAAATGTCCGCGGCGAGGACATGTTCCTGATCCAGTCGACCAGCGCGCCGGCCAACGACAATCTGATGGAATTGCTGATCATGATCGATGCGCTGCGCCGCGCCTCGGCAAGGCGCATCACCGCGGTGATCCCTTATTTCGGCTATGCTCGCCAGGACCGCAAAGTGGGGCCCCGCACGCCGATTTCGGCCAAGCTGGTGGCCAACCTGATCACCCAGGCCGGCGCCAATCGCGTGCTGACGGTCGATCTGCACGCCGGCCAGATCCAAGGCTTTTTCGACATCCCCACCGACAATCTATTCGCCCAGCCGGTGATCGTGAAAGACATCCAGGACCATCTGGGCTCCAAGTCCCCCATGGTGGTGTCGCCCGATGTGGGCGGCGTGGTGCGCGCCCGCAGCCTGGCGCGCCGCCTCAACACCGATCTGGCTATTGTCGACAAGCGCCGCGAAAAAGCCGGCCAGTCGGAAGTGATGAATATCATCGGCGATGTCGAGGGGCGGGTCTGCATCCTGATCGACGATATCGTCGATAGCGGCGGCACCCTGTGCAATGCCGCCGATGCGCTGACCAAGAACGGCGCCACCGAAGTCTATGCCTATTGCACCCATGGCGTGTTGTCTGGGAAAGCCGTGGAGCGGATTCAGAATTCCAGCCTCAAATCCATGGTGGTGACGGATTCCATTGCTCCCACCACCGCCCAGCAGGCTTGCCCCAATATTCGCACCATCACCATCGCGCCGCTGCTGGGCGAGGCGATGCGGCGGATCAACAATGAAGCCTCCGTCTCCAGCCTGTTCGATTGACGCGGTGAGGGCGGCGGCAACTTTCTGCGCGCTCCTCTGGCTTATGCCCGTAGCCGCCCAGGCTGCCGGAACCTTCAATCTGGTGTCGGAAAACGACTCCTATGTCACGGTCTCGGGCGACCGGCACTACACCAATGGCGTCTATTTCTCCTGGACCTCGGACAGTTATCCGGACGGCGAAAATTTCGCGCGCCATCTGATGCTGCCCGGCGCCAAGGACGCCAGCTGGCGTCACGGCTATTTCCTGGGCCAGGCGATCTTCACCCCGCAAAATCTCACGAGCTTTACGCCGCCCGCCAATGACAGGCCCTATGCGGGATGGTTATTCGCGGGGCTGAGGCTTTATCGCGACAGCGGCGACAAGCTGGACAAGATCGAAGCAACGCTTGGTGTGGTCGGGCCTATGGCGCTGGGCGGCGATGTGCAAAAAGCGTGGCACGCCGCCTTCATTCCCAGCGCCGTGCAGATCAATGGCTGGCATGCGCAGCTTCGCGATGAACCAGGCTTGGTGCTGAGCCAGCAGCGCATTTGGCGCGTGCCGCTGACGGATGGAAGGCTGCGTATAGAAGCGCTTCCGCAAGCCAGTATCGCGGTCGGCAATATCTACGATTATGCCGGCGCGGGCGTGAGTTTGCGCTTTGGCCACAATCTGGCGGCCGATTGGGGCCCGCCGCGCATCGCCCCGGCCCAGCAGGGTTCCGATTTTCAGGATGTCGAGAGCTTTGCCTGGTATGTCTATGCCGGCGGCGAGATGCGCGCGATGGCCCGCAATCTGTTTTTGGACGGCAACAGCTTTCATGCCGGTCCCAGTGTTTCCAAGAAAAGCTTGGTGGGTGACTTCAATACCGGGGCCGCGCTGCTCTTTCCCCATGTCCGGGTGACGGCCGGCTACACCCTGCGCGACACCGAATTCCGTGGCCAGAAGGGCAATGACGAAATAGGCTCGCTCACCGTTTCCTTCATTCCCTGATTGGAAATGCCATGCTGAAATTCTTCTATGGTCCCAATGCCTGTTCGCTGGCCTCCCACATTGCCCTGACCGAAGCCGGTGCGGAGTTCGAAGCGATCCGCCTGGACCTGAAATCGGGCGATCAGCGCAAGCCGGACTATCTCGCGGTCAATCCCAAGGGCCGCGTACCCGCGCTGGTGACGCCGCGCGGCATATTGACGGAAAGCGTGGTGATCCTGGGCTGGGTGGCGCAGACCTATCCGCAAGCCCATCTCAGGCCAGAAGGCGATTTTTACGCCTTCAGCGAGATGCAGGCCTTCAACCTCTATCTTGCCACCACCATTCACGTGACCTTCGCCCATCTGATCCGCAGCGAGCGCTATGCCGACAGTGAAAGCGCGCGGGAAGAGATGAAGGCCAAGGTGCCTGCATCGCTGGCAACGCAATGGAACCTGATCGAGGACCGTCTCAGCGATGGGCGGCCCTGGGTCTGCGGCAAGCAATATACCGTCGCCGATCCCTATCTCTATGTCTTCGCCCGCTGGCTGGAACGCGATGGGGCCGGCGGTTCAGCCGCCATGCCGCTGACCCGGGCGCACCGCACCCGCATGCAGGAACGCGCCGCGGTCAAGAAAATCCTGGCAGCCGAGATGATCGCGCCGCTCTAATGTCGTGGTTTCGAAGTTCGCCACGTAACGGATATCGGGCTCTGGGCGAACTTCGAAACCAAAACGACATTAGAAACCAATAATTTCTAGTGTCCATCGATTCCGAAATTCGCCCAGAGCTTGATTTAGCACGCTCGCGAATTTCGGAATCGGGACACTAAGCGAGGAGCGAGATCACCACCGCCTCGATCGCCAGCGCCAAGGTCCAATGCCCGCCGTCGATCAGGGTCAGAGTGAAGCTGCGCTGCTGGAACATGTTGTTGACCAGGATCGCGGTCAGCAGCAGGCCGGCACCCAGGGTCAAACCCGCAATCGCCGCGGGCATCAGGCCCATCACCCCCAGCCCGGTCAAAAGGTGATAGAGCACCGCCGACATCACCACGGCCACCAGGAAGGACGCGACCATGGGGGCCATGGGCATCTTCTTGTCCTTACAGTCGTCGGGATTGAGGCCCTGCGCGCGCTGCCAAGGCTTGCCAAGGGCGGTGTACCAGATGGCGCCGAAAATCCACCCGGCCAGGCCTGCCACCAGGATCGCGATGAATGGATTGTGCATGCCTTCTCTCCTCTCCTCGTTCTCTTCTTCTCTTTTCTCGTTCCCTGGCCGGTTTCCGGCTGTGATTTCGGAGCAGCCTAGCACGGCTTTTCCCGGCAAAGGCGTGAGGACGGCCCCGGTTGCGCGTAAGTCGGCCTTCGGTTACAAGCCTCGACTTTCCGGGGGCCCAGGGCCTTTTGCCGGGTACCGAAGGATCAGGAAAATGGCGCATATTCAAGAACTTAAGGTGGAAGCGCGGGGCGGCACGGGCAAGGGCCCGGCCTTCCAGGCCCGCCAGAAGGGGCTGATCCCCGCCATCGTCTATGGCGGCAACGCCAATCCTGAGAATGTGGCCGTGGACAGCCGTACCCTGGAGCGCCATGTCGAGCAGGGCCATTTCCTCACCACCTTGCTGATGCTGGATGTCGGCGGCAAAAAGACCCGCGTGATCCCCCGCGAAGTTCAGCTGGACCCAGTCAGCGACCGTCCGGTCCATGTCGATTTCATGCGCCTGTCGGAAGGCGCCACCGTGCGCCTTGAGATTCCAGTCCATTTCAACGGCCAGGACGTTTCGCCCGGCCTCAAGAAGGGCGGCGTGCTGAATATCGTGCGCCACTCCATCGGCCTGATTTGTCCCGCCGACAGCATTCCCAAC
>DATFEF010000019.1:0-44447 GCA_035251465.1 Rhizomicrobium sp. | reverse complement strand
CGCGTTTATACTTCTGCGCCGCCGCCGGCAAAATCGTCAGCAACAGCGACAGAAAAAGAGCGCCGCTTTTGGTCACGTGCCTTTCACCAGCAGAGAATGGCCCGTCATCAGCGCGGGTTTTTGCAGGCCCATCAGCTCTAGCATGGTGGGCGCGACATCGGCCAACCGGCCATTTTGCACACCCATGCCGGCGGGCGCGCCAAGAATAATCACCGGCACGTCCAAGGTGGTGTGCGCGGTATGGGGTTCGTGGGTCTCGGGGTCCTGCATCATTTCGATATTGCCGTGATCTGCTGTCAAAAGCATTAATCCGCCGCACTTTTCCAGAGCCGCGCGCAACCGTCCCAGACATTCGTCGATCGTGTCCACCGCCGCAACCGCCGCTGCCATGATGCCGGTGTGACCCACCATGTCAGGATTGGCGTAGTTGCAGACGATCAGGTCGTATTTGCCCGAAGCGATGGCCTCTTCCAACCTATCGGTGACCTGATAGGCGCTCATCTCCGGCTTGTGGTCATAGGTCGCAACCTTGGGACTGGGCACCAGAATGCGGTCTTCGCCCGCGAACTGATCCTCGCGCCCGCCATTCAGGAAAAATGTGACATGGGCGTATTTTTCGGTCTCGGCGATCCGCAGCTGTTTCATGTGATGCGCCGCGATCACCTCGCCCAGGGTCTGGCGCACATCTTCGGGCGGGAACACCGACGCCATCAAAGGCTTGAGGGCATCGGAATATTCGGTCAGCCCGGCGGCGGCGCTGAAATGCGCCACGCGGCCCCGGTCAAAACCGTCAAAGCCCCTGTCCAACAGGGCGGTGGAAATTTCCCGCGCCCGGTCGGCACGGAAATTTGCGAACAACAGCGCATCGCCGTCCTCTACCCCGGCATAGTCACCAAGAATGCAAGGCAGGACGAATTCGTCCGTGACATCCCCGGCATAGGAGGCGTCCAGCGCCGCATCGGCATCGTCAAAGCGCCGGCCGGAAGCATCGATGATCGCGTTATAGGCTTTTTCCACCCGGTCCCAGCGCTTGTCACGATCCATGGCGTAATAGCGACCCGACACGGTGGCCAGGCGGACACCGGCCAGGCCGTGAATGTCCTTGAGGAATTTTTCGACAAAGCCCTTGGCGCTTTTGGGCGGCGTATCGCGGCCGTCGAGAAAGGCATGCACGAAGACCGGCGCGCCTGCCGCGCTGATGATCTTGACCAGCGCCGCGATCTGATCCTGATGCGAATGCACGCCACCGGGCGACAGCAAGCCCATCACATGCACCGCACGTCCGGCACTTTTGGCCTTGCCGATCAGGGACAGCAGCACGGGGCGCCGCGCCAGCGAACCGTCTTCGATGGCGACATCGATGCGCGGCAGGTCCTGGGCGACGACGCGGCCAGCGCCGATATTCATATGGCCCACTTCGGAATTGCCCATCTGGCCCTTGGGCAGCCCCACCGCACTGCCCGAGGTCGCCAGCAGCGCATGCGGGCACTCCGCCAGCAGCCGCGTGTAATTGGGCGTGCGCGCCGCGGCGATGGCGTTGTCGGCGGCATGGTCCGGCCGCCAACCCCAACCGTCGAGAATGCAGAGCAAGGCGGGGCGCGGCGGCATGTAAGATCCTGAAACAAAGCGATTTTGCAAAGTATAAAGCCGGAGCAGCCCTGTCTATCCGGCTGGCTTGACCCATTCGGAATAGGACGATGCAGCGCAGTTCCTGCGGACACCTCTATGTCTTTGGCTGGTTGCGGCATGTCTGCGTCACGGTGATTACGGCCCTAGTGATGGGATTGTTCGCCGCCGCCACCTAGGGCTGGCGCCTTGATTTTCATTGTTCCTGTCGGCGGTCACGAAAGGCAGCGGCTGGAAGCCGGTGGTGGCCTGCGTTGCGCTGGGCGCCGCCTGAGCGCCAGCCACAGGGCAACAAGGGGCATGCATGGTAGCCTGGTCCCGGCATAAATTGCCGGGAGTGCCCTTGCGCTTTCCGAACACTGTTCAACCATTTGAAAGTTATAGGATAATTTCGGGTGGCCTCCGGCACGAAACTGGCCCGAAAATGGCAAAGAGCCAGGCGAATAGAAAGGCAGAAGCCCGTTCATGCGCCGCGCACCGACTTATATTCGTATCGCCGCCCTTATCGTGGGAGCCGCGCTGGCGGCCTCCCCCGCTTTTGCTTTCTCCCGGGTCAAGGACCTGGTCGAGGTCCAGGGCATCCGTGACAATATGCTGGTCGGTTACGGCCTGGTGGTCGGCCTGAACGGTACCGGCGACAGCCTCAAGAACGCGCCTTTCACGCAGCAGAGCATCCAGACCATGCTCGAGCGCCTGGGCACCAATACCCGCGGCCAGACCATGCAGACCAAGAATGTCGCCGCCGTGATGGTGACGGCCAGCCTGCCCGCCTTTTCCGCGCCCGGCTCACGGATCGACGTGTCGGTCTCCGCCATGGGCGATGCCAAGAATCTCCAGGGCGGCACGCTGCTGGTCACCACGCTGTTTGGCGCGGACGGACAGATCTATGCCCTGGCCCAGGGCCCAGTGGCCGTCGGCGGTTTCTCCGCCCAGGGCGAAGGCGCCAGCGTGACGCGTGGCGTTCCCACCTCCGGACGCATCGCCAATGGCGCCATTGTGGAAAAGGATACCGGCTTCAAGCTGGCCAGCCTGAGCAATCTGAAATTGTCGCTGCACAATCCCGACCTCACCACCGCGACCCGCATCGCCAAGGCGGTCAACGCCTATCTGGGCGGCAATACCGCTCAAGCCACCGATCCTTCTAATGTCGAACTCGCGATCCCCGCCAACTATCCCGGCGGCGTGATGGCGCTGCTCACCGACATCGAGCAGGTCAAGGTCGATCCCGACCAGGGCGCCAAAGTCATCATCGACGAAACCAGCGGCGTGATCGTGATGGGCGCGGATGTGCGCATCTCCACCATCGCCATCGCTCAGGGCAATCTGACCATCAAGGTCACCGAGACCCCGCAGGTCAGCCAGCCCGCGCCCTTCTCCCAGACCGGCACCACCGAAGTGGTTCCGCGCACCAATATCCAGATCGACGACAGCAAGGGCAACAAAATCGCGGTGATGCAGGACGGCGTCTCGCTGCAGCATCTGGTCGATGGCTTGAACGCGCTGGGCGTGGGTCCGCGCGACATCATCTCGATCCTGCAGGCCATCAAGGCGGCGGGCGCGTTGCAGGCCGATATTCAGGTGATCGGCTGATGGATAGCGCGGTCCAATCGACGGTTCTGTTGGCGCAGCAGGCGCCGCTGGCGCCCAAGCCGCAGGCCACGCCCATGGCTGCAAGGGCCGAAGCGGCCGCCAAGGACTATGAAGCCGTCTTCATTTCTCAAATGCTAGGCGCCATGTTTTCCGGCATCAAAAGCGACGGCATCACCGGCGGCGGCCAGGGCGAGGAGATGTTCCGCTCCCTGATGATCAACGAATTCGGCAAGAGCATCGCTGCGCGGGGTGGTTTCGGCCTTGCCGACCAGATGAAGGCCCAGTTGCTCAAGCATCAGGAAGTGCTGGACAGCAAATGAGCGCGCCAAAACTGCAAGACAATCCGCGCATCGAACGGCTGATCACCATGGCCGAACGGCTGATCGCGGCGTTGGAAAACGACATTGCCGAGCTGAAAAATGGCCGCACCGTCGCGCTTCGGACCAACGATCCGGAGATCCAGACCTTGAGCGCCCTCTATGGCCGCGAGGCCCAGAGCTTTGATCCGCGCCTGGCGCAATCGGCGCCGCCCACCCTGCGCCAGAGATTCTTCGCCATCACCGCCAAGTTCCGCGAGGTGCTGCAGATGCATGCCCGCATGATCGCCCGGGTGAAAAATGCCAGCGAAGGCATCGTCCGCGCCATTGCCACGGAAGTGGAACGCATGCATGCGCCGGCACGGACTTATGGGCCGCGCCTGGATAGCGCGCCCAAATCTTCAGGCGCCATGGTTTTCAATAAAGTCGTTTGAAGTATTCGACCCAGCAGCAGGCTGACCCGGATCGCGCTTGGCGCTTTCAGCACTTTGCCTAAATTGATCCCAACAGCGAAAGTGCGAGATTATAATCGCCCAATTGCGTCGTCTGATAGGTCGTGGCTGTTCCGCTATGGTTGCCGGGGGCCGCGGGCGGCGCTGGCGGCGCGTTGGTGGTCTGATAGGTGCTCTGGATGCTGGACAGCACCGCCAGCAGATTGGTCCGCGCCATATTGGCGCCGGTGCGGCTGGAAATATCCATCACCCCGCCGATGCCGCCGGTCAGGCCCAGACCATAGGTCGGGGTCACGCCGGTCTGGGTGGGTGTCGTGCTGGTGCTGCCCTTGGCCGGCGCGGTCAACACACCGGCCGCGATGCCCAGCCGCGCCAGGGCATCGAAATCTTTCGGCCCCGCCACCAGGTTGATGGTCTTGCCGGGATTGACCTGAATTTTCAGGTTCGAGCCGCCGCCGGTGTAGTTGACCTTTGCCTTGCCGATGCCGCCAATCTGAGAGTTGATCTTGACCACCAGGGAGTCAAACGTCTCGCCCTGATCGATGGTGATGGTGGCGGTGCGCTTGGCGGTGCCTTGAATCTCGATCTGGAACGTGTCGCCAGCGCGCAACGTGGTTTGATTGGTCAGCTCCACCGACTGGTTCAGCGCGATGGTGCCGCGCGGCAATCCCAGCGCATCCAGCACGCTGGAACCATTGGGGTCGATCGCAAGGCCGGCGCCAGTCGAAACGCCGCCCGCGCCGCCATATTGCTGGGTCCATTTGATGGTCCCGTTACTGTTCAGCGCGGCGGCGAAAGCATTGTTGACGTTCTGCACCGTGCGCTGGGCGCCCGAGAAGGTGCCGGTGGTCGAGCCGGTGACATAGATGGTGCCGTCGGCGGCCACGATCACATCGCCCGCCTTGTCGCTGCCCGCTGTGCCGATATAGCTGACGGTGTCGCCGCTGACGCTGGCGCCATTGTCGATGGCGCTATAGACGAACGCGTCGATGCCGCCGCTGGCTCCCGCCGCGATACTGGCGCCGCCGCCGGTCAGATTGGCATTGCTGGTGGCGCCCGAGACATAGACTTTGCCGCCCGAGACGCTGAGGCCGCCGATGCTGCCGCCCGCCGCCAAGTCGCCCAGATCCTGGGTCCAAGTGGGCGCCGAAGTGATATCGCCGGCCGTATATTTTGCCAGAATCGCGTGACCGTTCTGCACACTGGCGACATAGAGGCTACCGTCAGCGGCCGTTGCGGTGGCCGCGACGCTATCAGTGCCGCTGGTGCCGAATTGGATGTCCGCCAGCAGCTTGCCCTTGGAATCATACTTGGCCAAAAAGGCGTCGCCTTTGCCCAGCGAGACTTCGCCCGCGCCGATCACACCGCCGGAAACCGTGCCGCCGATATAGATATTGCCGCTGGCATCGACGCTGACGGCATTGGATTGATTGGTGGCCAAGGTCTGGATCTGCTTGATCCAGCTCTGATTGCCATTGGCGTCATAGCGCGCGACAAAGGCGTCGTTATTGCCGTTGGTGATGGAGGTTGTGGTCAAGGCGGCGGTGGACGAGCCTGTCACCACCACGCCGCCGGAGGGATCGAGCGCCAGTCCGTAGCCGTTGGCGCTGCCCGCGCTGCCCAAAAGATTCTGGAACACGACATTGCCCGCGGAATCATACTTGGTCAGATAGACGTCCTGCGTGCCTTGATTGAGCTGGTTGCCGAAATTCCCCGTGGCATTGCCGATGACATAGATATTGCCGTTGGCATCGACCACCGTGCCTTGCGCGTTGGTGATACCACTGCTGGCCTGTTGATTGACGCTGAAGGTGCCGCTGGGGGTGCCGCTGAGGCCCGACAATTTTGTCAGGCGGCCGGTTTGATCGGCTGCGGTGGTGGTGATCGCGGAGGTCGCCACGTTGGTGGTCGTGTTGGTCTCGGTGGCAAGACCGGAGCTACCCACCATGTACAGCGACGGCGTCGCTGCCGCCGACAGGCTCACCTGCTCGACGCCGCCCGGCGTGATCTGCAAGCCATAAGTTTTGGTGGCGTCGGATGTGAGGGTGCCGCCCTTCTCGGTCTTTTGGAAGCGGGTGGAGAAGCCGGCAGCGGACAATTGGTCGTTAATATAACTGACGATGTTGCCAAGGCTCAGCATGCCGGGCACTTGCGACAGGTCGATAACCACATTGGTGGTGACGCCGCCTTTCTTGATGCCGATGGTGAAACTGTCGGAGGCCGACAATCCCGGCAGGGCGTTATTGACATTGGCGTTGCTCACCAACTGCTTGGTGGCATAGGTGAAGCCACCAAAGGCGATACCGGCGCTCGAAGTCACCGTGTCGGATGGCTTGGCGGATTGCAGCTTGAAATTGTTGAAGCTGGTGGAAGCGAGATACTGTTGAACCTGCGCCAAGCCCTTTTGGAAGCGGTCATTGAGACCGACGAGCTGGCCGCTGGTGGCCGTGCCCCTCTGCGCCATCTTGGCGATATACGCCAGGGTGTTCACCGCGCTGTAGAGCGCGAAGAGCTTCTGATTGTCCTGCTCCATCTTGGCGTCGCTGGTCGCGCCCTTGCTCAGCGGCACTTTCGATGTGTCGAGAAAATTGGTGGTGCCGAGAACCTTGGCGTCCTGCGCGGCATTGTTGGTGTTGGGCGTATTCCACGGCGGATTATCATTGGCCGTGGCGCCGGTTTTTTTGGTCAAGGCCAATTGGGCGCGCTGGCTGGTGGCGGCAGCGAGCGCGGACGGGCTGGCGCCAAGCTGCGCCTGATAGAGCCCGACCAGCAGGGAGGAATCTAAACCCGTGATCGCCATGGGGAAATTTTCGCATCCGTCCCCTTAAGAGGTCGCTAACGCGGCGGGTTTCAAGCGCGGCACCGCCCGGCAACCGCCGGTAAAACGTGCTTAACGCGGCCTTAACGGGATGCGCCACAGTCTGGCGGCATGAGCGCAGCCTATGCCCAAGGCCTGAAGCTATCGTCCCAGGGACGGCATGCGGAAGCCATTGCGCAATTCGAAGCGGCGCTGGCGCAAAGTCCCGACGACACCAAGGTCCTGTTTGCCCTGGGCAATACCGCCAACCAGCTGGGGCTGGCTGGGCCGGCCGAGCAGTTCTTCCGCCGCGTGCTGGCACTGGAACCCACCCGCTTGGAAGCGATCGTCAATCTGGCCAATTTGTTGCGCGCCGCAGGCCAGCCCGATGCCGCGATCGCGCTTCTGGACCCCGCTTTGGCGCGCGAGCCCCAAAGCCCGGAACTTCTGCTGACCCTGGGATCGGCCTGGCGCGAAAGGGGCGATTTCCAGACCGCCGCTTCCCACTATCAATCCGCTTTGGCGGCGCGTCCCAACTATGCACCGGCGCTGGCCAATCTGGCCGACATGCGGGCCGATGCGGGCGACCGCGAGGGGGCCCGAACACTGTACGATTCCGCGATCAGGTGCGATCCCGGCAATCCGCAAGCGCGGCTGAATCGCGCTGTTTTGCATCTGCTGAACGGCGATCTGAAAGACGGTTGGCGCGACTATGGCGCCCGAATCGACGTACCCGGCAAGGTGCCGGCTGCCGAACAGCGTTTTGCCGCCTGGACCGGCGGCCCGCTGAAGCGGGCACGCCTGTTGGTGCGCAGCGAACAGGGCATCGGCGACCAGATTCTGTTCGCCAGCATGATCCCCGATCTGGCGGCGCGCGCAAAAGCCGAGGGCGGCAGCGTGATCCTGGAATGCGAGCCCCGGCTGGTCAGCCTGTTCGCCCGTTCCTTTCCGCAAATCGCCGTACAGCCCGCTGCGATCAAGGACATCGCCGGTGTGCCGGTTGCCGATTATGGCTGGCTGAAAGCCGCGGGCGGCGCCACCGCCGCGATCCTGATGGGAAGCTTGCCCAAATATCTGCGCCCGACCCTGGAGTCATTTCCCAACCCGCACCAATTTCTTGTCCCCGATCCCCGGGAACGCGCGCGCTGGCGGGCGGTGTTTGAAGACGGCAAGAAAATCATCGGCATCAGCTGGCGCAGCGGCAAGTTCGGCGATGGAGATCGTGTCTTGCAATATGCGCCGCTGCGCGACTGGGCCGATTTTCTGCGCAGCCGTGATGCCACTTTCGTCTGCGCCCAATATGGCGCAAGGCCCGAGGAAATCGCGGCGCTGGAACAGATGAGCGGCCGCAAGATCCTTGTGCCCGAAAATCTCGACCAGAAGCATGAGCTGGACCGGACCTGCGCGATGCTCTCGGCGCTGGATGTTCTGGTCAGCGCGCCCACTGCCGTCTCCTGGCTGGCCGCGGGCGCGGGTCTACGCACCTTGAAAGCCTTGTTCAGCGAGGTCTGGACGGCGATGGGCCAGGATCGCGAACCCTTCGCGCCGGCCTGCGAATGTTTGATCCCCGCAACCCCTGGCGATTGGCGCGACGTATTCCGCCAGGCGACTATAAAGCTGTCTTAAGCGGCTGTCGCGCCGCCGCCAGCGCGGCCGCCAGATCGGCGGCAATGCGCGCCGCCCCTTGCCCATCCAGCAATGACAAGCCTTGCTTGCGCATATCCCGCCGCGCCGCCGAATTGTTCAGCAGCCGCTCGACGCTGCGCAGGATCTCGTCGTCGCTGACCTTGTCCGCCACACCCAGGCTGAGACCCATGCCGGCGGCGGCGAAAGCCGACGCGGAAGATGCGTGATCCTGCGTCCATCCCAGATAGATGGCGGGGATGCCGCATGCCGCCAGCTCATAGGCGGTAACACCGAAGGCGCATAGCGCGATGTCGGCGCTGGCATACTCCACGGAGAGATCGTCGGCGCCTTCCACCGTCTCGTAATTCTTCTTCAACGTCACCAACCCGCGCGCCACCGTCTCGGCGTTTTTCATGCCGGTGCCGATGACGAAACGCACGCGGTACACCGAATCCAGCGGCGCCAGCGCCATGGCCATGCGCAAAGTCAGGCCATGGGGATCGCTGCCGCCCATGCTCACCAGGACGGTGGGACGCGACGCCGGGACATATTTGCGGACGATATTGGGATTGAGGCCCAAGACGGCCCATTCCCAGCCCACACGCGGCAAGGTGCGCGAGCCCGTCCAATCCAATGCCAGCGCGCCCGGTACCGGCGGATAATAGGCATAGTCGCAAGCCAGGCGGCGTTCATGTCCGTCATCGATCGCGGCCGTGACCGCGATGCCGCGCTTGAGTTTTTCCAGTTCCGCGCGGGTGGGGCCCTCACGACCGTCCAGCAGCAGAATATTGGGTTTTTTCGCCTCGATCAGGCTTTCCAGGCTGGCGGCGGGACGCAGCATCGTGACATCGAAGCCGGCACGGCGGATGGGAATCGCGGCGTCTTCGCTGCCATTGAGCGCGAAATGGACACCGATATTTTCGCGGTCGCGCAAGGCGCGCGCCAGCGCCACCATGCGCTTGACATGGCCATAGCCGAATTTTCCGCCGCCATCGCAGCGGATCAGAGCGGTGCGTTCAGCCGTGTTGCCGCGGCCGGATCCCGCGCTGAGCGCTTTCAGCGCCGGCTCGCGTTCCAAGAGCCGCAACAGATCGTCCAGCGACGCTTCGCCGGCCTTGACATGAAGGCGCGCATGCACGGCCTCGGCAAATGCCAGATCGTCCTGGGTATCGACGGTAAGCCAGCCGCTGTTCTCGGCCGCCGGCGCATAGAGCCTGGCGCGGACAGCCTTGACGAAACTGGGATGCTGGCGGAAATAGCCGGTGACATGCTCGCGCGCGAACCTGTCATGGGCGGCATCCATCATCAGGCGGTCCAGGGCCCGGCGGCTGAAGGCGTCCACGCTCTCCAGCGCGTCGTCGGTGCCCTCTTCCGGCAGCACATAGTCACCCTGTTGTTCGATCAGGGTGGCCACCAGATGATCGACATAACCGGCGTCCAGGAAGGGAATGTCCGAGGGAACCCGCACGATGATGTCGGCGTCGAGTTTTTCGGCAGCCAAGGCATAGCGCGCCAGCACGTCGTCCTCCGGACCGCGCACCACGGTTACACCCTGGCTGTTGCACCATTCCACAATGGCATCGTCGGCGGGATTGGTGCTGGTGGCCACGGCAATGTCTTCGAGCAACCGGCAGCCCTTGAGCCGGTGCAGGATGTGCCACAACAGCGGCTCACCGGCGATCGGCTTGAGCACCTTGCCCGGCAGGCGCACCGAGTTCATGCGCGCCTGTATGACGGCGACCACGCGGATATGCTCGCGCGCACCATTGTTGTTGAGGGAATCGCCGGTCATTAACGGAATCTAAAGAGCGGTTGGCTAAGAAGCAGTTAACAGGGCGGAGCCCGCATAAACCTGTCCAGGAGCCAGCCAGCATGTCCAAGACGCTGCTGATTATTTCCGGCGGCGCAGCCTCGGTGGACGTTGCGCGCCGGGCCAAGGATAGCGGCCATGCCGTGGTCGTTTCCGACGCGGACCCGCAGGCACCCGCCTTTGCTTTCGCCGATTCCTGCCTGATTGCGGATGTCCATGGCGCGGTGGAAACCGCCGCCGCCGCCGAACGCTACAGCCGCAAGATCCGCAGGATCGACGGCGTGCTCTGCACCGCCGATGCCGTCCTGACCACCGCCACGGTCGCCGACCGCCTGCGCTTGCCGGGGCCGCCGCTGCATGTGGCTGAGTTGGTGAATGACCGGCTGTTGATAGGGCGTTGTTTTGCCTCCGCCGGAATCGCCGCGCCTTGGCATGGGGAAATCTTCACGCCCCAGGAATTGCAGCGCGCCATGATCGCCAGGGGGCGCGATCTTGTCGTCAAGCCAGTGGAAAATCGCGGGCCCGACGGCACCATGCCGCTGGCCGGCGTGGAGGATTTCGGCGCCGCCTTCCAGCGGGCGCGCTTTCTTTCCCCCAGTGAGCGGGTGATGGTACAACAAGGGCTGGAGGGCCCGCGCCTCCATGTTGCCGCCTTGATGGTGAAAGGCGTCTGTCATGTGGCGGGATCGCCCGAAAAGCCGGTGGCCGATACGGTGAGCCGTGCCGCTTCCGCGCTGGGCGTCACCGATGGCCCGGTGGTCAGCGAGATCGTGATGTATCAAGGCGTACCGCATGTCGCGGAAATTTCGGCGCGGCTTGACGCAGCCGCCTTCCTCGATGCAGCGACCTGTCTGGCGCTGGGCGATGAGATTTCGCCGCGCGATCTTCAATTCTAAAAACACAAAAGACGGACCGCCCCCAGCGATCCGTCCTTTGCTTATTGCCCACCAGAAATATTCTGTCCCTACGCCCCGGGGCGGACACCGTATTCTTACGGTTGTCCGGCTTCGGTTGGCGATGGGCGGGCCCTCTTTTGCAAGAGGCAACCCGCCCATACCATGGCTTAGCGGAACAGCGAGAGAATGGTCTGCGGCTGCTGATTGGCAATCGACAGAGCCTGAACGCCCAGCTGCTGCTTGACCTGCAACGACTGCAGCATGGCGCTTTCCTGAGCCATGTTGGCATCGACCAGGTTGCCGAGACCCGCAGTCAGGGTATCGGACAGCTTCTGGGAGAAGGTCGCCTGGATCGAGAACTTCGCGGCGCCCGAAGACAACTTGGCCAGAGCCGAGTTGACGTTGGTCAGCGAGGTCTGGATCGTGGCCACCAAGGTGGAAGCCTTGGCTTGGGTTGAAATCGTGGCCGTGGATTTCAGGGTCACGATGGCGCCCGACAGCTTCATGTTCTGGGCAGCGGTCGTGATACGGCGGGTGCCGTCGGCCGAGGCCAGAGCAGTGATCTGGGTGGTCGAACCGTCAACCAGGTTAAAGCCGTTGAACACCGCGTTCTTCACGATCGTCGCGACCTGGTCGCGCAGAGCGGTGAAGTTGGCGTTCAGGGCGTTGCGGCTGGCGGTATCCAGCGAGGAGTCCGCGGCGGCAAGCGCTTTGGTCTTCAGCTGAATCAACAGGTCCGAAATCGACTGGCCGGCCGAAAGGGCGACGTCGACGGCGGACGTGCCGTTGTTGATCGAGTTCACGACGGCGGCGTAACCGGCAATCGAAGCACGCTGATTCTGGGCGATCGCATAGATCGCGCCATCGTCGCGGGCCGTGGCAACCTTCAAGCCGCTGTTGATGTGGGACTGGGTCCGGCCCAACTGCCCCTGAGTGGCAGTTAGATACTGCAGCGCGACGAGGGCGCCGCTATTGGTATTGACGCTAAAAGACATGTGGTCTCTCCGTTCTGGTCATAGAGCATTGCTCTTCGGGCGTTTTGCCCGCGTGGCTATTGGCAAGCCTCGTGCCGCTCGAACGTAGGATTTATTTAAACATCGATTTTGCGGGAGCTCGGAAAATGCTTCCCGGCCGCAACTGACGCGCTGTCATCGTTGCTAGGCAAAACTTGCCTGCTTGTGGCAAAATTTGCCGGGCCGGTGGGCAAATAACTCCACTTTTCAGAAAAGATGCCGGCAAAAAATCCAGAAAATCCCTGGGTTTTTCTGGTTCATGCCGAAACAGCGCTTGGTAAATAAGTATTAATTGACCCCCTCCGGTTTCAGCTTCCTCTCGGCTTCGCTTTGCTCGCCTCGATCGCTGAAACCACCTCTCCCTCCAAGCGTGCTTCGCACGCGAGGGGGAGCCCGGGCTAAGTTCGCTGCAAAGAAGAAGGGCGTTGCTGTCGCGACGCCGAGCACATAGGCGAAAGCCGGAGTGCCTTAAAAAAATAAAAGGGCGGCACGTAAGTGCCGCCCTTTTCGCGCGGTAAGCCCCCTTGAAAGACGGATCAGCCGCGGAACAGCGACAGGATAGTCTGCGGTGCCTGGTTGGCGATCGCCAACGCCTGGACGCCAAGCTGCTGCTTGACCTGCAGGGACTGCAACTTGGCGCTTTCCTGCGCCATGTTGGCGTCGACCAGGTTGCCGAGACCGGCGGTCAGGGTATCCGACAGTTTCTGGGTGAAGGTCGCCTGGATCGAGAACTTCGCGGCGCCCGACGACAGTTTGGCCAAAGCCGAGTTGACGTTGGTCAGCGAGGCCTGGATCACGGTAATCATCGCTGAAGCTTTGGCCTGGGTCGAAACCGTGGACGTGGTCTTCAGGGTGACGATGGCGCCCGACAGTTTCATATTCTGGGCCTGGGCAGTGATGCGGCGGGTGCCGTCAGCCGATGCCAGGGCCTGGACTTGAACCGTGGAACCATCGACCAGGTTGAAGTTGTTGAACACGGCGTTCTTGACGATGGTGGAGATCTGGTCGCGCAGGGCAGTGAAGTTGGCATTCAAAGCCTGGCGGCTGGCGGTATCGAGCGAAGGGTCGGCCGCGGCCAGCGCCTTCTGCTTCAACTGGATCAGCAGATCCGAAACCGACTGGCCGGCCGAAAGCGCGACGTCGATGGCGGAAGAGCCGTTGTTGAGGCTGTTGATAACGGACTGGTAGCCGGCCAAAGCGCCGCGCTGGTTTTGGGCAATAGCGTAGATCGCGCCATCATCCTTCGCCGTCGCAACCTTGAGGCCGCTATTGATCGCACCCTGGGTCGCGTCGAGCTTACCCTGCGTGGCATTCAAATATTGCAGCGCGATCTGCGCGCCGGTGTTGGTGTTGACGCTGAAGGACATAACTACTCTCCATCTAAATCTGGTGGCGTACCGCGAATTCTGCGGACCTGGGCGAGGCCCGCAGGAGCTTTTGCAACGCCCGTGCCACGCGATTAACCGCATAAACCATTGATTTTACTTGGAGAAATTCCTTAATTGGCATTAACCATTAGGCATGATCTGCCGCATTCGGAATTTCTTGCCCGGCACGCGAGTGCGATGGACTGGGAATAGTCAGGAATCTCGAGCGCTGCATTCCGCAGCGCGACCAGCAGCTGCTGAAAGATCCCTTCCCCCTTCGGTGCGAAGCACCAGGAAGGGGGAGTGAGGCCATCGGCCAAGATGGCCGAACGGCGCAGCAAGGTGTTTGCGGAGCAAACCCGAGCTGCGACGGATGAGGGTAATAAAAAAAAGCCGGCGCTAGGCACCGGCTTTTCCAATTCAAACTGCCAAACCGGCTTAGCCGGCGTGAAGCCCCTGCATGATGGTACGATTGATTTCGATAAGAGGGTCAAGTGGAGCTTTTTCCCGCGTGACGCTGCGCGAATATTTGGCGACCCACAACGACAAGGAGATGATCTTGGCGCGTACATCCTCGGTCAGGGTATTGCGGTCATCCATGCAGTCGGCGGCCAGGGTGCGCCACAGCCGGCGATTCCAGTCCACCGCTTCCACCAGTGGCCCCCCCACGGCATTGGATTCCTTGGCATTGAGCAGCGCGCCCGTGACCTGGCCGAACAGCCGGTATTCCGTGACGCGGGGATCTTCCGTCGCAACCTGCGCGGCCTTATAGGCTTTAAGGCTCATAGCTCAAACGCTCCTGTTCCAGGTCGAAAAGTTTGCGGCAGGCGATAAGCGCCTTGTAATAAGCGCCTTGCGCCACATCCCGGCTAATATCCACGCAAGCGCCCAGTATCTCAGGGGTGTTGATCGCGCCCATGAATTCGGTCATGCGCAGGGCAAATTCGTTGTAGGGCTCTTCGCTGGCTTCGCCGTCCAGATACATCATCATGATGGCCAAATAGATGCGCCGCGCCGGGGTGTTGGCGCCTTCGGGCTGCATGATATCCTTTTCGCGTAACACACAGGCCTTGTTTTGAATCACCAGGCTGGTGCGCTTGTCGCCATTGGCCAGAACCGCACCGTTCAGCACGAATTTCTCACCAGGCTTTAACGACAATTTTAGCGGCATAGCGCCCTTCCCTTTCGATTGGGGCCAGAATACGTCCGCGTCCGTTAACAAAAGGCTGATGCTTTTGACGGCAATTGTTTACGCCGCGTTAAGTATTCGCAGACCGCTCTAAACCTGGAAAAAGAAAGGGCGACCGCGGGATTTCGGTTTCCAGCCCGCCGCCATGGCACGGCGGATGTCGCCCTCCAGGGTGTGGAGATTGACCTCGGGCCGTTCGATCTTGCCGCCCTCACGGAAGGGATATTCCAGGATCAATTCCCGGTGGTTCTCGTCGCTGCGCTCAACCGACAGGCGCAGGCCGGCATGATCGCCCTTGGGATCCCAGATTTGCTCGCTCTTCAGGCTCCAGCGCAGCGGATAGCCGTCCACTTCCAGTGTGCCACCCAACTCCCGCTTTTTGCGTTTTGTCATGCCAAATCCTATAGCGCGAGAGATTTCGCGGCCAGGGCAGGAGCGCCTAGCGATGTGTACGGATAGTACATGAGCGACGGCGCGACGAACCCTGGACGCGCCGCCCTCGCCCGCTATGCGGGCTCGAAGCAGGGCCAGCTTTTCTAAGTTCGCTTCGCTCACTAAGAAAAGCTAGGCCAAAGATTCGCGCTATTCTTGTTGTTGCTGTTGCTGCTGGTGATAGAGCCTCTCCGGCATCGAGGCAGTAGGCGGTGGCGAGGTCATGGGGCGCGCCACCTTGAGGAAGTCCTCATGACGCACCGGCGCCTGGGTCGGCTCCAGCGACACCGCGATCGACAATTCGCTGTCGGCACCGCCTTTGTAAGTGCCCCGGGTCGGCGGCACATCGGCATAGTCGCGGCCCACCGCGGCGCGGATATGGCGTTCGCCCGCCATGATATTGTTGGTGGGATCAAATCCGATCCAGCCCATGGACGGCAGATAGGCTTCCACCCAGGCATGGGTGGCGTTGGCGGCAGAACGGTCGTGGCTGCCCTTGTGATAGAGATAGCCCGAAACATAGCGGCACGGCACACCCCAAACCCGCGCGATCGCGGTCATGATATGGGCGAAATCCTGGCAGACGCCCCGGCGCTGCTCCAGCGCCACTTCGATGGGCGAATTCACCTCCGTGACCCCCGGCTCATAGTCGAAGGAATCGTAGATGCCGCGTTGCAGGGTGCGCAGCGCCATGAGCGGATCGCCCACCGGCTTTTCCAGATCGGCGATCTTCATGAAGCTTTCCAATTCGCGCGACGGTCTGGCGAAGCGCGACGGTCCCAGCATGTCGAAATGATCGTCGCTGAGGTTGAAGCTGTTGTAGCGGCTCCATTCCAGGGGATCGAGCTTGTCCGGCATGGGCCGCATCGGTGCGATTTCCACCACCGCCTGGGCCTCGATGCGCAGCTCTTCATGCTCGCGCAAGAGATTGAAGTGATAGACCGCGTTGCCCAGATGATCGGTATAGGCATAGAGCTGGGCGCGGGGATTGGTGGATATCTGGAACGAACGCAAGGTCTGCGGCCCTTCCGAGCGGGGCTGCATGCGCAGTTCCATCACCGATTCGCGGACCGGACCCGAATAGCGGAAGCGCGTTACGTGACGAACGGAGTAGAACATTAACGTCTCCGTTTCCTATCCAGCCGCTCGCTAAGCTTGCGGCGTTCGTCGCTCGAAATGGTCCGGCGGACCATTTCGCTCGCCTTGACGAACCGCTGCTCACCCTTCGACAAGCTCAGGGTGAGGAGAAAACAATATTCCTCATGCTGAGCCTGTCGAAGCATGAGGATCACAGAACTGTCTCCGCGCCATAAGTGATGTAAGAGCTGTACAGCGCCTTGTGGATCTGTTCGCATTGCTTGGTGATATCCGCGATGAAGGCCGCAACGCCCCCCGACATCAGCTCATCCACCTGTCCGAAATCCACCGCCGCCTTGAGACGCCCGGCCAAGCGCTCCACCGCCGCGCGGCGCGCCGGCGGCGCGCCCGGCGCCACCCGCGCCAAGGCTTCTGTCATGCGGTCGACGGAAAAACAGATAGAGTGGGGAAACTCGGAATCGAACAGCAGGAATTCGGCGATCTTCTGGGGCCGGATCGAGGCGGTATATTGTTTGGTATAGGGTTCGAAGGCGGTGCAGAATTTCAGCAGCACCAGCCAGTCGAAATATTTGGGGCTGTTCTCGCTGCTCTGGGCGGCGCTGAAATGAATATCCAGCAGCCGACCCAATTGCTGCACCCGTTCGATATGGCGACCCAGTTCCAAAAAGTACCAGCCTTCGCCATGGCTGAGGGTGGAATAGGTCACGCCTTCCAGCGCGTGCATTTCTTCCAGCACCTCGCGGAACAGGCGCGCCGGGGTATGAACCCAGATCGATTCCATCGTCACCGGCGTGAGGCGCAGATAGAGCCGGTTGAGATTCTCCCAGACTTCGTTGGACAGCGCCTCGCGCACCTGGCGGGCATTGTCGCGCGCCAGGGCCAGCGAGGTGATCAGCGAGGTCTGGTTATCGCGGTCAAAGGCCAACTTATGGGTGATGGCGAAGGCATCGGGATGGAGCAGCGCGGCTTTTTCGCCGGTCAGGGACTCCACCACCCGCGCCCAGCTTGCGGTGGCGTCTTCGGAGGTCTGCTCGACCATGGAATCCAGCTTCACCGCGATCAGCCGCGCGGTGTGCTCGGCCCGCTCGATATAGCGGCTCATCCAATAGAGGGAATCGGCGACTCTACTAAGCATTATTGACTCAACACCCAGGTATCCTTGGAACCGCCGCCTTGGGAGGAGTTCACCACCAGACTGCCGCGTTTCAGCGCCACCCGGGTCAGCGCCCCGGGAACCAGCTTGGTTTCCACCCCATGCAAGATAAAGGGGCGAAGATCGACATGGCGCGCCTCGATACCATTGCCGACAAAGGTGGGCGCGGTGGAAAGCTGGATGGTGGGCTGGGCGATGTAATTTTCCGGATCGGCCCTGACCTTATCGGCGAATTCGTCACGCTCTTTCTGCGAGGCATGCGGTCCGACCAGCATGCCATAACCGCCGGATTCCCCCACCGCCTTGACCACCAACTTGTCGAGATTGGCCAACACATAGCTCAGCGCTTTTTCCTCGCGACAGAGGAACGTCTCGACATTTTCCAGGATCGGCTCTTCCGCCAGGTAATAGCGGATCAGGCGCGGCACATAGGCATAGACCGCCTTGTCGTCGGCGACGCCGGTGCCCAGCGCATTGGCGATGGTGACATTGCCGGCGCGATAGGCGTTGAACAGACCTGGCACGCCCAGCGCCGAATCCTCCCGGAAGATCAGCGGATCGATGAAGTCATCATCGATGCGGCGATAGATGACGTCGATGCGCTTCAAGCCGGAGGTGGTGCGGGTATAGACGACATTGTCATTGACCAGCAGATCGCGGCCCTCCACCAGCTCCACGCCCATCTGACGGGCGAGGAAGGCATGCTCGAAATAGGCGCTGTTGAACACGCCCGGCGTCAGCACCGCGATGGAAACGTCTTCATGGAAAGGCGTCAGCGAGCGCAAGGTCGCCAGCAGCTCCAGCGGATAGTGCTCGATCGGGCGCACCCCCATGGAGCGGAAAACCGCCGGAAAGGCGCGCCGCGCCACATCGCGGTTTGCCAGCATATAGCTGACGCCCGAAGGCACGCGCAGATTGTCTTCCAGCACCACAAAATCGCCGGCTTCATTGCGGATCAGATCGCTGCCGCAGATATTGACATAGGCGCCATGGGGTACCGGCAGTCCGCGCATCTCGCGCCGGTAGTGCTTGGAGCCGTAAATCATCGAGCGCGGCACCACGCCGTCCTTCAGCACCCTTCCGTCGTTATAGATGTCGCGCAGGAACAGGTTCAGGGCATGGATGCGCTGGGTCAGGCCGCGTTCGATCCGGTCCCATTCATTCGCCGTGACGATGCGGGGCAGAAGATCGGTGGGAATGATCCGTTCGGTGGCCTTGTTGTCGTTATAGACGGTGAAGGTGATGCCTTGATGCAGGAAGCTCTGCTCGCAGGCTTGCTGGCGGCGGTTGAGTTCTTCCAGCGGCAGGGTGGAAATCCGCGAATCCATTACCGCATAGGGCAACCGCGCCTTGCCGTCGCGGCTGAACATCTCGTCATAGGGCTTGCCCAACTCATAATTGGCGTAGGGCGCATCCAGGCCGGGGCGGGTGATCCGGCCCGGGCCGGCGACGATATCGGGGCCGCCAAAATCTTCGGTATTGGCGAAAGCCTCTTGTTGCATGCGCGAAGTCTGCACGCATGGCGGGCGTCCTCGCAAGCACTGCTTTTATTTTCATCCGGCGCAAGCCATGCGACCGATAGCCCAGACGGGCCTTCTGCTCAAAGCTCGTTCGTATCGCTCAAAAATCGAGCAGACACAGGGCCTTATTCAACCAGCGCCAGCATCGCATCCTGGTTTGGGCGCGCCGCAACCGCGACTTGGGCAAAGCGTATGGGCCCCAGCGCCTGGGCGGTGGCGGGGCTGATGCAAAAAGCCGTCAGGCGCTCCGTGGGCAGAGTATCCGCCAACCCGCCAAAGATGCGGGCGGTGCGGGGAGAAAAAAACATCACCGCATCCAACGCGCCCTGTTTGAGCGCGATTTCGGCTTCGGGCGGCAGCCGTGTCGCCGGTTCGATGGCATAGAGCGCGCAGTGGCGCACCGAAAAACCGGAAGCGGTGAGACTTTCCGCCAAGGCGCCGGGCGCGTCCTGGGCACAGACATGCAGCAAAATTCCTTGCGGCGAGGCCCAGCGCCGGGTCGCCTCGGCCAAGGCCTTGGCATCGCCATCGGCGCTTCGCACATCCGTAAAGCCTGACTTCAGTGCTTCTTGCGCGGTTTGGGGGCCGACGGCGAAAACCGGCAGATCGCGCCGCGCCGAGCGCCGGATGAAGGCACGGATACCATTGGCGCTGGTGGCCAGCAAAGCCTGCACATTTTCCAGTTCACCGCCCTGCTCTTCCAGCAAAGGACCGTCCAAGAAACGCGGCTCCAGCAGCGGCGCCAGCAAGGCCCGATGGCCGCGCCCCGCAAGCAGCGCCGCGATGCCTCGGCCGTCTTCCAGCGGTCTGGTTACAAGAATATGCATGGCTTTACAGCTTTGCGGAATACGGGATTGGGCGTAAAGCACCGCCCCATGACCGGCAAGACCCTCACTGTTCTGGGTATTGAAACCAGCTGCGACGAAACCGCGGCGGCGGTGGTGCGCGGGCATATTCCCGGGCCCGGCACCATCCTGTCCAATATCGTGTTCAGCCAGACCGAAGCCCATGCACCCTATGGCGGGGTGGTGCCGGAGATCGCTTCCCGGGCTCATCTGGAGATACTGGATGACATTATCGAACGCGCCTTGACCGAGGCTGGTATGACCGTTGCGGAACTGGACGGGGTCGCCGCCACGGCAGGGCCCGGACTGATCGGCGGCGTCATGGTGGGGCTGACGACGGCCAAGGCCCTGGCGCTGGGCGCGGGCAAGCCCCTGGTCGCGGTCAATCATCTGATGGGCCATGCCCTGACCGCGCGCCTGACCCATGGCGTGGAATTTCCGTTTCTGCTGCTTTTGGTGTCCGGCGGGCATTGCCAGCTTGTCGGGGTGGGGGGGCCGGAAGATTTCCGCCTCTATGGCAGCACCATCGACGATGCGGTGGGGGAAGCCTTCGACAAGACCGCCAAGATTCTGGGCCTTCCCTATCCCGGCGGCCCGGCGGTCGAAGCCGCCGCCAAAAGCGGCAACGCCAAAGCCTATGATCTGCCCCGCCCCTTGCTGAACCGGCGCGATTTGAACAGGCATGAGAGGGCGGATTTTTCTTTTTCAGGCTTAAAGACGGCGCTGCGCCAGATCGCGCAGAAGGACGTGAGCGTCGCGGACGCCAGCGCCAGCTTTCAGGTCGCGGTGATCGATATTCTCTGCGACCGCAGCCGCATCGCGATGGAGATGTTCCGCCGTGATTTTCCGCACCGAAACACCTTTGTCGTGGCCGGCGGGGTCGCCGCCAATCAGGCTATCGGCACCGCACTGGCCCAATTGTGCAAGGCCCAGGATTTTGCGATCCGCGTCCCACCCCCCAGGCTCTGCACCGACAATGCGGCGATGATCGCCTGGGCGGGGGTGGAACGCTTGTCGCACCATGCGGGGGGAGACGCATTGTCGACATCACCGCGAGCCAGGTGGCCGCTCGCGGAACGAAAGTGATCCGTTAGATCGTGACGGCGAGGGTCACGATGCCGAGAACGCCCACCAAAGCGATGGTGGCGGCGTCGAAAGCCTCGACAATAAACGCATTCACGCCACTCTGCAGGGGAAGGGGGATGCGAAGTTTGGTCATGTCAGGACTCCTTTTCAAAACTCAGCCGGGGACACTTGTACCGCAAGCTACCATGTTACGCAAGGTACCTTGCACTATATTCAATTGCCTCGGCGACTCTTTGCTGCACTGCAATATATGCTTTCTAGTGTTGCAAAACAATGGATGGTAGCTATGCATTTCGAGATAGTTTTGTGGCAAATTCCTGGATCAACCAGTTGAAGTCATTGATATAGCAATTTAATTGCTCACAGCCGTTACTGTTGTGCATGTGCAGCATAGGAGGGATGCAAACTTTGAAAATCGCCACCTGGAACGTCAACTCCGTCCGCCACCGGCTTTCCCTGGTGACCCGGTTTTTGCGCGATGAGCAGCCGGATGTCCTATGCCTGCAGGAGACCAAGGTGCTGAACGCGCTGTTTCCGGCCGAGGCCTTCCGTAAGCTGGGCTATGTCCACCAAGCGATCCACGGCCAGAAGGCCTATCACGGCGTGGCGGTGCTTTCGAAAATGGCTTTGCGCGAAAGCGGGACCCAGGATTTCTGCCGCGAGGGTCATGCCCGTCATATGGGCGTGACCCTGGACAATGGCGTGGAGCTGCACAATTTCTACGTCCCTGCCGGGGGCGACATTCCCGACCCCGATGTGAACGGCAAATTCGCCCACAAGCTGCACTTTCTGCAGGAAATGGAAAAATTCTTCGCGCGCCGGAAGGCGAAGAAAAAAGACCCCGTCATCCTGGTGGGAGACTTGAATGTCGCGCCGCTGGAAAATGATGTGTGGAGCCACAAGCAGCTCTTGAACATCGTCAGCCACACGCCGGTGGAGACCCAATTGCTGGGCCAGGCGCAGGCGGCGTTCGAATGGATCGATTCAACCCGCCACTTCATCCCGCCGCAGGAGAAGATCTATAGCTGGTGGAGCTATCGCGCCGCCGACTGGGAGGCTTCCGACCGCGGCCGCCGTCTGGATCATGTCTGGGCGAGTCCAGGCCTGAAGAGCGCGCTCAAGTCGCATAAGATCGTCAAAAAGATGCGCGGCTGGCAGAAGGCCAGCGATCATGTGCCGGTGGTGGTGGAGTTCGATGTATAGGCGGCCTTTTGCTCTGCAGCCTGCCAAATCACAATTCTCCATGGCCGGCCTTGAGCCGGCCATCCAGAGACGCATGCGCCGGCGTTTGTAGCCCTGGATGGGCGGGTCAAGCCCGCCCATGGTGAGATAGGAAAGAAGCTCAGTCCCAAAACGGCTTCACGCGCTTGAATTTGCGATAGCGTTTTAGGGCCTGTTTCACGGCACCGGGCACTTGCGCCCCATACCAGCCCACCATGGCGCCGGCGGCATAGCGCAGCGGGCCATCGTCTTCTTTGCGGTTTTTCTCGCGCAGCAGGCCGGCAACCACGCTACGCACATTGGCGACATCGTTGAGATCGCCCAGATGGTTTTGCAGCCCGCGCAGCTTGCGCAAATAGGCTCTCACCTCGCGCTTGGGATAGAGCGGCGCAAAGAATTCCGCCGTATAACGCAATTTCTTGAGCGCGATGCGCAAGCGGTGGAGATCGCCCTCCTCCTGGCTCTTGGCCACTTCGCCGCGCTTTTTCATGCGTGCAACCTGACGGTCCAGCATGCGCCGGGCGGTGCGCGGCAAGCGCCGGTCGCGGGTCAGCGGCAATTGCGAGGAGGCCAGCGCTGCCACGTCATCGGCAAACAGCTCGAAATCGGAACCGGAAATACAGGCCAGGACAGCGGCCCAGGCCCGGTCGCGGGTACTTTCCGCGCGGACGCGCAATTGCGGCAGGCCCTCGCTCACCCCCGATTTGGGCGGATCGGCCAGCAGCTTTTCGACAAATACGTCCAGATCACGGGCAGGCGCCGTCCGTCCCGCCAGAATCTTGGCGCGGCCGCGCAATTCCTCAAGCCAGTCCTGGCCGAATTCCCGCCCAAAAGCGCCCAGCGCCACTTCCAGGCGGCGAAACGCCACCCGCAATTGATGCAACCCCTCGACGGAGCGGCCCAGCCGCAAGGTGGCGGCGTTGGCGGTGATCTGGGAGAGACAATCCGACAAAGTGGCGCGGAAGGCTTCTTCCGGCCGCATCGCCTTGGCGATGTAACGGGATGCGGCCTTGGCCGGCTTGCCGAAAACCATCTTGTCGGCGCCGTGGTTGCGGCGGACCAGCGAATGTACCGAGGCGCGGGGATCGTCCATGCCCGACGCTAGACTGAATGCCGCGCCGGTATCAATCGTGCCTAGATGGGGCGAATTGGCAGGCCAGCATTTTTCAAGGCCGTCTTCGCTTCCGCGATACTGACTTCGCCGAAATGGAAGATCGAGGCCGCCAAAACCGCGCTGGCATGGCCCTTGGTGACGCCATCCACCAGATCTTGGACCTTGCCAACACCGCCACTGGCGATCACCGGAACTTGCACCGCATCGCAAACCGCACGGGTGAGTTCCAAGTCATAGCCCGACTTCACCCCGTCGCGGTCCATGGAGGTGAGCAGGATTTCGCCGGCGCCAAAGCCCACCAGCTTTTGCGCATGCGCCACGGCATCGATACCGGTGGCTTTGCGCCCGCCATGGGTGAAGATTTCATACCGCCCGCCGCCCACGCCCTTGGCGTCGATCGCCGCGACAATGCACTGGCTGCCGAATTTCTCCGCTGCTTCCTTGACGAATTCCGGACGGCTGACGGCGGCGGTGTTGATCGAGACCTTGTCGGCGCCCGCCAGCAGCAAGGCGCGAATATCTTCCAGCGTTCGCACCCCGCCGCCCACGGTCAGCGGCATGAAACAGACTTCCGCCGTGCGATGCACCACATCCAGCAGGGTACCGCGATTCTCGTGGGAGGCGGCGATGTCCAGGAAACAAAGCTCGTCGGCGCCCGCCTTATCGTAAAGGATCGCCTGTTCCACCGGATCGCCGGCATCGCGCAGGCCCTCGAAATTCACGCCCTTGACGACGCGGCCGTCTTTGACATCCAGGCAGGGAATGACGCGAATCTTCAGCATTACATCCTGCCCTTCGCCATGGCGGCGATGTTCATCAAGGCCCGGCCCGTCACCGCTTCGGCGGGAACGCCGGTGGTGCGGGTCAGCACTTCGGCCTCCAACAGCATGTCCAGGGCTTCGCCAAGTTTATCGCTGTTCCAGCGCTGGGCCTGGTTCTTGAAGGCGGCGCTGCGCGAGAAATGCACCGGCGGGCGCAGCCGCTTCATCACCGTATCCAGGCTTTCGCCACGGCCTGCGCTTTCGCGCGCCTGCACCAGCTTCTGGAAATGGCCCATGGCGCTGCGCAGCAGCTGGGCGGGCTGGGTGTCGCAGGCCCAGAGCCGCTCCAGCTCGCGGTCCAGTTTCGCCAGATCGCCACTGCCCGCCGCATCGCAGGCGCTTTCGCTGCGCGCCTCGGCCTCATCGCCCATCACGGCGCGGACATCGTCCAACGTGACCTGTTTTTGGCCGTGCATATAAAGCACAAGCTTTTCGATCTCACGCCGGGTCACGCCGCGATCCGAACCCAGCCGCGACACCGCGTCTTCCAGCGCATCGGGGGCGATGGCGAGGCCTTCGGCGCGCAGGGCATCGCGCACCACATCGCCCAGGTCGCGCACCGAATCCGGATAGCATTGGATGGCGGCGGCCGTCTTGTGATCGTCGAACACCTTGCGCAGCGCGCCGGTCTTGGCCAGATCGCCCGCCTCGATCACCACCAATGCGTCGCCTTTTGGATCATCCAGAAAAGAGTCCAGCAGATCGGCCAGATCGTTGCCCGCGCCGCGCACCCGCACCACCCGCCGCCCGCCCATCATGGAGATGGCGGCGGCTTCATCCGCCAGCCGCGCCGGATCGGCCAGCAAGGTGGCTTCGTTGAGGTCCGCGACATTGAAGGCATCGCTGAGGTCGGGCACCACGCTTTTGAGCAGCTTCTCGGCGCGCTCCTGCACCAGCCCGGCATCGGGGCCATAGACCAAAGCCACCGCCAGCCCCTTGGGCGGCGAGGTCACATAGCGGTCGGCTTCGTGACTCTTGATGATCATTTCTTGTGCTGCCGGAACCAGACGCCCAGGTCGAGATGAATGCGTTCGGCCACATCCTGGGCAGCGCGCTTGCTGGCATCCTGTTCGGCGACCAGGGTGGCATAAGGCGATTGCACCACATTGTAAGCCGACAATTCGGTCTGGATGCCGCTGGTCAAGACATTGCCGCGCATGTCGCTCAAGGTATAGCGCGCCTCAAGCCGGTTGTTGTACCGGGTGATGGAGGCGTCGTTCTGCAGCGCGATGCCTTGGCTGGTCTGGTTGAGCACCACTTTCAGGCGGTAGCTCTTGCCCGCCGGATCGCCATCGGAACGCAACGTGTCGATCAGCGTGGTGCGCAATTCATAGCCGTCGCGCTCGGCAATCGGCTCGACATAGACCGAGGAAAGCTGCGGCGCCAGCGACTTGCCGTACATGGGATGGAAACCGCAGGCCCCGAGCAGCGAACAGGCGGCAAGGACAGCGAGTTTCTTCATGCGACGATATTTACAATGCGATTCGGAACCACGATCACCTTCTTGGGCGCTTTGCCTTCCAAAGCGCGGACCACGCCGTCATGCGCCAGGGCCGCGGCTTCGACCGTCTTGCTGTCGGCATCCTTGGCCATGCTGATCTCGCCGCGCCGTTTGCCATTGACTTGAATGGGAAGAGTGACGCTGCTGGATTCCGTCAGGGCGGGATCATATTTCGGCCAGGCGGTTTCGGCCACCAATTTGCCGTGTCCCAGCGCCTGCCAGCAGGATTCCGCCAAATGCGGCATCATCGGAGCACAAAGCAGGACAAGGGCTTCCAGCGCCTCGCGCCGCGCCGCCGGATTCGCCTTGTCGGACGCGCCGATCACATTGGCCAGGGTATAAAGCTGCGCCACGGCACTGTTGAAGCGCAAATGTTCCAGATGCTCGGTCACTGCGGCAATGGCCTTGTGGCTGGCCTGGCGCAAGGCGGTCGAAGCCTCGTCCGTGGCGGTGACGGCGGTGCCTTCTTTAACGCGCGCCTCCGGCGCGGCTGGCGCGGGCAGGTCGCCCGCTTCGGTGCAAAGGCGATAGACGCGGCCCACAAAGCGCCAGCAGCCTTCGGCCCCGGTATCGGTCCATTCGATGTCGCGCTCGGGCGGGGTATCCGACAGCATGAACCAGCGGATGGTGTCGGCGCCATATTCGGCGATGATGGTTTCCGGCGCGATGGTGTTCTTCTTGGACTTGGACATCTTTTCCGATGCCCCAACCGTCACTTCCTTTCCGGTGGCACGCAGGAAAACCTTGCCGTCGCGCTTTTCGATTTCATCCGGCGCCAGCCAATTGCCGTCTGCGTCCTTGTAGGTCTCGTGGCAGACCATGCCTTGGGTGAACAGGCCGGCAAAAGGCTCGGCGGTCTTGACCATGCCCAGCTTAGCCATGGCGCGGGTGAAATAGCGCGCATACAGCAGATGCAGGATCGCATGCTCGATGCCGCCGATATACTGATCGACCGGCAGCCAATAATCCGCCGCCTGTTTGTCCACCGGTTCGCCAAAATCCGGATTGGTAAAACGGGCGAAGTACCAGGATGAATCGGCGAAAGTGTCCAAGGTATCGGTATCGCGCACCGCAGGATCCTTGCAGGCCGGACAGGTGGTGGTCTTCCACGCCGTATCGGCATCCAGCGGATTGCCCTTGACGTTGAAGTTGATCGCCTCGGGCAGTTTGACCGGCAGCTGATCCTTCGGCACCGGCACCACACCGCATTTTTCGCAATGGATCATGGGGATCGGGCAACCCCAGGGCCGCTGGCGCGACACCAGCCAATCGCGCAGCCGGTAGTTCACCGCGCGCTCTCCGGTGCCGGTCTTTTCCAGCCGCGCCGCGACTTCGGCCTTGGCCTGTTCCACCGTCATGCCGTCCAAGAATCGCGAATTGGCCAGTTTTCCGGGACCGGTATAGGCCTCTTCCCCGACATCGAATGTCTTGGGATCGGCATCGGACGGCACCACCACCGGCGTCACCGAAAGCTTGTATTTGCGGGCGAAATCCAGGTCGCGCTGGTCGTGTGCGGGACAGCCGAAGATCGCGCCGGTGCCGTACCCCATCAACACGAAATTGGCCACCATCACCGGCAGTTTCCAATCGGGATCGAAGGGATGAAGGGCGGTGAGGCCGGTATCATAGCCCAGCTTCTCGGCCTTTTCGATTTCAGCCTCCGCCGTGCCGGTCTTGCGGCACGCGGCGATGAAGTCTTCCAGCTTTTTGTCCTTGGCCGCCAGCCGCTGGGTGAGCGGATGGTCCGGCGACAGCGCCACAAAACTGGCGCCGAACAAAGTGTCGGGCCTTGTCGTGAAAACGTCGAGAACCGTCTTGTCCGACAAAGTGAATTGAAAGCGCAGGCCTTCGCTCTTGCCGATCCAGTTCCTTTGCATGACGCGGACCTTTTCCGGCCAGCGGTCCAGCGCGTCCAAGCCTTGCAGCAATTCGTCGGCGAAAGCGGTGATCTTGAAGAACCACTGGCTGAGCTTGCGCCGTTCCACCACCGCGCCCGAGCGCCAACCGCGCCCGTCGATCACCTGTTCATTGGCGAGCACGGTCATATCCACTGGATCCCAATTCACATCGGCTTGGCTGCGATAGACAAAGCCGGCCTTGTAGAAATCCAGAAACAGCTTTTGCTGCTGATGATAATATGCGACATCGCAGGTGGCGAATTCTTTGGACCAGTCCAGCGACAGGCCCATCAGCTTGAGCTGTTCGCGCATGGTCGCGATATTTTCGTAAGTCCAGTCGCGCGGGCTTACGCCCTTGTCGCGCGCCGCGTTTTCCGCCGGCAGGCCGAAAGCGTCCCAGCCCATGGGATGCAGCACGTTATAGCCTTGCGCCCGGCGGAAGCGGGCGATGACGTCGCCCATGGTGTAGTTGCGCACATGACCGATATGGATGCGCCCCGACGGATAGGGAAACATCTCCAGCACATAGCATTTGGGCTTATCCGAATGGCTGGGCGTGGCGAACAGGGCGCGTGCGTCCCATTCGGCTTGCCAGTGCTTTTCCGCTTCCTTGGCGTTGTAGCGCGCCATGCGCTAGCCAACTTGGCCGAGCGTGGCGAGTCTGAGTTCGCGTGCGCGGGTGAGGATCGAATCTTCCAGCTTGTGGGCGGTTTCCGGACTGGGCGTGGCGTCCGCCCAGCCGCCGGCGCCCCTCACCTGGCGGAACACCACGACTTTCAGGCCGTCGGCCCGAAGCGCGCGGTCCATGATGTATACGGTCACTTTCAGCCGCTCATTGGGGCTGGAGGGCGCGACATACCATTCCGAGATGATCACGCCGCCGAACGGATCGGCCGAGGTCAGCGGCAGGAAGGACAGGGTGTCGAGCGAGGCGTGCCAGAGATAGGAGTTCACCCCTAGGGTCACCCGGGATGAACCGCTGGCGATGGCGCTGGTGCCGGTATCCATCTCCCGGGCCCCGTCATTGGAGGAACCGCAGCCGGCCAGGGCCAACGCGCAAAGCAAAGCGGGCAGAACTCGCATAGAACGTTTTTTCCTCTGGGGCAGGCGCGCCGGACAAGGCTTATAGCGGCGGGGGGCTTGCCACGCAACGGCGCATGGCTTGCGCCAAACGGACTGGTTTGGCTTATTCTGGAAGGACTTAGGAGACCGCCAGATTGCCACTTCGTAAGATAGCGATGCTTTGCGCCCTGCTTCTGGCGAGCCCGGCACAGGCACAGTTTCCAAGCCAGCCGCTGGCGCCGCCATCCTGGCCGCTGGGCCAGGCCCAACTGCGACTGGAGGCCGAGACCAGCGGCGCCTTGTTCAGTACCGATCAACCGGGCCGGCGCGGAGCCTCCGCCAGCGGCGTGTTCTTGCTGATGCCGGAGCTGCGGCGCGACTATGACAGCGGCCTGTCGCTGGGGCTGAACGGAACATTCGCCGCCGCCGATCCTTTGTCGCGCGGCGGATATGACGGCGATGCCATCGAGCGGCTGACCGTTTCGGCACGCACCGGCCTGGGCATGCTGGAAATCGGCCTTACCGACGGCGCGGGCGATGCGCTGGATGTGAGCGGTCCCAAAGTGGATTCCGATGTCAGCCTGGATGATCCCCGCACCAGTTTTTATCGCGATCCCAGAGACGGGCGGGCGGTGATCAATATGTTCGCGCTGCGCACCCAGGCGGGCGCTTCCAGTAACTATGCCAAATTCGTCTATACCAGCCCGTCGCTGTTCGGCGCGCAGTTGGCGCTGTCCTTCACCCCGACCCAGGGCAAGCAATTGCCGTTCCTGAATGCGGGTCCGCATCTGCCGGGGCGGCAAGTCAATTTTTGGGAAGCGGCGCTGCGCTATGAAACCGACTTGGACACGAAGTGGGGGACCGTGTCGCTGACCGGCTATGGCGCACTGGTGGAAAGCCGCGGCGAACACAAGCTGCCGGGACAGGAAGGCACCAGCGATTTCAGCTTCGGCCTGCGCGGCGACTATCCGCTGGATGACAAGACCACCCTATCGCTGGGCGGTTCCTGGCGGCAGAGCAATGCCTATGCCTTTGACGTCAATCAGACCTGGCAGCCCTCCACCACGCGGGGACAGCATGTCTCGGCGGCCATTGCGCGGGGGAACTGGATCGCGGGCGTGGAATTCGGCAATGGCGTCGCCAAAGAGGTGGCGATTGCGGGACTGCCGCGCCTGGGGCTGAACGGAACACAGGCATCCCTGGGCTATCGCCTGTCGTCTAGCCTGAGCTTCAGCGGGGGCTGGCAGCATCTGAGTTATGGCCGCAGCAGCGGGGTGTTCTTCAACGGCGCGCCGCAATTGAAAATGGACGCCATCTTCCTGCATCTGAATCTGAAAACCTCATCAGATTAACCCCTCCGGCCTTCGCAACTTTGCCGTGGTGCTCGGCTTTGCCTGCGCGCCACGGCGTTGCTACGGCCACCTCCCCTTCCTGCGCGCTTACGCGCGCGAAGGGGAGGAGACCAATGAAGATATCGCTGCAATTCCGCTGAAAGCGGGTGCGAGCAAAGCGGCATTGCGCGGCGTGACACCGCCCAAGGCATAGACCGGCACCGGGGCCTGCGCGGCGATGAAGGCGGCGCGCACCGGCGTCAGCACGCGCGCGCCTGGATGGCTGGCGGTGGCGAAAACCGGCGACAGAAACACCGCATCCAGATGGTGCGCACCCATCAAGGCGCGCAGAGAATGCGCCGAAGAGGTGATGATCCAATGCGGGAATCTTGCCCGCCAATGCGCCGCTTCATGCATGCGCAGCTGCGGCAGATGCAGTCCCGCCGCGCCGCATTGCGCCGCCAATCGCGGATCGTCCGCGATCAACAAAGTCGCCAGGCCCGACAGTTGCCGCGCCAGGGCGCGGCGCTGTTTTGCCTCGCGCGCCCGCACCACCACCACGCTGCCAGGCGGCAAGGCGCGCACCGCGTGCGCCCAATCGGCCTTGCGGTCGTCGGTCATCAGGACCAAGGGCATGTCCGGATTGAGACGCGCCGCGCTGCGAAGCAGCGCATTGAGACCAACGCGGTGGATTGCTAGGTTCGCGGTCATGACGATTTCACAGAATCTCGCGGACATACTGGCGCGCATCGACGCGGCGCGAAAGGCCGCCATCGCGCCGGCGCCCGCAACCAAGCTGGTGGCCGTCTCCAAGACCGTGTCGCAAGACGGCATTGGCCAGGCGATTGACGCGGGCCAGCGCATCTTCGGCGAGAACCGGGTCCAGGAAGCCCAGGCCAAGTATCCGCATCTGAAAAGCGCGCATCCCGGCCTGGAATTGCATCTGATCGGTCCCTTGCAGACCAACAAAGTCAGGGAAGCGGCGGCCCTGTTCGATGTGATCCAGACCCTGGACCGGATCAAGCTGGCGGACGCGCTGGCGGCGGAACGGGATAGATCGGGCCAATGTCCGCGCCTGTTCCTGCAGGTCAATACCGGCGAGGAACCGCAAAAGGCTGGCGCGATGCCGCGGGACGCCGCCGCGCTGATCGATCATGCGCGCAAGCTGGACCTGCCGCTGGACGGGTTGATGTGCATTCCTCCTGCCGATGACGATGCCGCGCCGCACTTCGCTTTCCTGGCCAAACTGGCGCGCGATCATGGCTTGGCGAATCTCAGCATGGGCATGAGCGGGGATTTCGAGCTGGCGGTAAGGTTTGGTGCCACCCATGTGAGAGTCGGAACCGCGATCTTCGGCGCGCGAGCCCCTCACCCTTCGACAAGCTCAGGGTGAGGACTTTGGAAACAATCCTCATGCTGGTCGCACGACGCTGCCGCTAACGACTGTCGAAGCATGAGGATCACCCAATTACGATCTGATCCCCTGGCTTGAGCTGTTCGATCGCCGCCCGCAAGTCGTCCATCGCCATCGCCACACAGCCTTGGGTCGCAGAATAATCCGGCTTGGCCAGATGCAGGAAAATGGCGCTACCTTTGCCCGGCACCACCGGATTGTCGTTATAGCCCAGCACCGCAACCAGATCGTAGAGATGATCCTGGCGCCACATGCGTTCCGCGCTGGCGCCATAGGGCAGCTTCACCAGCCGGTTATAGTTGGGATCGCCGGGCGCATCGCACCAGCCGTCATCGTCTTGCAGTGCGTGCAACGCCAAGCGCGTACGCGGCGCTGCAATGCGGTCGGCGCGATAGAAGACCTCCCGCACCGGAAAAATGCCGCGCGGCGTGATGCCGTCGCCTTCGCCGCCCTTGACCGCGATGCCGCCGGGGCCGATGGCGGCACGGCGCGCGCCCGCGCCCCAATTGAGCAAGGCACCGTTACGACCGGCGGTGACTATCAGATTCATGAGGACTGTATAGCGTCAGTGAACGCTGGCGAGAACCGGCTGTTGGCCGATCAATCCCATCGACCGGCGATAGGCGTAGAGCGCGCGGCTGGCGGTGTCGCTGTCCACGCCCTTGGCGGACAAGGCATTGGAGAAGGCGGCGACATCCAGGCCGTCCGGAACATTTGCCGCGACCGTCATAGAAGACGGCAACGCCGGAAAAGAGGCTGTGGGCAATAACGGGCTGACGCTGATGGGCGTCAATGCAACCTTGGTGGCCTTGCTTTTGCCGTCCCCCTGGAACAGAGCGAGCGCGGTGTCCTCAAAGCTCTTGCCGGTAATGCCTTCAAACGCCACGTCGGCGATCGAAGCGATGGCGCCCCACATTCCGCCATACAGCGTGTCGCCCGCGATCTTTTCGATCGGGCACATTTTGTCGCCGGTAATGGCGCGATAGATGGTGCCGATAATGGGCAAGTGTTGCAGCGGATTGATCACGTCCAGCAGGTGCCCGAAAAAGCCTTCCTCGTCCTTGACGCCGCCATCCGCCGTCTTGTTCGTCTGGGCGGCGACGGAGTCGGACCGGACTGAACCGGACGCGGGGACCATGGCGTGATACTGCGGGCCGAAGACGCTCATCCCCTGGCTGGAAGCAAGCGCCGCGCCAAATTTTTTCCGCGCCATTGCTGGCATTTTATCCGTTGCCGGACGGAATCGACCGGCAAGATTTGCCGACCCGGCGCCGGACGCGCTAATCTGGAGCGCCCCGAACCATATTCAGCGAATCATGCCGACCCGAATCCTTTTGGCCGAGAGTGACGATGTGCTGCGCGCCAGCTTGGCCGAACAGCTGGAGCAGGAAGGCTATGACGTGGTGGCGGCCAGCAATAGCGAGGAGGCAGCTGCGGCGGCGCGCGAGCCCATAAACTTTGCGATCATTGGCCTGGGCGAGCAACTGGCGGCGGATTTGCGCGAGCAAGGGCTGAATTGTCCATTGCTGCTTCTGACCGATGGTGAGGCGCCCGCGACACCGGAAAGCCTGGCCCGGCCATTCCGGATTTCCGTGCTGCTGGCGCGGCTGCATGCCCTCAATACCCATCATGCTCCCGCCGACGACGCGGCGGTGCGCATCGGGCCCTATACCTTCCATCCGTCCGCCAAACTGCTGCAGGCCGAGGGACGCAAGGTGCGGCTGACCGAGAAAGAGACCAATATCCTCAAATTCCTTCATGCCAGTTGCGGAACCGTGCCGCGCGATATCCTGCTGCATGAGGTGTGGGGCTACAGCCCGGCGGTGGCCACCCACACCCTGGAGACCCATATCTACCGCCTGCGCAAGAAAATCGAACAAGATCCAGCAAACGCCCAGATCTTGCTGACCGAGGGCGGCGGGTATCGGCTGAGTGCCTAGGTTTTTGATGGGCGCGGCTCGGGGGAACTTTGGGACTTGTTTAACGCCCGTTAACCACCCCGTCCTAGAACAACGGGATGGGGAAAAAGCCCACCAAATCCACCGCCATTCCAAAGCGGCGCATAGCGCGCAGCGTGCCGCAACCATCCAAGCCCCAAGCCAAGCGTAAGCGCGGCGGTTCCACCTGGCCCTATGTGCTTTTGATGATGTGCGGCTGGGCGGTGATTTTCGCCGGCCTGTTCTTCTCGCATTTTCTCTCCGGCCTGCCCGATGTCGGAAACCTGATGGTCAGCGGCCCCTCGCAGGACGTCACCATCCTGGACGATCGCGGCCGCCTGATCGCGCGGCGCGGCCTCACCCAGGGCCGGATGGTGCGTGCGCAAGACCTGCCCGATTATGTGTCCGGCGCCTTTATCGCCATCGAAGACCGGCGCTTCCGCTCCCATATCGGCGTCGATCCCATCGGGCTGGCGCGCGCGGCGTTTCAGAACATGCTGGCGGGTCATGTGGTGCAAGGCGGCTCGACCATCACCCAGCAGCTTGCCAAGAATTTGTTCCTGGACCCCAGCCGCACCTTGGACCGCAAGATGCAGGAAGCCATGCTGGCCCTGTATCTGGAGTCGCGTTACTCCAAGGACCAAATCCTCACCCTGTATCTCAACCGCGTCTATTTCGGCGCCGGGGTTTTTGGCATTGAAGCGGCGTCGCAAAAATTCTTCGGCAAGCATGCCAGCGAACTGGGCCTGACCGAAGCCGCGATCATCGCGGGCAGCGTCAAGGCCCCGGCCCGCTACAATCCTCTGTCCGATTCCGACGCCGGACTGGCGCGCGCCCGGGTCGTGCTGGGTGCCATGCAGAGCGCGGGCTTCATCGACGAGAATACCCGCGTCCTGGCGCAGGCGACCCGGCCGCGCATCGTGCGCGCCAACGGCACGCCCGGCTCGGGCTGGTTCGCCGATTGGGTGATGGCGCATCTGTCCGACATTGTCGCGCCGTCCGAACAGCCGGTCATTGTCGAAACCAGCTTCGATCTGGAGACCCAGATGCTGGCGGAGCAAGCCGTGGTTCACGGCTTGGCGGCGGAAGGCGAGCAGTTCCAGGCCAGCCAGGCCGCGTTGGTGGCCATGACCCCCGATGGCGCGATCCGCGCCATGGTGGGCGGCAGGGCTTATGGCGGCTCCGGCTTCAACCGCGCCACCGATGCGGTGCGTCAGCCCGGCAGCGCCTTTAAGCCATTCGTCTATCTCACCGCCCTGGAACATGATCACACGCCGGACGAGACGGTGAATGACGGGCCGGTGGATATTCGCGGCTGGAAACCGCAAAACTATGAAGGCCGCTTCAAGGGCGAGATTCCCTTGATCCAGGCTTTTGCGGAATCCTCCAATTCGGTGGCGGCGCAATTGACCGCCGAAGTGGGCCCCAAGCAAGTCGCGCGCACCGCACACCGGCTGGGTATCGCCTCGCCGCTGGCGGAAGTGGCGTCCCTGGCGCTGGGCACCTCCGGCGTCACGCCGTTGGAATTGACCGGCGCCTATGCGCCTTTCGCCAATGGCGGCAATGCGGCCGCGCCTTTCGGCGTGCTGCGCGTCAGGACGCGATCCGGGAAAATTCTTTATCAGCGCCGGCCGTCCGGCCTGGGCGCGGTGATGAGCACCAACGACAATATGCAGATGACCCGGCTGCTGCAGGAAGTCACCGCCACCGGAACCGGCCGGGCGGCACGGTTGGAAGGCCGCCCCACCGCCGGCAAGACCGGCACCACCCAGGATTTCCGTGACGCCTGGTTTGTCGGCTTCACCGCCGATCTGGTCTGCGGTGTTTGGATCGGCAACGACAACAATACTCCGATGCGCAAGGCCACGGGCGGCGCCTTGCCGGCGCGGATTTTCCACCGCTTCATGAGCGGCGCGGAAGAAACCATGCCGGTGCGGCCGCTGGCCGGCGGCAATATCATGGCATCGGCGCAACCGCCGGACAGCATGGAGCAGCAGCAACCGGCGGACGACAAGCCGGATACCTTGCAAAAACTGCTGAACGGGATTTTCGGCGGAACATAATCTAAATTACCCCCATCCGTCGCAACTCGGGTTTGCGTACCGCAAACACCTCGCTGCGCCGTTCGGCCATCTTGGCCGATGGCCTCACTCCCCCTTCCTGTGCTTCGCACGAAGGGGTGAGGAGCGGTTCGCCAAAGGCGAACGAAATGGTCCAGCGGACCATTTCGAGCAACGAACGCCGCGAGTTCGAGCGAGCGGCCGGACAAGGAAGCTGGCGGATGCTGAAAGTCGCTCGGCGGAATGCCTCGCTCGAGATTCCCAGTTATCCCGTCCGTCGCTTAGATCTAAACGCTATAGCGCTGCAGCTCGCGCCCGTTTGTCTTCAGCCAATCCTGCGGCGCATCCATGTCGGGCACCAGGCTTCTGACATGGGCCCAGAATCGCGGGCTGTGATTCATTTCGCGCAGATGCGCCACTTCATGCGCCACCACATAATCCAGCACAAAATCCGGCGCCAGGATCAACCGCCAGGAAAAAGACAGCGAACGGCCCGAGGAACAGGAACCCCAGCGGCTGGCGGTATCGCGCACCGTGATGCGGGACGGTTTGACGCCCAGGCTTGCGGCATGATCCATCGCCTTGGTTTCAAACGCCTTGCGCGCCTCGCGCTTGAGAAAATCCAGTATCCGGCGCGGCGCATGCGCCACGCCGCCGCTGACCCAGATAACGCCGTCCGCGGCCCAGACCGGCGACGGGCCTTTGGCGAGGCCGCGGATCTCGTGCCGTTCGCCCCGGAAGGGAATCACCGCGCCCGCCACCAGACTCACCGGTCCGGGAGCCTTGGCCAATTGGCCCGCGATCCATTCTTTTTCGCCCCGCGCGAAATCCAGCGCATGGGCCAGGCCCCGCCGCGACGGCGCGGTGACGCTGATTTCGCCGGTGGCGGGATTGACCTTGACGATCATCCGCCGGGCGCGCGGATTGAGGCGCACGCGCACTTCCAGCATGCGGCCATCGATCTTGAGCAGTTCATGGCGCGTCGTGGAAGGTTGCTTTTTGTTAAAAAACACGGGCTGTTTGCCTAGACTGTGCAGATGAGCGATATTTGTACTCCGTTTTGCGCAGCCGCCGAAAGAACAATTGCCGTCATGATTCGTGATGACCAGATTGCAAGATTGACGGGGGGCGGAGCGCTGGTCTTGCTGCTGGGGGCGCTGGGCTTTCAATATTTCGCGCATCTGGCGCCCTGCGAAATGTGTCACTGGCAGCGCTGGCCGTATATCGCAGCGGCCATTATCGGTCTTGTTCTTGTCTCATTCTGGAAAAAGCATGTGCGCCTGTTGGCAAAACTTGCGATTGCATTGGTTGCGATCTCCGGCCTGATCGGCGCTTACCAGACCGGTATGCAGATGGGATTTCTGCCCGGACCCAGCGCTTGTACCGTCGAGCATGCCTATGTGATGGGCTCTGGCGCGCCACCGCCGGAAATCAGCTGTAATGCCGTGACCTGGAGCCTGTTCGGCCTGTCGCTGGCGGCCTACAATGCCATCTTTGCCTTTCTGATCGCGGGAACCGGCGCCTTGCTGCTGAGACGCAACCATGCCGCGTAAGCCCTCCTCAAGAAAACAAAGGCCCGCCGCCCCCGGCTCACCCGTGGACATCGAATCCATGATTCGGGTGGATCATGCGGGCGAATATGGCGCGGTACGGATTTACGAGGGCCAGCTTGCCATCCTGAAACGGCGCAAGGGCGCGGCGGCCAGTGTTCAAACCATCCAGCACATGGCCGATCAGGAACAGCGCCATCTCAAGGCTTTCGATAAGTTGGTGAATGAGCGAAGGGTGCGGCCCACCGCGCTGGAGCCGGTATGGCGCATCGCCGGTTTCGCCCTGGGCGCCGCCACCGCGGCGCTGGGCGAGAAAGCGGCCTTTGCCTGCACCGCCGCGGTGGAGGAAGTGATCGACGAACATTACGCGGCCCAGATCGCGGCGCTGCAAGACAAGGACCCGGCGTTGAAAGCGGCGGTGGAGGATTTCCGCGCCGACGAGGCCGCCCATCGCGACACCGCGCTTGCGCAAGGCGCCGAACAAGCCCCCGGCTACAAGCTGCTCAGCGAAACGATCAAGGCCGGTTGCCGGATTGCGATCAAATTGTCGGAGCGGATTTAGCGCACCTGTCATTCCCGGCCGAGCGAAGGTCCATAGCGACAGCGTATGGACGCTTCGCGAGGGGAAGGGAACCCAGGTGGAAAGACCAAGCTCAATCTCTCCACCTGGGTCCCCTTTCCTCGCATCGCGCTGGTGCGCGATGCTCGCCGGGGATGACACAGGAGATTACGGTTCCAGCACCGAATCCCAATAGAGATAATCCGCCCAACTCTCATGCAGATAATTCGGCGGAAATTTGCGCCCATGCTCGCGCAATTCATTGACCGAGGGCTGATGCGGCCGGATGCGGGGATGCATCTTGGCCTGGTTGGGCATACGCCCGCCCTTGTTGAGATTGCAGGGGCTGCAAGCGGTGACGACATTTTCCCAAGTGGTGCGGCCGCCCTTGCTGCGCGGGATCACGTGATCGAAGGTCAGATCCTTGGGGTCGCCGCAATATTGGCATTCGAACTGGTCGCGCAGGAAAACATTGAACCGGGTGAAAGCGGGGCGGCGGGCGGGGCGGATATAGGTCTTGAGCGAGACCACCGAGGGCAGCTTCATCTCAAACCGGGCCGAGTGCACCACCCGGTCATACTCTTCCAGGATATTCACCCGTTCCAGAAACACCGCCTTGATGGTGTCCTGCCAGGACCAGAGCGAAAGCGGATAATAGCTGAGAGGGCGATGATCAGCATTCAGCACCAGCGCCGGGCAATGCGGCACGGGCCGGGAGAGGGCAGCGGCGGCTAGCACGGAAGAAATCCTGTGAAAGCAATTCCCCTTATATTGCCGAGGCCAAGGCGTGACCCAAATTCTAGGGCCGGACCCTGCGATTTCTCAAGAGCCTAGTGTCCCGAATCCGAAGTTCGCTTGATCTCTCGGCGCTATCGGTAGCGAACTTCGGATTCGAAAGGACACTAGGATTCTATAATTCTAGTGTGGCTTTGGTTCAGAGATCCCCTTGAAGAGCCCGCCGCGGCACCGAAGAGGACCTCTGAACCGCCACACTAGCCGATTCGTTATGACGGTTTGTAGACGCAGCGCGCCTCGCCGCCGGTTTTCAACAGGCCGGCAAAGGCCAGATTCAGAAACTGCCCCGCCATCATTAATCCTTCCGGATCGATCCCATGCCCCATGCCCCGGGCCAAATGCCATTGCACCCGGGCGCCCGCCAGTCCCAGTTGCGTGGCCGCCAGGAACATGGCCTGAGGCGGGATCACGGTATCGCTGTCGCCATGGGTGAGCAGGATCGGGGGAATTTCGTCCGTGGGCGGAGCGCCCGGCAACAGACCCGAAAATCCCACAATCGCCGCGGGCCGGACCTTGCGGCGCAACCCCAGATGCAAAGACAGCATGGTTCCTTGCGAAAAACCCACCAACGCCAGCCGCTCGGGGCCAAGACCCAGCCGCGCCAGTTCGCCGTCCAGATATTCGTCCAGCGCGGGGCCGGCCACCTCGACACCCTTTTGCATCTCATGCGGATCGATGCGGGAGATGGGAAACCACTGATAGCCGGGCCCGCCGGGGATGCGCATCGGCGCATTGGGGGCGGCGAAGGCGGTGCCGGGCAGCAGGTCCCGCCAATGCTGCGCCAGGCCGATCAGATCCTGGCCGTCGGCGCCATAACCATGCACCAACACCACCAGATGGGTGGCGGGCCCGCACGCCGCGGGCAATGTGGAACCGGAAAGTGCCATGGACATGCTTTATCGGTTAGAATTACGGAGCGACCACGAACCCGAGGCAGGGGCCTCGTGGGCCACGACCATGAGAGAAGCATGATTGTCACAAGGTTCGCACCCAGTCCAACCGGCTTGCTGCATCTGGGCCATGCCTATGCCGCCATCATGGCCTATGAAAGCGGTGACGACTTTCTTTTGCGGATCGAGGACATCGATAAAGGGCGGTCGCGCGACACGTTCGTCCAGGCCATCTTCTATGACCTGAAATGGCTGGGACTGTCCTGGGACGAACCATCGCTGCGCCAATCCACCCGCATGGGCGCCTATGCCGAAGCGCTGGTGAATCTGAAGGCGCGCGGCCTGGTCTATCCCTGTTTTTGCACCCGCGCCGAAATCGCCGCCGAAATCGCGCGCGCGGGAGAAGCCCAGCACGGACCGGATGGGCCGAAATATCCCGGCACCTGCCGCGTCTTGCCGCAAGAAGAAGGCGCGCGGCGGATCGCGGCGGGCGAGTCCTATGCCCTGCGGCTGGATGTGGCCAAGGCGGCGGCATCGACCGGGCCGCTGACCTTCCGCGAACAGGGTCATATTCATGCGGTGGATCCTTTCTGCTTTGGCGACATCGTGATCGCACGCAAGGACCTGCCGACATCGTATCATCTGGCGGTGGTGGTGGATGACGCCCATCAGCAAGTCAGTTTGGTGACGCGCGGCGAAGACCTGCTGTCGGCGACCCATATCCAGCGGCTGTTGCAGGCCCTGCTCAAATTGCCGGAACCGGCCTATGCCCATCATTCCCTGGTGCTGGATGAAGAGGGCAAGAAATTCTCCAAGCGCGACGGCGCCGTCAGCCTGCAAAGCTTGCGTGAGGCGGGCGAAACACCCGCCGATATCAGGGCGCGGATTGGGCTCTAACGCCTGCCCGCCGGGGCCAGCTTGAGCGCCGCCCGTTCCCATCGGGGGCGCAGAACAGCGCCGACCAGCCCCGTTGCCACCGCAAGCAAAGCGCCCACCGCCAGAATGCGCGGCGGTGTGTCGACATGCAAAGGCAGCCGGATCGCGGCTTCATTCATGGCGGCGGCCAGCAGCCCAAGATAGGACCAGCCCATCAGGTGCGCATGATGGAACACCCAATTGCGGGGCCGCGCGATTGGCATCAGCAATCCCGTCAAAACCAGAAACAGACTCAACAAAGCGAAGGCATGGAAAAGATTGAAGCCCCGTGTCAGGTCATAGATCGTCAAGGCGCTGACATTGGTCATAAGCATGGCGAAGAGGTATGCCAGGCCCAGCAAACGATGCGGCGCGCGGCCTTTGGGCAAGACCGTTACGGCGAATCCAAGGACAATCGCCGCCAAAGCCGCGATCGCATGCATACTGCCCATGACAGAATGGACCATGGCCTATCCTTTCGGCTTCAGGGCAACGTCAAGAAACCTCAGGACACGTTGCCAACTGTCGGCGCGCGCGGCGCTGTTGGCTTGGGCACTGCCGCCCATGAAAGCGTCGATGCTTGCCGAATCCGGGCGTCGCGGCGCGGCTGGATCGCCAATGAATATGCTATGCCCAGCGCCTTCATAATTCTTGTGCTCGAACGAATAGGCAAAATTCCGGGTGCGCAAACGGCCGCCAATCCGCTGCGCCATCTCATGGGATGGCCATATCCGGTCGTCGGAGCCCGACAGCAGCAGCACTGGGGCTTGGATATTCTCCACCGGAATGGAAACCTCCGGCCGCGCATCGGCGAGCGCCAGCGAATCCATGAACATCTGAGCCATTGGCGCGCCGGGACGGAAGGGGCCAGGCGTCACATGGGGCAGCGGCACGCCCGCCACCGTCCAGGCGGGCTTGCTGGCACCGGGGCTGGCGAAATTCAGCCCGGTCCAGACAAAGGCGCTGGGCGCGACGCCGATCACGCCATGAATAGCGCGATTGCGGGCGGCGACCAGCAAGGCCGCTTCCGCGCCGCGCGACCAGCCCAGCATGGCGATGCGGCCGGGCGCGATTTCGGGCCGCGCCTTGGCCCAGGCGATGGCCCGGTCAAAATATTCCAGCGGCACGTTTTCGATGGATTGCGGCAGGCCCGACTCTTTCCACCAGGCCAATGCGAGAACCGCATAACCGTGCCGGGCGAACGCCGCCGTGTGGCTGCTCATGATATCCAGGCCACCTTCCGATCCCCCGATGGCGATCAGCAGCGGCAAGGGCTCTTTGCGTGCCGCCGGCACATACAGCGCGCCGTACAATCCATCATCGCGCAGATCGGTCTTTGTGACTCCCTCGGGCGGCGGCGCGCCGTTGGTGCCCACATTAGGCGTGCCGTTGCTCAGCATATGAAGCAGCCGGACATGGGCGGCCGTATCGCCGGACACGGCAATAGAGGCACCTGCAAAAGTCGGCGGAAACGCCATGTCATTGCCGAAGGCAAAGCCTTCCTGCGGAAAATCCGGGCGGCCGTTGCCGTTCTCGTCATGCGCCACCTGAATGGCGTAGGTGCCCGGCTTCACGTCTTTGAAAATCACGATGGTCGCGCCCGCCTGTGCCGGAGCCTTGGCGGCATAGGTCCGGCACGATCCCGGAAATACAGCCTGGGGATCGTCGCATAGACTGGCAAGAATCTGGCCGTTGCCGGTTTTCACATCGTCAACAGTCAGGGTCACGTCGGCGGCCAATGCGGTTGTGGCCAGTGTGCAACCGAAAAAGCATGGCTTCGCAATCCGGGAAATTTTCATTTCTCGCTCCTTGTTTTGAAAATGCTGACGGCGTTACTCGGCGATGATCTCGCGTAGATAGGCGACGTAATCCTCGAAAGCCCGGCGGCCTTGTTTGCTGAGCTTGACGCGGGTGCGCGGCTTGTTGTCGGCGAAGTCCTTTTCCACCGCGATATAGCCGGCCTGCTCCAAGGTCTGGATGTGGGCGCCCAGATTGCCTTCTGTGGCGTCCACGATCTTTCTGAGGCGCACGAACTCGATCTGTTCGGCCGGCGGAAGCCCCTTGAGCGCCGCCATGATCTTCAGCCGCACCGGCTGGTGGATGGTCAGGTCGGGTTGCTCCATCTCAGGCCCGCCGCATCCACAAGCCGGTCAGCAGCAGCGAGCCGCCGCCCACCAGCGCCATCCAGTGAAAAAAATATTCGCGCATATAAAAATACGCACCCAAGGTGGACACCGCCATCAAGACGCCGACCAAGATATAACGCAGCCCCATCCATAGTCCGAACGCGGCATAGATCGCCGCGAACAGCAGCGGGAAATAGGCACCGACCTGCAAAGAGCTCTTGGGATGCAGCACGGCGAACAGCGCGAAGGTGAAAAGCCAAATAATCAGGAACACCACGCCGATACGCCAGGACATGCCGGGCCGTCTGACGTTCTGGCGGCGCCCGATCACGGCGCTGACCACAGCGCCCATCATGCTCAAGCCCATCCACCACCAGCCCAGCCACGGCCCCGGAGGGAACAGAGCTTGGGCGCCATAGCCCAATAGCCACACGATGCCCCAGAGAAAACAGTAAGGCGCCGAAAGACTATAGCTGTAGGCCTCGGCGCTGCGCTTTTCGGTGGCAGCGGCTTCCTTCAGAGCCTGGGCGGCTTGTTCGGCGCTGAGCATGTCCATTTCCCTTCTATTTCTCAGTACTCTATATAACAGAGTACTCTGAGTCAACAGGGTTCCCGGTCTTCTCCCGGCATGCTAATCCGCTGGCCATGTCCGATGCGCTCGACAAGCTCTTTGCCACCATCGCGTCCCGCAAGGGCGCCGACCCGTCCCAGTCCTACACCGCCAAGCTGCTGGTGGGAGGGGTGGAGAAATGCGCCAAGAAATTCGGCGAAGAAGCCACCGAGGCGGTGATCGCGGCCATCCAGAAAGACAAGGCCGAGCTGGCCAAAGAATCCGCCGACGTGCTGTATCACCTGGCGGTACTGTGGGCGGCCAGCGGGCTGACGCCGGACGACGTTTATGCGATTCTGAAATCGCGTGAAGGCCAATCAGGCTTGGAAGAAAAGGCGGCCCGCACCAAGGGCTAGCGCTAAACCAGGCGCGAGGAATTTTGCGAACTGAGCAGGAGCGAGGAGCGATGTGGGCTAAAACGCCCATGAGCGACGAGCGACGCACTCAGGACGCAAAAGACCCGCGCCTTAATTCTTCTGCGCTTCTTCTTCGGCCAGACTCTTCACAAGGTCGAGTACGCGCTTGCGCACCTTGGCGTCCTTGATCTTCATGAAGGCCAGCGAAAGCTGCAACCCTTCGCCGCTGGAAACGAAATCCATCACCGGCGCGCCATCCGACTCCACGGACCCGAGCGCGCCTTCATTCACGCCCTCATAAAAGAAATCCACCGGCACATTGAGAATCCGGGAAACCTCGAACAGCCGCCCCGCGCCGATGCGGTTGACGCCCTTTTCGTATTTCTGGACCTGCTGAAATGTAAGACCCAGCAAATCGCCAAGCCGCTCCTGGCTCATGCCGATCAGCATGCGCCGGATGCGCACGCGATTGCCGACTTGAATGTCGATGGGATTGGCTTGTTTCTTGGCTGCGATGGCCACGCGCGTCTCGTCTGTTTGCCGGGCAGGAACTTGCCTCATCTGTAGTCCAACGCAAACAATTAATTTCGGCTATTTCGCGGCCTGCCCAAAAATGAAACGGTTAAAATGGCAGTAACCAAAATTATCCAAAAAACAAGGTCGCCAAACCGTGCATAAAGCGGCGGCGCAAGTGCTCGCGGAAGAGCCGTATCAATCACGCCAATTTTATTAAGATCGAGTTGTGCACGCACACGGCCCATCGGATCGATCATTGCGCTGATGCCGGTATTGGCGGCACGCGCAACAGCCAAGCCTTCTTCGATGGCGCGCACCCGCGCGCTCAACAAATGCTGCTGCGGCCCAGCCCAAGGCCCGAACCAGGAATCATCGGTGATGTTAACAAACCAGCCGGGCCGCGGGCCGGCGGGAACAACAACGTCATGCGGAAATATCACCTCGTAACAGATTAACGGCGTCACCGGCGGCGCAAGCCCCGCATCCAACACATGCGGATGATCGCCCGCCTCAAAACCAGAACCTACGGTGAGCTGGCGGAAACCCAAAGCGTTGAGCAGACCAGCGAATGGCAGATACTCGCCAAACGGTACCAGATGAAATTTGTCATAAACAGACGGCGGCGCGCCACCTGGCCCAAACAGGTAAAGGCTGTTGTAGGCGGTGACAGTTCTGCTACCCGGCACCAGCCGGTCGGAGCCGGCGATCAACGTCTGTCCCCGCGCGGTCAGCTGTGCGATTTGATCCAGCGCCTGGGCCGAACGCGCCAGGGGAAATCCGCTGGCGGCTTCCGGCCAGACGATATGAGTTGGGTCTTTCTGATGTGGCCCCGGCGGCTGAATGGAAAGCTGCATCAACCGCCGCCAGTTACGCGGCAGCAGAGTGCGGACATATTTTTCGGCTTGCGGAATATTCGGTTGTACCAGCCTCAGGCTTACACCCTGTACATCCGAC
>DATFEF010000009.1:0-22725 GCA_035251465.1 Rhizomicrobium sp. | reverse complement strand
AGGGATGTGCCCATCACCATGCGGGTGGGCATGCGCAACAGATAGATCATCGCCGGCACGATGATGAAGCCGCCGCCGATACCCATGATGGCGCTGAGCGTGCCCACCACAAAGCCGATCCCGATCGGCGGGATCACGCTGATATAGAGCCGCGACTGGCGGAACCGCATCTTGAAGGGCAGTCCCAGGATCCAGCCGCGGCTGACGGCATGATGACTGACCGTGGCGCCGCTGCGATAGGCCTTCAAAGAGGTCAGGCTCTCGCGCAGCATGATGAAGCCGATGCTGCCCAGCAGGATGACATAGGTGAGGGATACGATCAGATCCATCTGGCCCTGGCGGCGCAGATGTGCGAACAGCCATACGCCAAAGACAGTGCCGAAAACGCCGCCCACCAGCATCACGCCCGCCAAGGCGAAGTCGATGCCGCGCTTGCGCCATTGCGCCAGCGCGCCCGACATGGACGAGGCCGTGACGTGGGACAAAGTCGTGGCCACCGCCACGGTCGAGGGAATGCCGGTGAAAACCAGAAGCGGGGTCATCAGGAAACCGCCGCCGACGCCAAACAGGCCCGACAGGAAACCGACGCCGGTGCCCAAGACGATAATGATCAGCCAGTTGACGGACATTTCGGCGACTGGAAGATAAATTTCCATCAGGTGGCTCGACGGCGCAGCATTACCCTCGACCATGCGCGCGCCGTCGCACAGGGTCAACGCAAAAAAACCTAACGGAAATCAGGTTAAAATCAGTTTCCGAGATCGGCCGGCTCGGGCGGCACATTGGCGCCGCGATTCAGCGGCGCGGCGTGGAAGCTGGCGACCGACCGGTTGGCCGCGGCCCTGTCGGCCTCGCCGAGCTGGGTCTGCAGCACGCCCATGCGCGCCTTGGATTCGGCGTCGCCGGTGGCCGCGGCGATGGAGTACCATTTATAGGCGTTGACCAGGCTTTGCGGCACGCCATCGCCGCGCTCGTAAAGCACCGCCAGGTTGAACTGGGAATCCGACAGGCCGAGCGACGCGGCCTTGGCGAACCAGCGCGCCGCTTCCGCCATATTCTTCTTGCCGCCCGTGCCGCTGGCATAGGCCACCGCCAGATTGTGCATCGCCTTGCGATTGCCTTGCGCGGCCGCCAACCCGTACCAGTGGACGGCCTTGACGCCGTCCACCGCAACGCCCTGACCGCGCTCATACAAGGTGCCCAAGCGATATTGGGCGACCGCTTGGCCTTTCTCGGCGGCCTGGGCGAGGAACTTGACGGCGTCCGGCAAACTGACGGGCGCGCCATTGGCGCCGTCCACGGCCCGCAGGCCCAGAATGGCCAGGGCGACAGGATTGCCCGCATTGGCCAGCTTGGTCACCCGGTCCAGCGAGACTGGGGCCTTGGCGGGAGCATTCTTGGACGTAGCGCTGGCGGGGACTGACTTGGCGTTGTTTGCCGTTTGCGGACTGGGCACCGGGGCCGATGCCGAGGGAGCAGAAGCCGAAGGTGGTGTGGCGTGCGGCGCCGCGGCTTGTGACGCCGGCATGGAAGGTACCGAAGTGGGTAGCGCCACATCGGACGCGGCCGGTTCGGAGCGCTGCGAACGGAAATCCTGCGCATTGCCGCCGACCGCGCCGCCGCTGGGAACATCGGCCGCACCGCCAGCCTGGGGCACCACCGCAAACGGATTCTGGTGGGGCACCGTCGGTGCCGGGGCCGGAGTTTTACTGGCCGTGCTGGCCGGTTTGGGCGCTTGTATCGCCACAGGCGCCGATGTCTTGGCACGCTGGCTCAGCACCAGAGCCGCCGCTGCCGCCGCCGCCACCAACAGGGCGACCAGGATGGGAATGAGATAGCGCGGCTTTTCTTTTTCCTCGGCTGCCGCTTCGTTGGGATTCCAGCGGAAAGCCGACAGCCGGCCATGGCCTTCGCTCTCGGCTTTTTCCGACGCGGCGCGGGCCGACCGGCGGGCTTGGGCCAGGAAATTTTCCGGCTCGGCCGGTGCGCTGTCAGGCCCAGGCTCTTTAAACACCGATTCTTCAAAAACCTCGTCAAAATCGGGCGTGAAGGGCGGCGGCTCGCTGTGATGGGTCTCCGGCTGGTCGCGGTGCGTTTGCGGCGCGGCCTCAAAGGCGAAACCGGGCGGCGCGGCGAAGGCGTTTGTGATCTTATCGGCCCCGTCCTCGTCCGTGATGGGCGGCACTTCATAGGCGGGAGGTTCGTGCGCGGAGCTCTCAAAGGGTTCCTGCGCTGGTTCGGTGACGGACAGCGGCGGCTCAACTGCGTCGGGCGGCGGTGGCGGCGCTTTGACCTGCAACGCGGCCAGCAGCTCGGCGTGATCTTTTTCCAGCTTTTCTAGCCGGTGCGACAGCGCCTGAAGCGGGGCTTCGAATTTTTCCAGGGCGGATGGCGCTGTCTCCAACTCTTCCAGCCGATGCCGCAAGGCTTGCAAAGGCGCTTCGAGCGCTTCGGCGGCGGGTTTGTCCTCCACCTTTTCCAGCCGGTGCGACAGGGCTTGCATCGCGGCGTCAAATCTGGCCGCCGGGTCATTGCGCTCAAAGCGGTCAGCCAGATCCTGGACCGAACGCTCGACGCCGCCGAGCCGCTTGTCGAGTTCCGGGCCAGGCAGCAGAGATTCCAGCCGCGCGACACTGTCTTGAAGCCGGCGGAGATTTTCCTCGTTCTGGCTGGCGCGGCGCTGGTTCTCATCATGGTCGTTGGCGCGTTGGCCGGCGCTTGCCTCGACCTTTTCCAGCGCATGATCCAGCGCATTGGCGTTGAACTGGGCGGTCCTTTCAACCGCGGACAGGCGCGCCTCGATGGTCCGCTCGGCATTGGCGATACGCTGGCCCAGTGTCTGTTCGCTGACGTCGATGCGCCGTTCCAGCAGTTGCGCGGCATTGTCCGCGTCTTCCCAGATCTGGCCGACATGGCCGGCGAGCTTTTCCAGATTGGCGGTGACTTGCGCCAATTGGGTGGTGGAATTGCTGGCCGTGCTGGTGATCTGTTCGGCCAGGCGCGACAGGCCCAGATGCAGAGCCTTGACCGCTTCCCTGAGACCGTCGTTGGCGGTGCCGCGTTCCAGCCGCTCCAGCCTTTCGGTCAGGGCCGCGATATTGTGACCAAGCTGTTCCATCGCATGGGCTTGCTCGCGGGCGCTGACGTTTATTTCCTGAGCGGTTCGGGACAACACGCGGTTGCTTTCGCTATGGGTTCGTTCGCTGGACTCCAGACGGCGGCCAAGCCCGCGCAATTGATCTTCGATGCGGCGCCAGGCGTCGTTCGTTTCGGCTTCGCTGCGTCCCACCCGGGCCAGCATATCCTCGCTGTCGCGGCGGCTGGCGGCGGACGCCGGCAAGCCCCAACTGTCCAGTGGAGCCGCGACGTCGTCTTCCAGGCCGGAAAAGCTCTGCAAAATGCGGCGCGTCAGCCACTCGCCGACGGACAGTCCCTCGCGCCGGGCCGCCGCCCGTGCGGCTTCCCGCGCTTCCGGCGGAATACCCGCAACATTCCAGGGAAGTTCTGCCCGCATTTCGAATCACTGGTACCGCGCACCCGCTACAGAAGGTACCGGGGCCAAGATATAGTGTAAAGGAATGTTGACGGCCCGAGTTGCAGTCCTGCAGCCATTTGCCTGGTCATACACAGATAGTTGGCTGCGAGGGGTTGCGCTCTATCGGCCACCCTTGGTTCCACGCAGGCGCAGCGGATTCAGCGGCCCCTTGGGCGAGGCTGTGCTGGCGGCGGCCGGACTATCCCAGGTGGTTACGGTATTGGCGGGGGCGTTGGCGGGAGGGGGCTTAAGTCCCAGATCGGTGGAGAATAAGAGCGCGACATAGACCGTGTCGTCATTCACGGCCGCGCCCACGCCGGCATGATCGTAATTGGCGAAAACCATATTGTCCCGGTGGGGCGGACTCTTCAGCCATTCGTCCAGGAAACGCCGAGCGAAGTCTTCCACCGTTACGCCGCTCTGCCTGGTGTAATGTTGCGCCGCGAGGTTTTCCCCCAGCAGGCCCTGCCATTTGGCGTCTTGCGCCATCAACAGCGAGGCGGAAGTGTCGCCATTGGGCGCGGCATGGGCGAGGTAGCTCTTGGCCGCCATGTCGCTGGCCCGGGCGCGGGCAATTTTGGAAAGTTCCGGATCGATCGCCAACGGGCGGGCCTTGGGGTCGAGCTTTTGCCGCTGCTCTTCGACCAGAATCGCGATGCGGATTTCCAGCGCCCCCATCTGGGTCCGGGGATCGGGCGGCGCGGCGGGTTTTTGAGGTTCCACCGTGGCGCAGGCGGCAAGCAGCAGGGCGGCAATCAGAAAAAATATGGCGCGTGTCATGATCAGCCGGGCAGTATTTCGAACAGGCCAGCCGCGCCCATGCCGCCGCCGATGCACATGGTCACCACGCCAAGCTTGGCGCCGCGCCGCCGTCCTTCGATCAGCAGATGCCCAGTGAGGCGTGCGCCCGTCATGCCATAGGGGTGGCCGATGGAAATCGCGCCGCCATTCACATTGGTCTTGGCGGGATCCAGGCCAAGTCTGTCCATGCAATACAGCGTCTGGCTGGCGAAGGCCTCGTTCAACTCCCACAGATCGATATCGCCCACCGTCAGGCCGTGACGTGACAAAAGGCGCGGTACCGCCAGTACCGGACCAATCCCCATCTCGTCCGGTTCCACGCCCACCGCCGCAAAGCCCCTGAAGATGCCCAGCGGCTTGAGGTTCTTTTTGGCCGCCGTCGCCTGGCTCATCAGCACACAGGCGCTGCCGCCATCGGCGAATTGCGAGGCGTTGCCGGCGGTGATGTACTTGCCCTGGGCGACCTGCTGGCCGCCGGCATGCACCGGCTTGAGCCCGGCCAATCCCTCCAGGCTGGTGTCGGGACGGTTGCATTCGTCTTGCGTGACGGTGACTTCGACTAGGCTTTCGACGCCGCTCGCCTTGTCGATCTTTTTCATCTTGGTGGCCAGCGGCACGATCTCGTCGCCATACTTGCCTGCCGCCTGCGCCAGCGCCGTGCGCTGCTGACTTTGCAAGGCGTACTGGTCCTGCCGTTCCCGGCTGATGCCATAGCGTTCGGCCACGATCTCGGCGGTCTCGATCATGGTCATCCACAAAGCGGGCTTGACCTGGAGCAGATGCTCTTCGGTGAAATGCTTGAGATTGATGCCGCCCATCTGCACCAGCGAAATGGATTCCACGCCGCCGCCCACCGCGATATCGGTGCCGTCGGTCATGATCTGCTGGGCCGCCATGGCGATGGCATTGAGGCCCGAGGAGCAATAGCGGTTGACGGTGACGCCCGCGGTCGAAACCGGGCAGCCGGCCCAAACGGCGCTTTCGCGCGCGATATTGTTGCCGGTGGCGCCTTCGGGAAAACCGCAGCCGATATAAACGTCTTCGATTTCCGCCGGATCCGTGCCGGCGCGCGCAATGGCGTGCTTGATGGCATGGCCGGCCATCACCGCGCCATGGGTTTGGTTGAAACCGCCCCGCACCGATTTCGCCAGCCCGGTGCGCGCGGTCGAGACGATCACTGCCTGTTTCATGCAATTACCCTAACTGTTCAAGCGGCTGGCGGCCAGCGCCGGGTAACGCAGGGTGAAGGCTATCGCCGCGGCCAGGGCGACAAGGCTGACCGCCATGCTGGCATATAGCGGCAATCCCGCGTCAAAGGTCACGGCTCCGTCGGCTGCCGCCATGACCGCGAAGGCCATGGTCCATGTGCCCGAGACCAGATAGTTGACGCGAAGAAACAGCGCCGGCGGCCAGCCTGCTTCGCGTGGATCGAGCCGGGCATAGTCCACCGAGAAGGGGCGCTTCAAAACCAAGGGCAGGCCCAACAGCAGGAACAGCGACAGGGCCGCGATGAAACGCACCGACGGCAGAGAAAGGCCAGGATCCAGAAAACCGCGGCCCATGGCCAGCAGGGCGAACAAGATCAGGCTTGCCGCATCCAGCCAGCGCAAGCTGGGACTTTCGACAAAATCACGAATGGTGACGACAAAAGCGGTGGCGAACGCCATCCACAGCGCCAAGTCGACCGACAGGCGCGACAATATTGTGAACAGGATGAATGGCGCGAAGCCCGCCACCAGGTTCATGCTGGCCCCAAAAAAGAAAAAGGGGCGCGGTGTTTTCCGCGCCCCTTGGTGTGAGATGCCTTTACTTGGCGGCCGCCGTTGCGGGAGACGCCTTCGCCTTAGCGAAGTAGCCCCACAACCGCACCACACGCGCCGATGCCGGATTTGGCGCCTGGATGCCGGAGAAGGTGGTGACGGCGGCGGCATATTGACCGGATGCGGCCTGCGCCATGCCGATCACCATATCGGCCTCGGTCGCATCGGGATAGCCGCCCTTGGATTTTCCCAGCTGCGCCGAGGCGATCGCTTCCGGATACATGCCATAGCCATACAGAGCCTGAGCCAGCTTCACATTGTAGAGGCCATTCTGCTTGGGGCCGGCGGCGATCTGGGCCGGAATGGTCTTCTTGTCGGCGTCGGCCTTGGCGTCGGCCGGCGGGAAGCCGGTGGCGCCGTGCTTTTGCGCTTCCACCGCGTCACCCAGGAAGCCCAGCCGGCTGGAGGTGGAGCCGACCAGCGAGGCATCCGTGGCGGGCACGGGGCCACCCTGCAGGAACATCAGCCGGCCCATATAAATATAGTCGATATCGCGCATGCCCTTGGTGGTCAGCGCCACGGCCATGAGCTGATTCCAGTCTTGCGGCTGGCCATAGTCGGCAACCAAAGTCTCCAGAGTCTTTTCGGCGCCCGCCTGATTGTTCTGCTTGACCTGCGAATTCATGATGATCTGCAGGTCGCTGAGCGCTGGTTTCTGGCCGGCGGCGGTTGCGGCATCTATATTTTTCTGCGCGATGGCGGTGGCGGTGGCATAGTCGCCGCCCTGATAGAGCGCCATGGTCGCCAGCCCCAGGTCTTGGCCGGTCGGCGGCGGCGTGGTCGCAAGAAACAGCTTGGCGTATTTCATGGCCTTGTCGGTGTGCTTGGCGTTCATGGCCAGTTGTAGCGCCGCCCTGTAAACCGGGGGCTTGTCGGCATCCGGAATTTGGCTGGGATCGGTGTCGGCGGCGGCTTCGGCGTCCACGTTCGCCGCGGCCAAATCGCCCATGCCGACATGGATGCCCATGGAAAAGCGGTTGATCATCAAAGTGTCGTAAGGAGTAGGGCTGGAAACCGCCTTGGCCTTTACAATCGCGGCCAGCGCCGAGGGATAATCCTTGGTGCCGATCGCCTTCTGGGCATCGGTCAGCGCCACCGCGACGGCATGGGTGAGCTTGGGGCTTTTGGGGGCGTCGGCGGCCATTGCACTGGCGCCAAACAGCAAGCCCACCGATACGGCGGCGATCACAAATTTACTGGTCATGAAAAATCGTCCTTTTGTCGTTCGGCCTGCTGGCCGGCAAGACCGCCCCTGTGGGTGTCCTATTGTGAGAATATTTGCAACTTTACTGTGGCCGAGGCCTGTTTCCAATAAGGCGATCCGGTCCACTGATGCTGCATCGCAGCAAGGTTCCGTCTTCCCGCGTGCCGATACGGCAGCGCCGGCGATGCAAAAGACATGGACGCGGGCATCGTAAACAGTTGTTTACCCTGCGCTGGCAGTTTGTCCGGCAGGCTTTGGGCGACCTCTATGGCGCAGAATATTTTCCGTCTGGACGGCAAGACCGCCTTTGTTTCTGGCAGCCGCGGCCATCTGGGCGCGGCCATGAGCCGCGCATTGGCCGATGCGGGGGCGCATGTCATCGTCAATGGACGCGATGCGGCGGCGTTGGACGCCTTTGCCGGGACCATGCGATCCGAGGGCCTGTCGGTGGAAGCCGCCAGCTTCGATGCCCATGATGTCGCCAAGATCCATGCGTTTTTCGGCGGCCTGAAGCGGCTGGACGTGCTGGTCAACAATATCGGGATGATGGCGGGCAAATCCTTTTCCCAGCTTGGCCCGGAGGATTTCGCGGCGACCTACGCCGCCACCGTTACCAGCGCTTTCGAGACCGTGCGCGCCGCCTTGCCCGCCTTGAAATACGCGGCCTCGGCATCGGGGGATGCCAGCGTGATCAATATCTCCTCCATCTATGGCCAGGTCGCGCCGGTGGCAGGCCTGTACGACAAGCGCGAGCAGCAGAGTCCCTTTCACTATGGCCCCGCCAAGGCAGGCCTGGAACAGCTCACCCGCCATCTCGCCGCTGAACTGGGGCCTGAAAAGATTCGCGTCAATGCTCTGGTGCCCGGGCCCTTTCCCCAGCCGGGAAAAATGCCGCCCGGGCTGGAACCACGGCTGGCGGCGCGCACCATGCTGGGCCGTATCGGCGCGGCGGCGGAGATCGGCGGGCCGCTTCTGTTCCTGGCCACCCCAGCCTCCTCTTTTGTGACAGGCGTCTGTCTCGCTGTGGATGGCGGATGGACCGCTTGGTGACTCCAAAAGGCATGAGGTAAAGGATGCGTATGGCGTTCCTGTCCTCGTTCCGCATCGGCCAGCAGACCGTCTATCCGGAAGCGCTATACGAGCGGCTGAAGAGTTATGCGCTGCTGGAGAATGTCGGCGATGCCGCCTTGCGCAATCTTCTGGCCGAAGCCAACTGGTTCGCGCTCCCCGGCGGCACCTTGTTGGAACGCGACGGCGAGAATAACGCGGCTTTGTTCCTGGTGGTGACGGGAAGCCTGGGCGTGTTCGTTACCGACGAAGGGGGCCAGCGCCGGATGGTGGCGCACATCCCGGCGGGTGAGACGGTGGGCGAGATGTCGTTGATCGCCGGATCCACCAGTCATTCCGCGCAACTGGTGGCGCTGCGCGATACTGAACTCTTGCGGATCAGTCCCGATGGTTTCGAAGCGCTGGTCGCCCGCCATCCCCGGGTGATGATGAACCTGATGCAAATGCTGGTGAAGCGGCTGAAGGACGCCAATCGCGGTCGCTCGCCCAAGTCGCAGCCCAAGACCTTCGCCATCGTGCCGTTGCAGGAGGGCTTGTCGGATGTGCCCATCGCCCAGCGCCTGACCATGGCGCTGGCCGGCATGGGCTGCCGCGCTGCCGTTCTGGACGCCAATGCCGGCGACCAGACCGCGGAATGGTTCAACGGCTTCGAACAGGCCCACGATGTGGTGTTCTATCGCGGCAACGCGCCCGACAGTCCCTGGACGCAGCTCTGCCTGCGCCAGGCGGACCGCATCTTTCTGCTCGCCCGCGCCAACCAGCCGCTGCCGTTGGCGCCTCTGGATTTGCCCGCTTTCAAGGAGCGCGCCTCCGGCCCGCCGGAATTGCTGCTGTTGCATCCCGATGGCGCCAGCGCCGTGCTGCCGGAGCATTTCTCGGTACGCGGCGGCTTGTTCCGTGCCCACCATCATCTGCGCGCCGGCCATCAGGCGGATGTGGCGCGCATCGCGCGTTTCATCGCCGGACGCGCCGTCGGCCTGGTGCTGGCGGGTGGCGGGGCGCGGGGCTTTGCCCATATCGGCATCATCAAGGCGCTGAAGGAAGCGGGCGTGCCCTTCGACCAATTGGGCGGCACCAGCATGGGTGCCATCATCGCCGCCGGCCTGGCGCGCGAATGGAGCCTGGAGGAAATGCGCGATCGCATGCGCGCGGTTTTCGTGTCCGACAATCCGCTGTCGGATTTCACGCTTCCCCTGATCGCCCTGGTGCGCGGCAAGAAGGTCAGTGCCCGGCTGCGCGAGCATTTCGGCGAAGTCTGTATCGAAGAGTTGCCGCTGCCTTTCTTCGCGGTATCGTCCGATCTCACCACGGGACGAATCCATATCCACCGCGACGGACAATTGTGGCGGGCATTGCGCGCCAGCGTGGCGCTGCCCGGCATCCTGCCGCCCGTTACGCATCATGGCCATTTGCTGGTGGATGGCGGAGTGATGAACAATCTGCCGGTGGATGTGATGCGCGAGCAGGCGCATGGCGCGGGCCCGATCATCGCCTGCGACATTACCGGCGAAATCGATCTTCAGGCCCAGGACAGCCGCTATGGCGAGCGTCCTTGGTGGTGGCTGCTGGGCCAGCGCATGCGGGGCAATCCGTCGATCGTCTCCATCCTGATGCGCTCCGGCACGGTGGGATCGGAAGCTCAGCGCCGTATTGTGCGCGAGCAATGCGATTATCTGATTGAGCCGCCCATGCCCGACATCCAATTGCGCGACTGGAAGAAATTCGACCAGGCGATCCAGGAAGGCTATGACACGGCGCGCGCTTGCATTGAGAAAAATGGCATTCCGCTCACCCACGTCGCCGGCGATATGGCTTTGTCCCATATCGTCGTGGCTTAGATCGGCGCACCCTAAATCGACGTATCGGGCCGCGCCGGGTCATCCGGCAATGGCAGATGCTGGAGCAGATCGTAGCGGCGTCCGTCCGGACCGGTGAGAATGGCGCTGTCCAGGATCGGTGGGCCGGAGCTAGGCTGGTGGGACTTCACAGCCAGACGGCCTTCGCCCTTGGGGCCTTCCAGCACGACGCCGAGATCATTGCTGGTCGTGCCAGGCACCCAGGAAAAGACGTTGCCTTCCACCTCGGTCACCACCGCGCCATGGCCTAACACCCGTTGCGCCAAGCCATCGTCGCGCACCAGCTCGCCCACCAGCTTGAGTACGGGATTGTGTTTGTAACCGTCATAAAGGAACCAGACGCCATAGCCGCCCAGCAAGACCGGGGGCAGGCACAGGATCAAAAGCAGGATCAGACAGCCCCATAGACAGCCATTGTTGTTGCGCGGCGGATAGGTCTGCTGCGTCGGTTGGGTCATGGCGTCATCTGATCACAGCGGGTAGATTGGCGCAAAGCTCCTGCGGTGAACCATGGCCATCGACTATGACGACATGATGCAGTCCGGCGCCACCGGGCTTGTGTCGCGTTATGACGAAAAAGATATCATGCTTTATGCCCTGGGCGTGGGCATGGGGCGCGATCCGCTAGACGAAAAGGAGCTGCCTTTCGTCTATGAGAATAACGGGTTGAAAGTGGTTCCTACTTTCGCCAGCGTGATCGGCCGCGGCGAAGCCCCGCCCGAACGCCAGCGCATGCCGCAAAAGTCGCAGATCAATTTCGCGATGGTGGTGGATGGCGAGCGCCGCATCACCTTCCACAAGCTCCTGCCGCCGCAATGCGAGGTGACCTCGGACGAGCGCATGCTGGCAATCCTGGACAAGGGCGAGGGCAAGGGCGCGGTGCTGGTGCAGGAACGGGTGACGCGGGAGGTCAAGAGTGGAGACAAGCTCTTCACCATCGTCTCGTCGATCTTTGCGCGCGGCGATGGCGGCTTCGGCGGTTCTCCCGAAGGCGGGCCCGTACTGCATATTCTACCGGATCGCGCCCCCGATTTGGTGAAGGAATGCGACACCCGCCCGGACCAGGCTTTTCTCTATGCGCTGTCGGGTGACCGCAACCCGCTGCACCGCGATCCCGCTTTCGCCAAGATGGTGGGCTTTCCCCGTCCCATCCTGCATGGCTTGTGTTCCTATGGCACGGCCTGCCGCGCCGTGCTTTCGACCGTGGCGGAGTATCAGCCCGAACGCATCAAGCAATTCGATGTGCGTTTCTCCAAGCCGGTTTTTCCCGGCGAGACCTTGGTGGTGGAGATGTGGAAGGACGGCGGCGCCATTTCCTATCGCGCTTCGGTCAAGGAACGCGCCGGCACGGTGGTTCTGAACAACGGCCTTTGTTTACTCGATTGAAGATGGGCTTGCTTGACTGAAGAGGACCCGATCGCAATTGCCGAGGCGCTGATCGCCTCGGGCCGGGCACAGGAAGCCGCGCGCGGCCTGCAAGCGCGGCTGCTGGCCGGGCGCGGCGGATTGCTGGCACGGCTGACCCTGATCAAGGCGCTGCTGGCCGCCGGCGATACCGGTGGCGCGCTGGCGCAGGCGCGCGAAGCGGTGTCGCTCAATCCCGATGTCGCGGTGGCGGTGTTGGCGTTGGGCGAGAGTTTGCTGGCGGCATCTGAAAGTAATAGTGGGGCCCTGCCGGCGGCGATCGCGGAGTTGCAACGGGCTCTGCGCCTGGATCCCGATTTGGCGCCCGCCCGCGAATTGATCGCCGCCGCCTGGCTCAAGGCCGGCGAGGCGGATAAGGCGCTGGAAAATCTGCGCGCCCTGGAGCACCCGCCCGCAGCGATGATGGCGGCTTGCCAGGCCATCAAGGCGGCGCCCCGCTCCGATCCGGGGTATGTGCGGCATTTGTTCGATCAATTCTCCGCCGACTATGACGAACGCATGATCGGACAGCTGGCTTATGCCGCGCCGCAGATTCTGTTCGATCTCGCTGTCCTGGTGATGCCGGGCAGGGCCGGAGCGACCATTGGAAAAAGTCTCGCTATTCTGGATCTGGGTTGCGGTACCGGCCTGGCCGGGGCGGTGTTCGCGCCTTTGGCGGCACGGCTGGATGGAGTCGATCTGTCGCCCGCCATGGTCGAAAAAGCGCGGGCGCGCGGCATTTACGATAGTCTGTGGGTTGGCGATCTGGAGACGGCGCTCGCGGCTGACGGGCCGCGCTATGACCTGATCCTGGCCGCCGATACGCTGGTTTATCTTGGCGATCTGGCGGCGGTATTCGAGGCCGCCCGCCGCCGTCTTTCTGCGGACGGCCATTTCCTGTTCACCGTCGAGAAGGGCGAAGGGACCGGTTTCGAACTGGGGCCCAAGCGGCGCTGGCGGCACAGCGAAGCCTATTTGCGCGAACTTGCCATGTGTACGGGGTTCGATTTGGTCGGTCTTGTGGCGGCGGCGCCGCGCCGGGAAGCCAATCAGCCGGTCGAAGGCTTCGCCGTGGCTCTGTCACGGGGATAACGGCATCCTTTGGGCACTCTTGCGCGTTCTATTGTGCAACAGTCTTTGTGAGTTCCCCGCCATGATTGCCCTGGACAACACGGCCCTGACAGGTCGCGCTTTGATCGGTCGCGTCAGAGTTCCACGCCTGAAACTCACTCTTGGTCCCCTGGTGGGCGGCATCGCCCTTGTTGCGGTGGCATTGGTTATCGGTGCCATCCTTTTCCGGGGCTTTGCCGAAAACGGTTTTCGTCTGGGCAGCCAACTGGCTTGGCGTTATGCGTCCCTGGTATTCTTCGCGGCCCTGGTGGCAAGTCCGCTCTGCCGTTTGGCGGCGCGCATCCTTCCCAACGTTACGCCTCCCGAAAGCCTGGGCCGCAAGCTGGTCTGGGGATTTTGCGCCAGCTATGGCGTCTATCTGCTTTCGGTTTTCCTGCCCAATGTCATCCGCCTATCGCCGGGCGCCACACTGATGGTGCTGTTCGGCGGCAGCGTGGTGCTGGTCATGGCGCTGACGGTCGCGCCGCTCAAGAGGTTGGGCGATCGGCCGGTCATCCCCGCCAAGATTCGCCGTGTGCTGCTGGGCACCGCTGCGGGCTATTTCTGGCTGTGCTACGCCTTGATGGGCCTGTCGCGCATTTATGGCCCCAACCAGCCCGACGCCTTTTACGGCATTAGCCTTTGCCTGATGGTTACGGGTCTGCTGATCCGCTATGCCGACCGTTGGTTCTCAGCTGGCCGGTGATTCTGGCGCTGATTCCTTTTGCCGCGCTCGATCGGGCGCACGTGCTGGGCGCGGCGAGCCGGAGAATCATCTATCATGCCGCCATGGGTGAGGCGGCGGTTCGAATTCCCAAGGAGCGGCGGCAGCGCGATGCGTCCCGGGCGGCATCCCGGACCGCGATCCTGGACGCGGCCCGCCGGGTGGCGACCCGCGACGGTGCCCGCGACATGAGCCTTCGTGGCGTGGCGGCGGAAGCGGGTTTCGCTCCGGCCGCGCTTTACGGCTATTTCCGCAACAAGGACGAATTGCTGCTGGCGCTGGCGGCCGACGATCTCACCGCCCTGGCGCGCGCCATGCGCGGCGCGGGCAGCGGGTTGGCAAGCGCAGGCGCGGCGGCGCTGGAGCTGTTGCGTGGGGCCGAAACCATGGCGGCGGCATCGGCCGCGCTGGCTGGTTCGCCCAATGAAAACATCAAGCTCGGCGATGCCGAGCGGCTGTTCAACGGCCGCTTGATCGCGGTGCTCAAGGCTTTATCGGATGCCAGCGGTTTGCCGTCCAATAGCCGCGAAAGCCAATGCGATGTGGTGCTGGTGGCGGCGGCACTGACGGGGCTGGCGCTTTTGGCGCGCTCGGGCCGCTTGGACGCCCTGGGTTTCACGCCGGCCGAAATGATCGCCCGCCTTGATGGGCGGTTTAGAGCTTAAGCCCCCTTAACTGGCACTCCGCCTATTGTTGATAATGGACCTCCATCACAAAGGTCCGTTGCGGGAATGGGTGGAACAGGAAGTATTTGTCATTGTTGAGATTGTCGATACCGGCGGAGATGTTCCAGTTGTCATCGATCTGGTAACGCGCCCGCATATCCACCACAAAGTAGCCGGCGAAGCCCTGATAGGTCTGGGAAATGGGATCGCTATTGTCGATGGTGCCAAAGCTGCGGTCGCTATAGCGCGCGCCAAGAGTGAAAGCCCATTGGTCGTCCGGGCGATAGGTGGCCACCGCATTGGCTTTCAGCTTGGGCACGCCGGGAATGAATTTACCGATGGCCGCCGCGAAGGCATTGTCCTGCCGAATGCGGGCGTCGGTTGCCGTAAGACTTCCCATCAGTTCCAGACCTGGCATGAAGGCGTCGTATTGATTGGCGACAAGCTCCACGCCCCGAACCTCGGTACGGTCCACATTCTGCACAAAGCTGAACAGGGTGGCGGAGCCGGGAACCAGGGGCGCCGACTGCGAAAGAAGGGCGCTGGTAATGTCTTCCGCGAAGAAGGACAGGCGCACAAAGCCGCCATTGTTCCTGTGTTCGGCCGCCAATTCGTAGGAACTGGCACGCTCGGGCTTGAGGTTGGGATTGGGCACGGTCAGCGCCGCGCCTGTTGTGATGGCTTGGTAAAGCTCGGTCACGGTCGGCATGCGATAGGCCACACCCCAGGAACCGGTCATCGTCCAACTGCCGGATATCTGCCAAGCCAGCGATGCCTTGGGTGACAGGGTGCTGGCGGAGATGCGCGGCTGGCTGACATTTAGAGCGGGGGAGGCGGAGATATTCGATCCGCCATAGGCCCGCCAGTCCTCATAGCGCAGGCCCAAAGCCGCTTTCAGGTCCGGCAGCAGGGACCAGATATCTTGCAGCCACACCGCATTGGTGGCGGTGCGGCCCTTGGCGGCGTTCACCACCGACCCTTGGCCGCCCACGATCCAATCGGTGAGATTGTACCGCGTCTGGGCGAAGGTTTCGGCGTCGCGATGCAGACCGAACGACAGTTCGTGATCGCGCCAGCCGCGCCAAACGCCGCTGGCGTCCAGCGTATACCAGCCGGTGCCGTTCAAGCGGTTGATGGTTCCGGCTCCGCCGCTGAAGGCGCCCGGCAGTGCCGCGGTCGCCACCCGCTGCTTGTCGTTGAGATAGTCATAACGGGTGAGAATGAGTTCCCAGGCGAAATCGCCGCCCAGCGCCGACGCTAGGGTGATTCCCTGGGCGAGCTGGCTCTGCTGGCTGTTGTAGACATTGTTGGAAAAGGTGCTGGCGGCGATGTTGTAATTGAAGCCGCCGATATTGCTGTTGCCGGCATAGACTGGCGTGCCGGCGGCGTTGCTGAGATAGGTCCGCACGGTGGCATCATTGTCCTGATGAAACAGGCTGGCGAGATAAGACAGATGTATGCCGTTTTCGAAATCATAGGCCAGCTTCAAGGTGTTGGTGTCCTGGACCTGATGTTCAAGTCCGGTATCGCCGATCACCACAATGGGCGCGCCTGTGCGGTTGAGATCGTTGAAAGCGCCGGTAAGCGGCGTGCCCGCTGTGCTGGTGGTGGCTGGGCGTACCAACGTGGCATAACCCAGTGGCTGGCCATTGCTGTCCAGATGATTGGCCGAGAAGCGCCAGCTGAAAGCGCCATAGCGGTCGCCCACGCCGCCGGCAAGCTGCCAGGTGCCGTAAGTTTCGTCGGTGCTGTATTTGCTGAAGCTCTGTATCGCGCCGGTGCCGACGGCATAGAGCTGGAAGTCATCCGGCATTTTGGTGGTGATACTCACCGTCACGCCGATGGAATTGCCGGCATAGCGGGCCGCGAAGGGGCCATAGAGCACATCGATGCGGCTGACATCCTGTGGCGCGGCGACGCCGAAATGCGGGCTGGCGGCGCTGTTGTTGTTGCCGATGGGCGCGTTGACCATAATGCCGTCGACAAAGATCAGGTTGCGGGCACTCGCCCCAAGGCCGGAGGTGCGGGTGGCGACCGGGTCCTGGGTGTCGCCGTAATGGCGTTTGCGCACCACCAGCGAGGGTGCGAACTTCAGCATGTCTTCGGTGTTGACGATGTTGATCTGCTCTTGCGCCTTGGCGGCGGCGATCTGGATATCAGTCGCCGCTGGATCGGCGCTTTGGGCGCGGCCCGCGGTGACAATGACATATTCCGGCTGGACGCCCCTGCCGATGGGTTGGGCGAAAGCCGGTGCGCCGATAAGGGACAGCAATGCGAGGATGGGCGCCATCGGGCGCGAAAAGTTGGACACGGGATTTTCCTGAAAACGAGTGAGCGGCCGCGCGGACGCGGCGGACAAGAAAAGCTCAGGCGTTCCGGGGCGGCGCGCGGGGCGATCCAGGTGAAAAGCGGGCCGCAAGCGCTACTGCGTAATGCTTATCGATGGTGGCGGCGAAGGCATGAAAAGCGGGCAGGGTCAGCTGCGGCAGGTCGGGGACCGATGCCAGATGTGGCGCGGCCGCGAAGGGGCAGATGTCGTGATGGATGTTCTTTTCGGCCGGCGGCTTCTGGTGCTTGCTCGCGGATGTCTCCACCGAGCAGATGGCGATGCCTTGCGCGGCGGGCATCCAGCCGGCGGGCAACAGGGCGCGCGCCACCAGGGCGATGAACGCCACATGCCGCGCGAGATGGAAAATCCCCTGCATGGGCGCGGTTTTCGCGCCAGATATAGAAAAGGTCAATGCGTCAGATGGGACGAGAGCCGCAAAAAGGCGGGCACGGCGCTTAAATCGTAATGCCGCCATCGACGATGAAATTCTGACCCGTGGCAAAGCTGGAATCGTCGCTGGCCAGCCAGAGCGCGATGCTGGCCATTTCCTCGGCGGTTCCAATCCGGCCCATCGGTTGACGGGCGGTGAAGGCCTTGCGGGCGGCGTCATAGTCTCCGGTGTCGCGCAGGCGTTGCTGCAAGGATGGCGAATCCACCGTGCCGGGACAGAGTGAATTGCAACGAATGCCCTTGGTGACGAAATCGACGGCCACCGATTTGGTCAGGCCGATCACCGCCGCCTTGCTGGCGCCATAGATGCAGCGGTTGGCAATACCCTTGATGGAGCCCGCCACCGAGGCGACATTGATGATCGAGCCGCCGCCGCCTTCCAGCATGGCGGGCAGGAAAGCCTTGATCATGCGGGCCATGGCATAGACGTTGATCTCGAAAGATTTCTGCCATTGGGCGTCGTCGTTATCCAGAATGGTGCCGTTCTCGACAAAGCCGGCGCAGTTGAACAGCACGTCCAGCCTGCCCGTCTTTTTCGCCAGTGCCGCAATGGCGGCGGCATCGGTGACGTCCAGTTGCACTTTTTCCGCCGCCAAGCCGTCCATGCCTTTGAGATCGCGGTCGGTGGCGATCACTCTCGCGCCTTCGGCGAGAAACAGTTCGGTGGTGGCGCGGCCGATGCCGGCCGCGGCGCCGGTGATCAGCGCGATTTTACCCTCAAGCTTCCTGGACATGATTTTTCCCGACTGAAATGTACCTGACTAAATATGTAAGTGCCTCTCATGACGTAAGCTAGAAGCGGGGGCCTTACTGGATGGCGAGAGGCGGCGCAAGTACCACGCCGCGCGCCGTTTCGCGCCAGTTTGCGCCGCACTATATCGCATGGTGAAAGGCTTTTCAGGCAAGCCTTTGACGAAAGCCCAAGATTACGCTTTGCTGCTCTCAATAGATGAGCGGCGCGTGCGCCACCATGGAAAAACCACCCGGGATGCGGCGAGGGGAAGGTCAATGAATTTTATAACAAGGCTAAAAGCCTGGATAGCCGCGAGGGTTCGTTATCAGCTGATCGTGCTGATTTTCTTCGTGAGTGCCGTGGTCTATATCGACCGCAGCAATATTTCCATTGCCGGCATCTATCTGGCCGAGGATTATGGTATCGACAATATCCAGCTCGGCTGGGTGTTTTCCGCCTTCCTCTGGGGTTATGCCGCCTTCCAGATTCCCGCCGGTTGGCTGGTGGGCAAGTTGGGGCCACGCAAGACACTGACCTTCGGCCTCATCTGGTGGAGCGCGCTGTCCGTCGTCACCGCCCTGGTACCGTCCGACATGGCCCATTCCCTGTGGATGTTGATCGCGGTGCGTTTTGTCCTGGGCATGGGCGAGGCGGTTGCCTATCCATCTTCCAACCAATTCATTGCCGCTTGGTTTCCAAGCGCCGAGCGCGGCCTGGCCAATGGCTGGGTGTTCGGCGGCGTGGGTATGGGGTCAGGCTTGGCGCCGCCGCTGGTCGCCCTCATCATTTATAACTGGGGCTGGCATGCGGTGTTCTATGCCTCTGCCGGCATTGGTTTGGTCATCGCCGTCATCTGGTATTTCGCCGCGCGAGACACTCCGGCGCAGCATGCCGCGGTCAAGCCGGCCGAGCTCGGCCATATTCGCGCCGGCCAACAGGAGAAGATTGAAGGCCCTATCGGGCGCGTGCCCTGGTTGCGTATCTTCACCAGCGTTGATGTCTGGGGCGCGGCCGTCGCCTATGTCGCCTTCTGCTATGTTGCCTTCATTTTCCATACTTGGTTCTTCACTTACCTCAAACAGGGCCGCGGCCTCGATCTGAAATCCAGCGCCATATTGGCGATGTTGCCCTTTATCGGCATGGTCATGGGCAGCTTGATCGGCGGCTGGATCAGCGACCGGATGGTCAAGCGTTTTGGCCAGTATGTCGGCCGCAGCCTGTGGGGTGCTTTCACCTTGTTCTTGGCGGGCGCGTTCCTGATCGTGGGCAGCCAAGCCCAGAACACCACGGTGGCCGTGCTGGTGCTGGCGGGCGGTGCGGGCGCTTGCTATCTCGGCCAGGCGACCTATTGGGCGTTTGCCGCCGATTATGGCGGGCCTTATACCGGCGTGATCTCCGGCTTGATCAACATGGGTGGGCAGATTGCCGGCGCCACCACGGCCATCCTGACGCCTTTGTTCGCCAAATGGTACGGCTGGGAATTCGCCTTCTATGTCGCGGCAGGTATCTGTTTCGTTTGCATGCTCCCTTGGTTTGTCGTCAATCCCAACAGGCGGCTGCATGTGGCGGAGCCGGTCATCGCATGAAGCTGGCCGCCTTGTGCTGCGCCTTGCTGCTGATGTCCGGCGGCGCGCAGGCACAGGATGTCCAGCCGGATGCCAATTTGCCGCCGGCGCCCGCCGAATTCGCCGCGTTTTTCTCGGCCTATTGCCTGGAGAAATTTCCCGACGATGCCGCGCTGGTCTCGGCCGCGGCCGACAGCAGGCTGGTGGCCCTGACACAAGACCAAACAAGGCTCTTTCTCAAAAACGATCCTGGACAGGGCTGGCTGATCCAGGGCGAGAGCGGCAAGTATGTCCTGACCGACGAGGCGCCGCCTTATCATGCCTGCGCCGTGCGCCATGCCGTCCACGCGCCTTTTTCGGTGCAGGCGTTGAAGGATCTGGCGGTCAAGTATGTCACCGCCAAAGGTCATAGGCTGGTGGACGGGCCTTCGCTTCAGACACCGATGGGCGGGGGTATCGTCAGCGCTTTGTCGTCCCAGAATGAGGTGGACGAAAAAGGCGTTCCAACCGGCGAAGCCTTCATGCTCGCGGTTGTGAGCTATCCGGCGCAGAGTCTGGCGGATGGCACCAAGTCCGAACCCTTTTGGGAAATTCGCTTTGTGCGCCAGATTTTCCGAACCGCCGCCTGAAGCTTGCAGCGGCGTCCTATAAGGGCGTCAGCCCCGCGGCGGCGATTCCGGCCAGGGCCGCGATCTCGTCGCTATCGGATGTGTCGCCGGTGACGCCGACAGCGCCGATCGGCAGGCCATCGGGACCTTTGACAATCACCCCGCCGGCGACCGGGATCAGGCCATTCGCCGCCAGGTGTCCCAGCGAGGCTATGAAGCTGGGCCGTTCAGCCGCCATTTCCCCGATGCGGCGGGAATTCACCCCCAGCGCCAGCGCGCCGGCCGCTTTGCCCCTGGCGATGTCCAGCCTGAGGAATGAGGTACCGTCCTGGCGCTGGAAGGCAATGACATGACCGCCGGCATCCACCACAACGCAGGAAAGCGGCTTCATGCCGGCTTCCCGGCCCTTGGCGAAGGTGGCGGCGATGATGGTATTGGCTTTGTGCAGGCTGATGCGGAAATCGCTCATCGGATGGTCTCTGGTCTGGGATGTGAAGGGCAGCCTGACCGAAAAAGCGCGGCAGGGAAAGCCGCCCAGCGTCGCGGTTTCGCAGCTGGCATGGTATCTGTCGCCGCATGACGCGCAAAACACAAATCGTCGTGGTCGGCGGTGGCGCGGGTGGGTTGGAGCTGGCGGCCCGCCTGGGCGCCCATTTCGGGCGCGAGCAGTTCGATGTCATCCTGGTGGAGAAAAACCGCACCCATATCTGGAAGCCATTGCTGCACGAGGTGGCCGCCGGCTCGCTGGACGCCAATCTCGACGAGGTCGGCTATCGCAGCCATGGCCATGCCTGGGGCTATCGCTTTTTCTATGGCGCCATGGAGGGCATCGAGCGGGACAGCCGCCATGTGCTGATCGCGCCCATTCGCGATGAGGACGGGCGCGAAATCATGGGCCGCCACCGCATCCGTTATGACTATCTGGTGCTGGCGGTGGGTTCGGTGAGCAATGATTTCGGCACCAAGGGCGTGGCGCAGCACTGTATCTTCCTGGACAGCCGGCTGCAGGCCGACCGTTTCCGCTCCAAGCTGCTGGACCATTGCCTGCGGGTATCACGCAGCTTGAGTCAGGATATCAAGGCCGATGCCATGGTGCGTGTGGATATTGTCGGCGGCGGCGCCACCGGCGTGGAACTAGCGGCCGAGCTGTACAATGCGGCGTCCGAGCTGCGTCATTATGGGTTGGAAGTGTTCGACGAAAGCCGCTTGCAGGTGACCTTGATCGAAGCGGGGCCGCGTATCCTGCCGGCCTTGCCGGAGAAGCTGGCGCAAGCGGCACATAAGGAATTGGAAGCCTTGGGCGTGCGCGTCATCACCAGCGAACAGGTGGTGGAAGCCACCGCCGAAGGCATGATCACCCAATCCGGCGAACTGATCAAAGCGGATTTGCGGATATGGGCGGCGGGGGTAAAGGGCCCCGACATGCTCGCCAATCTGGGACTGGAAACCGCGCGGGGCAACCAGTTGGTGGTTAAGCCCACATTGCAAACCAGCCGCGACGATCGCATCTTCGCCATCGGCGACTGCGCCTGGTTTGTGCCGGAGGGCGAAACCAGGCCGGTGCCGCCGCGCGCCCAGGCCGCGCATCAGATGGCGGCGGTGGCGTTTGCCAACATCCGGGCCCTGACCAAAGGCCAACCGCTGAAGCGTTTCGTCTATCGCGATCACGGCTCGCTGGTTTCGCTCAGCCATTTCTCCACCGTGGGCTCGCTGATGGGCAATCTGATCGGCGGGCGGATGGCGATCGAGGGCCGGCTGGCCCGCTTTGTCTATGTCTCGCTCTATCGCATGCATTTGATCGCCATTCACGGCTGGCTCAAGGGCCTGGCGCTGATCCTGGTGGGTCATGTCAATCACATCATCCGGCCGAAGCTGAAGCTGCATTGAGGCGCGGTTCGCCGAGGGTGAATGAAAGGTAGCTAACTCCATTTATGAAATGAGAAAAATGCCGCCCCGCACAGAAACATGAAAGCGACCATATGGTTCCATCTCAAATTTTCACCCAGGTAAGTGACCGAAAAAACAGCAAAGACCAGTAAGGTTATGATCTCCTGCATGGTCTTGAGTTGGGCGGCCGAATAGATCTGATGGCCGATGCGATTGGCCGGCACCGCCAGCCAATATTCGAAAAAGGCGATCCCCCAACTGACCAGTACCACTTGCCACAGAACCGCGTTGGGAAATTTCAACTGGCCGTACCAGGCAAAGGTCATGAAGACATTGGATGCGAGCAGAAGCACGATGGGTGCAAGAGTGGTCATGAAAATTCCTCGGCAGATGCGGAGTGCGGCAATAACGCGGGAAGGTCAGATGAATCCCCTCGGATAAGCTGGGGGACATTATCTTTCCAGCGCGCCTTGTGCGCTGGAAAGATAATGGCTGGGGCGGGAGGAGTTCGCCACGGCTACCAAAACGGTCCAGTGGACCGTTTTGCGTGGCGAACGCCCGGAGCGTTAGCGACGGGATGCCCTCTCGCTGGATTATCTGCCGCGATGTAATCCTTATCTCTTGCCCATTCAAATAGGCCCGCTATCGCGCCGCAATGACGTTTCAGGGTTTTGATGCTCAATCCCTTGCCCACTGCGGTCGAATAGTTTTTCTGTAAAGCATCGAAGTCGAGTTCATCTTTACCGGACTTGCCGTAATGCGGGTGCAGCTTGGAAAGCGCTTCAATAAACGAGGCTACGTTTTTTTGCCGAAGATATGGCGGAGGTCGCTATGTGTGAGCTTTCAATAGGTTGTCCATCCGGCTCTGAAGGGAGAAGCTGAGGTTGCTGAGACTTCAGATTTTCCGAGGAGGAACCGGATGAACGTCCATAAGAATGCCCGTCTCACGCCGTTTGGTCGAGGCCG
>DATFEF010000015.1:0-2406 GCA_035251465.1 Rhizomicrobium sp. | reverse complement strand
AGGTTCCTATGAGCCGGCAGATCGCCAGGTGACGGCGGTCGAGCCGTCGCTGGAAATGATCCGCAAGCGAAACCCTGCCGCCGCGCCGGTCATGCAGGCCAGTGCCGGTGACCTGCCGTTCGCGGACAAGAGCTTCGACGCCGCGATGGCGATCCTGACCATCCATCACTGGCCCGACAAGGAGGCGGGGCTGCGCGAGATGCGCCGCGTGACGCGCGGGCGCATCGTCTTGCTCGCCTACGATCCGGCGCACCGGCCCTGGCTGACCGATTATCTGCCCGAACTGGTGGCGCTGGATGAAGCGCAAATGCCGTCCATGTCCGATTATGAAAAATGGCTGGGCGATGTGCAGGTGACGCCGGTTCTGGTGCCGCATGATTGCAGTGACGGATTTCTCTATGCCTATTGGCGCCGGCCCACCGCCTATCTCGATCCGCATATTCGTTCCGGCAGTTCGTCCTTCTGGGCGATTGGCGGCAGTACCGAGGCGGGACTGGAGAGATTGAAGCGGGATCTCGACAGCGGCGCCTGGGAGCGCCGTTATGCCGATCTGCTCGCGCGCGATGCCTATGACGCGGGTTACCGGCTGGTGATCGCCGGCTAAGCTACTTTGCGCAGTGTCAGGCTCAGCCGCCCCCCGCCGGGCAGCAGCCGCGAACTGCCGGCGATCACCCGGTCGATGCCGTGATAGGCCAGCCGGGCCGGGCCGCCGAACAGGATGACATCGCCCGAGCCCAGCTTGATGCTCTGGGTGGCGCCGCCGCGTATCGCGCCACCAATGCGAAAGATGGCGTCATCGCCCAGCGAAACCCCGACCACCGGGGCGCTGATGTCCATTTCATCGCGGTCCTGATGCAGCCCCATCTTCGCGCCCTTGCGATAAAGGTTGATCAGGCAGCAATCGGGTAGCGGTGAAGCGGCAATCTCGTTCCAGAGCTCCAGCAAAGCCGATGGAATTTTTGGCCAGGGCTTGCCGGTGACGGGGTGCGAAGGCTGATAGCGGTAGCCGCTGCGATCCGAGACCCAGCCCAGTCGGCCGAAATTGCTTTCTTCGACTGAGAAGGATTTGCCCGTCTTGGGCATCACCGGACGGTAGAGCGGCGCGTGTTCCAGCAGCGCGACAACGTCGTCGAGCAATGTCCTTTGCGCTGCCGGGGAAAATTTCTCGCGCCACAGACAAATGCCTGGCGCCAGTTTCACCATTGATACTTGCTGCGCGTCGGCTCGATGAAAATCTTTTGGTAGAAATCACCCATGCCGCGTGCCTCCAGCCAGGCCTTGAGCTTTTCCGGCGTGTATTCCTCCGCGATCCAATCGGCGATGGGCCTTCCCTTCGCATCTTCGGCGGCGAAATCCAGGAACGGCTTCAGCCAGCGCTGATGCCGCTTGGGAAAATGCAGATAGGGAAAGCGCGCAAATTGCGCCCTTGCCGCGGGCAATGCCGTCCAGCCATCGCGGTAAATCAAATAAAGCGCCATGCCTAGGCTGGTGCGGTCCTGGCCGCCGGAGCATTTCATCGCAAAAGGCTTTGGCGTTTGCGCGAAGCATTCCATCAGCCGCACCAGCATCTCGCGCTTGGGAAGCTTGCGAGAATCCAGCATGGCGTCGAAATGCGCCGCGCCCAAAATCTTCGCGGCCGCGGTCTCGTTCTTCCACCAGGAGAGGTCGTCATTGCGGCCGCGCAGATTGATGATGGCGCGGATGCCGCGACGCGCCAGGAAGCGGCGGTAACCGCCCGCCCAAGGCTGGGCCATGCGCGCGGCTTCGCCCGGCAGGACCCAGTGGAAATTGTAGAGAATGTCGCCCAGGGACCGCATGCCTTTCTCTATACGCTAACTGGCTCCCATTCGCCGTTGGTCATGGTGCAAACTAAAGGCCCGCCTCCCCCTTTTGCGCGAAGCGCACCAAGGGGGAGGTGGCCGTAACAACGCCCCGGCGCGCAGGCGCTAGCCGAGCACCGGGGCAAAGTTGCGAAGGCCGGAGGGGGTCAAAATGGAGTCCTTGACCCTTCAAGCCTTTTCCGTATATTGCGCCGCTCTTCGGGCGACTCCGTTTCCCGAAAAACTAATTCTTTTCAAGGATTTAATCCTATGTATGCGGTCGTCCGCACCGGCGGAAAGCAGTATAAAGTGACCAAGGACACGGTCCTGAAGGTCGAAAGCCTGGCCGGCGATGTGGGCTCCAAGCTCACCCTCGGCGAGGTGCTGCTGGTTGGCGGCGACGCCCCCAAACTCGGCGCGCCGCTGGTCAAGGGCGCCTCGGTGAGTTGCGAAATCCTGGAACATGGCCAGGGCGACAAGATCATCGCCTTCAAGAAGAAGCGCCGCAAGAACACCCACCGCAAGCGCGGTCACCGTCAGCACTTCACCAAGGTGAAGGTGCTGGATATCACGGCCGGTTAAGGAC
>DATFEF010000008.1:0-5837 GCA_035251465.1 Rhizomicrobium sp. | reverse complement strand
ATGTCGCGCTGCGGATTCTTGGCTTCCTGCGCCGCCACGCTGACCGCGTCAAAGCCGATATAGGCGAAGAAGATCACACCGGTGGCGCGGAACACGCCGGTCCAGCCGAAATGCCCCACCTCGCCCTGGTTGGGCGGAATGAAGGGCGCATGGTTGGCCGGCACGACGTAGGCGAAGCAGGCAAAAATCACCGCCAGCACGATGGTCAGTTTGACGATCACCATGGCGTTGTTGAAATTGGCGGAGGTTTTCACACCCACGATCAGCACGTAGGTGACAAGTCCTATCAGCGCGACGGCGGGCAGGTTGAACCAGGCGCCGGTGGCGCTGACGGCATGAAAGCCGGTCAGTGCGATCGGGGCGCTGGTGAGGGCGGGCGGTATGGAGATGCCCAATGTGTTGGCGAGAAAATTGTTGAAATAGCCCGACCAGCCCACCGCCACGGTGGAGGCGGCGGCGAGATATTCCAGCACCAGGTTCCAGCCGATGATCCAGGCCAGAAAGCGGCCCAGGGTGGCATAGGTATAAGTATAGGCGCTGCCCGCCACCGGAATCATGCTGGCATATTCCGAATAGCAAAGCCCGGCGAACAGGCAGCCAAGACCCGCGATGGCAAAGGAGATCACCACCCCCGGCCCGGCATAGCCGGCGGCGGCATGGCCGGTCAGCACGAAGATGCCGGCGCCGATGATGCAGCCGATACCCAGCGAGATCAGGTGCCATGGCCCCAGCGCCCGCTTCAGCTCGCCGTCATCGATGGGGTTTTCAGGAATGACCGCCATGGGATCTCCGCTCATTTTTGTTGAGGCTACTGTGACAGAGGCTCCCGCAATCGCCTAGCCCATCCAGGGCAGAAGGCGATAGACGCCGGTCTCGCGAATCTCCCGGTCCTCCAGATCGCGCGTGGTTTGCACGCTATAGCTGGCGAGCTTTTCCACGCGCTCCTTGGGAAAATAGTTGCGGCCGGGATCGCCCAACAATGCCGGAACGCCCAGCAGGCCCAGCCAGGTTAGCAACCGCTCCGCCAGCGGACGTTCATAGAAAAGATCGCCCACCAGGATCACATCCCAGGCCAGCGGGGCACCGATCAAATCCTCTTTTGTCACCGCGATATCGCAGCCATTGGCGGCGGCGTTGAGGCGGATGGCGGCGCAGGCAAAGGCATCGATGTCCGCCGCCAGCACTTTTGCCGCGCCGGCGCGGCCTGCGGCCAGTCCCACCAGGCCAGAGCCGGCGCCGATGTCCAACACGCGCTTGCCGCGCACGATTTGGGGATGATCCAGCACATAACGCGCCAGTGCTTGGCCGCCCGCCCAGGCAAAAGCCCAATAGGGCGGCGGCACGCCGATCTTCGCCAGTTCGTCTTCCGTCGCGCGCCACAAGGGCACCACTTCGCTGGCGAGATAGAGGGTGATCTCCGGCACCAGGGGCGGCGCGGCCATGGCGGCATTGGTCTTGATGAAATCCTCCGGCGTCATGCGCGCAAGGCAAACAACAGACCGAGCCCCATCAGCACCGTGCCGCTGATGCGCTCGCGCCAGACCGCGTGGTGGATGGCGGCGCGCCGGCCGCCCACCGCCGCCAGCCAGCCATAGCCCGACAGGATGATGCTCTCGCCCAGAAGGGTGATCGCGAACATCAGCAGATATTGTGGCAATAGCGGCGCATGCGTATCCAGAAACTGCGGCACAAAGGCACCGAAGAACAGCAAGGCCTTGGGGTTGCCCAACTGGGTCAGCACGGCCTGAATATAGGGATTGGCGCGCAGACTGCGCTCCGGCGCGCCCGGCATGGGCTTGCGGCTTTGCCACAAAGCCGTCGCACCCAGCCAGATCAGATAGGCCGCGCCCATATAGCGCAGCACGGCAAAGGCCAACGGCGATGCCGTCACCACCGCGCCCAGGCCCAGGGCGCACAGCACATACCAGATGCTATTGCCGGTCTGGGTGCCGCAGATAGCGGCCAAGGCGTCGCGGAAGCCGCCGCGAAAGCCATAGGCGCTGATCATGACCACGGTGGGACCGGGCGCGAGCGAGAACAGCAGTTCGCCGCCGGTAAACAGCAGCAGTCTGTCCCACGCCATGATGTCCAGAAACATGGCGGCCAGCTTGCGGCGTCGCCTGCGGACTTGGCAAGCGCCGCTTCCCAAATTCGCGGTCCTGGACCAGACTGGCGCGGTGATTGCGGAGGCGGACATGACCGAAGGGGCGCAGAAGTATCGCAGCTTCGCGCAATTCTATCCCTTTTATCTCAGCGAGCATTCCAAGCGCGCGACCAGGCGGCTGCATTTTGCCGGCTCAAGCCTGGGGCTGATCTGCCTGGCACTGCTGGTGTTGAGCGGCAATCTCTGGTGGCTCGCCGCCGCCCTGATGTGCGGTTATGCCTTCGCCTGGTTTTCTCATTTCGCGGTGGAAAAGAACCGGCCCGCCACCTTCCGCCAGCCGCTCTACAGTTTCATGGGCGACTGGAAAATGTTCTGGCAGATGCTGACAGGGCAGCTTCCCTTTTAACCGAACCAGCTGGCCAGCAGGAAGGCCAGCGCGATAAGGGCGCCGGTCTCGCGATTGGCGCGGAAGACGGCAAGGCAATTGCCGGCGCTGTTTATGTCCAGTTTCTTGACCTGCCACAGCAGATGCGCCCCCGCCGCCAGCATCGCAAAACCAAACGGCCAGCCGGCATGTTCGGTGAAACCGGCCGCCAGGATCAGGGTGAAGGCGATGGCATAGAAGCGCAAAACCCACTTGCGCGTATCCTTGCCGAACAGAAGGGCGGTGGATTTGACCCCGATCAGTTCGTCATCGTCCTTGTCCTGATGGGCATAGATGGTGTCGTACCCCAGGGTCCAAAAGATCAGTCCGGCGTAAAGCATGCCGTCCGCCAGATCCAGCCGTCCGGTCTGGGCCGCGAAGCCGAGCAGCGCTCCCCAGTTGAAGGTCAGCCCCAGCCAGGCCTGCGGCCACCAGGTGATGCGCTTCATGAAGGGATAGGCGGCGACCAGCAGCAGCGAGGTGGCGCCCAGCGCCACCGCGAACCCGTTGAACTGCAGCAACACCGCCAGGCCGAGCAAGCATTGGACGATCAGGAAGACAACCGCTTGCCGGACCCCGACAGCGCCGGAGGGCAGCGGGCGGCCACGGGTGCGCGCCACCTGGGCATCGATATCGCGGTCGATAATGTCGTTGAGGGTGCAGCCGGCGCCGCGCATCACCAGCGCGCCGATGGCGAACAGCAGGGCATAATAAAGGTCGCGCCATTCCAGGAAGCGGCGCTCGTCGGCGGCCGCGCCGAGCAATAACCCGAAGACGCAAGGCCAGAACAACAGCCAGGTGCCGATCGGCCGGTCCAGCCGCGCCAGCCTGGCCCAGGGCTGGATCCAGCTGGGCGCGTACTCGACCCAGCTTGCGGGAACGGCATCGGCGGGTCGCGATCTTGCGTATGGATTGGCCATTGTTGATTTGGGAAGTGGCATCAGGTTCAAGTGTGGCATGAGCGAGGAATTAACAGAAGCGGGTGGCAAAACCCGGCTCTATGTGACCGCCGATCTGGGCGCCGGCGTGGCGGTGGCGCTGGATGAGGGCCAGGCGCACTATCTTTTGCATGTGCTGCGCGCCAAATCCGGGAACCGGGTGGCGCTGTTCAACGGCCGCGACGGCGAATGGCTGGCGGACATCTCGCAAGCCGGCAAGCGCGGCGTGACGGCGCGCTGCTTGAAGCAGACGCAGCCGCAGTCACAGACGCCGGACATCTGGCTGGCCTTCGCGCCGGTCAAGAAGACGCCGGCGGACTATCTGGTGCAAAAGGCCACCGAGCTGGGCGCCTCGGTTCTGCAGCCGGTCTTCACCCGCCGCACCATCGTCAGCCGCATCAACCAGGAGCGCATGCTGGCCAATGCCATCGAGGCGGCGGAACAGTCGGGGCGGCTGAGCGTGCCGCAAATCCGCGAAGCGGCCGGTTTCGACACATTGCTGGCTTCCTGGCCGAAGGAAAGGCGTTTGCTGTTCTGCGATGAGGGCGGCGACGCCAAGGCCATGACACAGGCGGCGCGGGAAAGCCGGGGCGGGCCTACCGCCATCCTGACCGGGCCAGAAGGCGGCTTCGATCCTGAAGAACGCGCTGCTCTGCGCGCCTTGCCGTTCGTAACGCCCGTGACGCTGGGCCCGCGCATCCTGCGCGCCGACACCGCCGCGCTGGCGGCGCTGGCGATCTGGCAATCAGTCGGCGGCGACTGGCGTTGAAATCTCGTCTTCCGTCAACTTGCGATACGCGAAAGCCTGCGCGCCACAGATTGCGCCGAGATAGACCACCATAAACAGCGTGAAGAGGGGCAGGGCGATGTACCAATGGGTCACCATGGCTTGCAGGATGGCGATATTCCATTCCATGCGTCTTGCCTCGAAGGCTTGAGGGCCCTCGCCGTGCGGCATGGGCGGCAAGCCGATGGCGGCGAAGATCACGGCATATTCCACCACGATCATCGGCAGCAGGATGGCGAGCGCGATCAGGAATGACCGCCAGAAATTGCCCTGCGACAATTGCCAGGCGCGGCCGATACCCAGGTGTTGTTCCGCGATATTGACGGGTGCCAGCAGGAACAGGAAGCGGAAGATCACGAATATCGTGCCGCCATAGCCGATCGCGAAGAGCAGGCCGATGAGAATCGCCAACATGGTTTTCCCAATGCCCATCGCGCTCAGCAGAAAGCTGAGTACGCCCGTGGCGAGCGCAAAGGCGATCAGCATCGCGACAATGGCCAGACCCGCGACGATGAAGGCGCCCAGCAGCCGCCACATGTCCTTGCCAAAGGGAAAGTCGATCAGCGGTATTTCCCGCCGCGTCCCTAGCGCGACTTTGGTCACCACCGTGAACTGCGCGAAAAACAGGATCAGGACGACAGGGTAGAGCAGCAGCAGCGGCCCCAGCAGCGATGGCGCGGAAGGATCTTTTGCTTCAAGCGCCCGTACGAGCGGAATGGCATGCCGGGCCAAAATGATCGTTAAGCCGAGTTGAACGCAAAGCGGCAGCCAAATGCTGCGCAACACGGTCAAGAAATCGCCGAAGGCAAAACGATAGGCGTGCGCGATGGCCGTGCCGACAGGGATTTTCTTCATGCCGCTATCCCCAAACTCTGAAAGGCAGGCTAGCAGATTTTGCGCCCGCGGCTAGGCATGGCGCTTGTCGTAAAAGTCGTTGGCTTGCCGCCACACATCCCCAAAGGCGGGGGGCTGGGCCTTGGGCCTTTATATGCAAAATGGCGATCTGGCAGGCGGTGGCGGGCGATCCCCCTTGCACCTATGCCGCCCCGTCCTTAAGTACCGGCGCGAGGGTTCCATTCATGTCCATTCCACAATCCGCCGGCGGCCCGATCCAAAGCCGCGACGATCTTGTTCGCCAGTTGTCGAAGGGCTGCCGCCCTAAGACGGACTGGCGCATCGGCACCGAGCACGAAAAATTCGTCTATGACCTCAAGACCCACAAACCGGTGCGCTATGACGGCAAGCCCGGCATCCGCCAATTGCTGGAAGGCATGCAGCGCTTCGGCTGGCAGCCGGTACGCGAGGGCGAACACATTATCGGTCTTTCCCAGAACGGCGCCTCGCTGAGCCTGGAGCCGGGCGGTCAGTTCGAATTGTCGGGTGCGCCGCTGAGAACCGTGCATGAGACCTGCAATGCAGTGAACACCCATCTGGAACAGACGCGCGAAGTGGCGAACGAGATCGGCGCCGGCGTGCTGGGTTTCGGTTTCGCGCCCAACTGGACCTTGGCGGAAACCCCGGTGATGCCCAAGGGCCGCTACAAGATCATGCGCGAATATATGCCCAAGGTGGGCGGCTATGGGT
>DATFEF010000055.1:0-10071 GCA_035251465.1 Rhizomicrobium sp. | reverse complement strand
GCCGCCCGCGCGGCCTGCGGATCGCCCAGCAGTCTTTCGGCCTCCCGCGCGATGTCGGCGCTGCTGGCGATGCGGCCAAATCCTTGCGCCTGAAACACCGCCTCATAGGCGCGCGGCGCGCTCATGGTGTGCGGTCCGGCCAGAACCGCGCAATGCAGCGCCGCGGGCTCCAGCACATTATGCCCGCCCAAGGGCACCAAGCTGCCGCCCAGGAAACAGAAAGGCGCCAGGCGATAAAACAGACCCATCTCGCCCATCGTGTCGGCGATATAGACGGCCGTTTGGGGACTGATCTGGCCGCCGGTCGAGCGGCGCTTGCAGGCGCGCGCGCCGCACAGCATTTCCAGATCGGCGCCGCGCGCGGTGTGGCGCGGCACCAGAATGGTCAGAAGATCGGGAAAGCGTGCCCTGAGCAGGTCGTGGGCGGGCAATAAGGTTTCGTCTTCGCCGGGATGGGTCTGGGCGGCCAGCAGGACAGGACGCGGACCGATGGCCTGCCGCAACTGGGCCAGGGCGGCCTCGTCCACCGGCAAGACCGGTGCATCGGCCTTGAGGCTGCCCACCACGTCGACATTGCGCGCGCCCAGCTTGCGAAAACGTTCCGCAGCTTCATCGTCCTGCGCCAGCACCATGTCGAAAGCCGCCAGCAATCTGGCGACGCTTTTGCGGGCCCAGCCCCAGCGTTCGGCCGAACGGGCGGAGATACGGGCATTGACCAGCGCCAATTTCACGCCGCGCGCCTTAGCGCCCAGGATCAGATTGGGCCATAGGTCCGATTCCACGAACAGACCGGCGTCGGGTTTCCAATGATCCAAAAACCGCGCCACGGCGTGCGGCGTGTCCAGCGGCACGAACTGATGCAAGGCGCGCTTCGATTGCCCTTGGGACAGCCCTCGGGGCAGTCTCTGGCTCATCATCGCCGCGCTGGTCACGGTACCGCTGGTTACCAGCACCGTGGCGTCCTCCAAGAGTTTTTCGATCAGCGGTAGAGCCGAAAGGCTCTCGCCCACGCTGGCGCCATGCACCCAGATCAGCCGGCCTTCGGGCCGCGCCTGTCCGGAAATGCCCAGCCGCTCGTTCAGCCGCATCCAGTCTTCCTTGCCGCGCGCCGCGCGCCGGCGCAGCAGCAGGCGCGCCACGGGCGACAGCGCGCCCGTCAACAGGCGCCAGGCGGCAAGGCCCACCGGCATGCTCATCGCGCCTCTTCGAGATTGTGGCGATAGAGGTTGGCATAAAGGCCGTCGGTCGCCATCAGCTCGGCATGGCTGCCCGATTGCACCACCTGGCCGCGTTCCAGAACATAGATGCGGTCGGCATCCACCACGGTGGAAAGGCGGTGGGCGATAACGATGGTGGTGCGCCCTTTCATCAGCCGCGCAAGGGACTCTTGCACCTGGCGCTCGGATTCGGCGTCCAGCGCGCTGGTGGCTTCGTCCAGCAGCAGGATAGGGGCGTCGCGCAACATGGCGCGCGCGATGGCGATGCGCTGGCGCTGGCCGCCCGACAATTTGAGCCCGCCTTCGCCCACCCGCGTGTCATAGCCTTCGGGCATCGCTTCGATGAAATCATGCGCCGCGGCGTTGCGCGCCGCCCGCTTGATGTCACCCAGCGAGGCGCCGGGTTTGCCCAGGGCGATATTGTCGGCAATGCTTTCGTCGAACAGCACCGCGTCCTGGGTGACCACGGCGATGGCCCGGCGCAGGCTTTCCAGAGTGATGTTCTGGATATCCTGCCCGTCGATGGCGATGGTGCCGCTGCCGGTATCGTAGAATCGCAACAGCAGATTGAAGATGGTGCTCTTACCCGCGCCGGATGGGCCCACCAGGGCGATCTTTTGACCCGCCGGTATGTCGAGTGACACGCCCGCCAGGGTGGGGCCGGCGTCGCTGCGATAAGAAAAACCGACATCGCGGAACGCCACCGCGCCGCCCTTGGGCGCCAAGGCCACCGATCCGGGACGGTTGACGATGTGAGGCCGCGCGTCGATGGCGTCGAAGACCCGGCTGGCCGCGGCGAGGCCGGCCGAGGCGGTGGGCCAGAGTTGGGAGAGATTGCGCAATGGCTGCTGCGCCAGGAGCAGGGCGGTGAGAAAGCCGGCAAAGGCGTTGAGGGTGATGTGGCCGTGGAGACTTTGCCAGCCGGCGGCGAACAGGACCAGGCCCACCACCGCGCCCAGAAACAGGTCGGTGACCGGTGCGGCGGCGGCGCGCAGCCTGACGGCTTTCAACAAGGTCCCCAGCCGGGATTTCAACCTTGTATCCACCCGGGCAATGGCATGGTCTTCCAGACCATAGGCCTTGATGATGCGCCTGCCGTCCATCGCTTCGGAAAGCACCACCGACAGGTCGCCCGTCTCGCGCATGCCGCGGGTTGCGGCGCGGCGCATCGAACCGCCCAGTCTTTCCATCGTCCAGGCCACGCCCGGCAGGATGATCAGCGCCAGCGCCCCCAATTGCCAGTCGCTGAACAGGACATAAGCGAGATAGATCACCAGCTGCACCGCTTCCAGGAACACCGCGGCGATGCATTGGGTCAGTCCGTCGCGCATCAAAGTGGCGTCGTAAAGGAAGCTGGAAACGAACTGGCCGGAATGCACGGCATTGAGGTCGGCTAGGTCGCGCCGGATCAGGCGGGAGAACATGTCGCGCTGGGCGGCGGCGACGGTTTTCTCCGCCAATGAGTCCAAGGTCATGCGGCCGAAAAACAGCGTGACGGCACGAAGTCCCACCACCCCGGCCACTGCCAGCGAAAGCGGCAGGAGCAATTCGGATTGGTGGCGCAGGAAGATCAATTTGATCTCCCAATTCACCAATTGGGGCACCAGCCCGCTGATGGCACTGGTCAGCAGCATAGCGAAGATGGCCAGGGCCAAGAGACCCCACTGGCCGCTGAGATAGTCGCGCAGCAAGCGGCGGATCACCGCGCCGGTGTTGATCGCGGCTGGAGCTGGCGGCGGTGGGACGGGTGCGGAACGCATGGGCCCGTGCTGTAGCATGCGGGCGTGGCGGAGGCAAAAAGCCTTTTGTAGCCAGATGGTTAGAGAAGTTCCTAGGGGTGGTGATCGTCGTCCGGCTCCATCAGCCGGTGGATATGGACCACGAAATAGCGGATCTGGGCATTGTCCACCGTGGCCTGGGCCTTGGCGCGCCAAGCCTTCTTGGCCTCGGCGAAGTTGGGATACATGCCGACGAAGTCTAGCTTTTTGAGGTCGGCGAATTCCACATCGTCAGTGCGCTTCAGCTCGCCGCCGAACACGAAATGCAAAAGCTGCTTGGATTCGGCCATGACGACTCTATCCTCATTGCGTTGCACCATTGAAGCCCAATCGCGCCGGGCGCCTAAGCTCTCTTATTGTCGCAGGAGCCGGGTTATCTCGGCATGGAGGGCCGGATTGGCCGCGACCAGGCTGCTCTGGCGGGTCACCGGCCGGTTGTAGATCAGCGCCGCCCCGCCGGCATCGGTCAAACACCCACCAGCTTCGTGGAGAATGATGTCGGCGGCGGCCAGGTCCCAATCGTGCTTGGCGGTAAGGCTGACACTGGCATCGGCGCTGCCATCGGCCACCAGCACCAGGCGGTAAGCGAGGGAATTGCGGTTCTGCACATGCATGGGCGGCCAGGGCGCTTGCAGAAACTGGCTGCGGTCTCCCAGCATGGCGCAGTTTTCCAAGTGACTGCGGCTGCCCACATGAATGGCGTCGCCATTGCGGTGCGCGCCCGTGCCCGTGCGGGCGGAGTAAAGCTCTTCGCTGATGGGATTGTAGACCACGCCGCAACAGGGACGGCCCTCCACCACAATGGCGGCGCAGATGGTGAAATGGGGGCGGTTCTTCAGAAAGGCGATGGTGCCGTCGATCGGATCGACGACAAACACTTCGCGCCGGGCCAGGCGCGACGGATCGTCGGTATTTTCTTCCGACAGCCAGCCATAGTCCGGCCGCGCCCTCGTCAGCGTATCGCAAAGATATTTGTTGACCGCCAAATCGGCTTCGGTGACGGGACTGCCGCCTTCCTTGTCCCATCTCTTGTAGTCGCCGCCATAGAATTTGCGCGCGATATGGCCGGCTTCGCGGACGGTGTCTTCCAGAAGATTCAGATCCTCATCATGCGCCGGCAAGAGTCATGCCTTCGATGCGGACGGTCGGCGCATTAACCCCATGACGGAACTCCAGGTCGCTGGCCGGGGTGAGGCGCGCAAACATGTCCTTGAGATTTCCCGCGATGGTCACTTCCGATACCGGAAACGCGATTTCGCCATTCTCGATCCAGAAACCGGCGGCGCCCCGGCTGTAATCGCCGGTCACGCCATTGACGCCCATGCCCATCAGTTCGGTGACATAGAAGCCCTGTTTGATATCGGCGATCAATTCCTTGACCGATTGTTTGCCCGCTTCCAGATAAAGGTTGGTGGAGGAGGGTGAGGGCGGTCCGCCCGTGCCGCGCGCCGCGTGGCCGGTGGTTTCAAGGCCCAGCTGGCGCGCGCTGGCGCAGTCCAGCATCCAACTGGTCAATTTGCCGTCCTCGATCAAGGCGCGGCGCGTGTTGGCGACACCTTCGCCGTCGAACGGCTTGGAGCGCAGGCCGCGCACGCGGTGCGGATCGTCGATGATATGGATGCCGGAGGCAAAGACCTGCTGCCCCATGCGGTCCTTGAGGAACGAGACGCCGCGCGCGATCGCCGAGCCGGAGATCGCGCCCGCGAAATGTCCGAGCAGTCCCGCCGCTTCGTCGGGGTGAAACACCACCGGCACGCTTTGCGATTTCATCGCGCGCGGATTCAGCCGCTTGACCGCCTTCTCGCCCGCGCTCTTTCCGATCTGTGCGGGGTCGCGCAGATCGGCCGCATGCCGCGCGCTGGCATGGTCATAGTCGCGCTCCATGCCGGTGCCGGTGCCCGCCAGCACCGCCACGCCCAGGCTGTGGCTGGTGGCGGCATAGCGGCCGTAAAAGCCGGTGGAGGTAGCCAGGGCCACGGCGCTGCGCGAGAAGGAGGCGCCGCCGCCTTCGGAATTGGTGACGCCGGCCACCGCCAGCGCCGCGCCTTCCACCGCGCGGGCACGCGCGATCAAGGTATCGGTGCTGGGCTCCGCCGGATCTTCCAGGTCGAGTGCGGGCAACACGGCCGCAAGCCGGTCCTTGGGCGCCAGCCCGGCGAACTGGTCTTCCGGGGCCAGCCGCGCCATGGCCACCGCGCGGCCCGGCAAGCCCGCCAAGGCAAGGTGCGAAAAATCGGTCGAGGAGACGAAGGCGACCTTTTGGCCGACAAAAACCCTGAGGCCCAGGTCATAGCTTTCCGCCCGCTCGACATCTTCCAGCTTGCCCAGCCGGTAAGAGACGCTGGAGGAGACGCCCTCGACATAGAGCGCATCGGCGGCATCGGCGCCGGCCTTTTTGGCGGCATCGAGAAGGGAACTCAGAATGGCTTGGGGATCGCGTTTGGGAGCGGTGGTCATGCCCTTTCCGATGCCGCACCGGACCGGCCTTCGTCAAGGTTTGACCGTGGAAATGTGGCTGCCTGAAACGTATCGTGGCTGGGTACTATGGGGCAGGTACTGCCGTCGCGGCCGGTGCCCCGGTATCGGGCACTTTGGCCGGCGTGGAAGCTTCGGTGATGTATAGCCGCTGTTCATCGAAGGCGATGTAGATGCGCAGCTTTTTGAGAATATTCATGCCGATCAGCACGTCCGGCCAGTCGTCAATATCGTCAACCCTTTTGGCACGGTTTCCGATCCGCACCGAATTGTTGGGATCCTTCGTGCCGATCACATCCTGCACGATGACAATGCGCGGATTCTTGACCGCCACGCCATCGAAGTCGAGGGTGGAAAATATCCGTCCGTAAGCCTCCAAGCCTCGGTTTTTGAGCGGCACATTGCCCGGTGTTTCGGGACTCACGTCGAACCGTCTGGCGGCCTCCGCCATCATGACGGTGTTGGTGGCTCCGGTGTCGATTATCGCCATCATCTTCCGGCCGTCTACCGTCACCGGCAGGCGAATGTGATTTTTACGGAAGGTCATGGGCACCACCGCCAGCGCGGCATGCGGCCAATAGACGACGCGGCCTGGACAATGATTCGCCGAAAAAAATTCATTTTATAGGCGCTGAAATCGATCTCGGTATCATAGTGCCCCATCAAATCGGGCGCGAAGAGACCGACATAACGCGTGCCCTTGCCGAAATCGGGATTGGGCGCGATTTGCAGATAGATATTTTCGCCGGTTAGCCGGCCTAGGGTGAATTTGTCCAATCGCACCATTTTGGTCGAGGCATTGCCATACATGTCCAGCATCTTCACGCCGGAATCGCGCAAGGTCAGCCCCAGTTCCTGGGCGGCGTCGCGGCCGATGTGAGAAACGGCACCGCCGGTGTCGAGCAGGAAGTGCTTGGGAGTGCCGTTGATGGAAACCGGCACCAGGGCGCGGTTGGGCCCGGCCACCAGATCGACCGAATTGACCATTTTCAGCGGACCGCATTCCTCCGCTTGCGCCATGCCATTCTGAAACAGGATCGCAAATGCCAGCGATCCCAGGAACGACCCAACCCGCATGTCAGCCCCCGCCATATCGGGGAAATCTAGTGCCGGGCTTTGCTGTCTGCCAGATCAGAATTACTGACAAGCCGTCAGTTCATTTCCAGATCGGCTTGCCACTGCCGGGCAAACCCAACCGGGTCCATCGCGATCTTGCGGTTCCTTCACGACTGTCACGGATCAATTCAGCACGCCAGCACATCGAGATGGCCGTCCTTACCGTAATCCAGCAAAACCTTGTCGCGCGTCATTAAGCGCAGCCCATGTTCGCGCGCGGTGGCCACGACAATGCGATCGGCTGGATCGCGTGGCGGCGATCCCGGCAGGAAGGAGGAGGCGATTAGGATGTGTGGGGAAAGATCGGCCAACGCAACACCGGGCACTGACAGCAGGGCTTCGAACCAGGCTTGCGGCGACATGGACATAGCGAAACGCCCTCGCGCGTTTAATAGTCCGACTTCCCATGCCGTCATGGGCGAGACAAAGACGAGGCTGCTTTGCGAGGCCGCCTTATCCAGTTCGGCAAGGGCGGCCTTAGCCATGGGTTGATCTTCCGCGAGCCAGATAGCTGCGCATGTATCAAGGAGCAATGGAGTCACTCAGCGCCCCAATTGGGATCGGCAGGCTTGGTCAAATCAGTACCGCCAACAAGGCGCAAAACGCCTTTCAATGCACCGCGAAGCGGATGGTTGATGGTTTGTTTCGTTTGCTTCGTAATACGCATCTTCAATTCTTCCAGGCCTCGCCGATTCTTTTCCATTTCCTCCGGCGAGAAAGGTGGTTTCGGTTTTTGCCGCTGGAATACAACTTTGCGACTCTTCATATCCACATGCTGAGTCCGAAAGCCCGCCTTTCGCCAGACCATGGTCATCACATTGTTGTTGGGGTTGTTGCTCCACCAGGCGCGCTGGCCATAGGCTGAATCTGGCAGCTTAAATCCCAGCGTCTTCTCCACGTCGTGGAAGGACAGCGGAACGGTATCGCCCTTTTGTTTGGTGAGAAAATCTCCGAACGGCGCATATTTGGACATGGAAACCTCTTCAAGGTCGCCATGATACTACAAACACTGTGTAACAGTGTCAATAGTGTTATTTCCACACCGGCTTGCCACTGCCGGGCAATCCCAATCGTGACCATTTTTCCGTGACGCGGCGGATCACCTCTTCATCCATCGCGATCTTCTTGCCCCATTCGCGCTTGGTCTCGGGCGGCAGCTTGTTGGTGGCGTCCAGTCCGATCTTGGAGCCCAGGCCCGACTCCGGCGAGGCGAAGTCCAGATAGTCGATCGGGGTGTTCTCGATCAGGGTGACATCGCGCGCTGGGTCCATGCGGGTGGAGACCGCCCACATCACGTCCTTCCAGTCGCGGGCATTGATGTCGTCGTCCACCACGATCACCCATTTGGTGTACATGAATTGGCGCAGATAGGACCACACCGCCATCATCACCCGCTTGGCATGGCCGGGATAGGCCTTCTTCATGCTCACCACCGCGATGCGATAGGAACAGCCTTCCGGTGGCAGCCAGAAGTCCAGAACTTCCGGAAATTGTTGCTTGAGCAGCGGAATGAAAACTTCGTTCAGCGCTTCGCCCAGGATGGAAGGTTCATCCGGCGGCCGCGCGGTGTAGGTGGACAAATAAATGGGATTGCGCCGCATGGTGATTGCGGTGACGGTGAAGACGGGGAATTGCTCCACCGAATTGTAATAGCCGGTGTGATCGCCATAGGGGCCTTCGTCCCGATAATCCGACAGCGAGACCTCGCCCTCGATCACGATCTCGGCCTCGGCGGGCACTTTCAGGGGCTGGGACACGCAATCGGCCAACTCCATCCGCTGGCCGCGCAGCAGACCGGCGAATTGATACTCCGATAGAGTCTCGGGCACCGGCGTTACCGCCGCCAGGATAATGCCGGGATCGGCCCCGATCACCGCCGCGGCGGGAAGCGGCGCGGTCTTTTCCGCCCCCCAGCGGGCGTGATGCTGCGCCCCGCCGCGATGCTTGAGCCAGCGCATGATGGTCTGGTTCTTGCCCAGCACCTGCATGCGGTAGATGCCAAGATTGTAATTGTCCTCGCGCGCATCGCTGGGCCCCTTGGTCACCACCAGCGGCCAGGTGATCAGGGGCGCGGGTTCGCCCGGCCAGCAAGTCTGGATCGGCAGCTTGCCGAGGTCGATGTCGTCGCCCTTCAGCACGATCTCCTGGCAGGCGGGCCTGCTCACGGTCTTGGGCTTCATCGCCAGGATGGTTTTGACCAGCGGCAAGAGTTCGGCGGCTTCGCCGAAGCTGCGCGGTGGCTGGGGCTGGCGGAGTTGGGCCAGCAGCTCACCCACTTCGCGCAGATCCGTTCCGGTCGTGCGATCTACTCCGCCCATGGTCACGCCCATGGCAACGCGCTTGACCGTGCCGAACAGGTTCACAAGCACAGGCATATCGCTGGCGGTGCCGTCGGCCCGGATGGGTTTTTCGAAAATCACCGCCGGACCGCCTTGGGCGATCAGGCGGGTCTGGATCTCGGTCATCTCCAGCACGGTGGAGACCGGTTCTTTCACCCGGATCAGTTCACCGTCCTTTTCCAGACGGGCCAGGAAATCGCGCAGCGAACGGTAGCTCATTCTGCCGGCAGGGCCTTGATCGAGTAGCGCGGCGGATGGGCATGTTTGGCGCTATAGAGAAAATAGATCGCCAGCCCGATCACCGTCCAGGCCGCCAGCCTGAGCCAGGTGTCTATCGGCAGAAACACCATCATGAACACGCACATGAAGACCCCGGCCGGCGCGGTGAACCAGACCAGGGGCGTGCGGAACGGCCGCCGCGCATTGGGCGCACGCACCCGAAGCACCATCACCCCGATACAGACGATGGTGAAAGCGGCCAGGGTGCCGATGCTGACCAGCTCGCCCAGAATGTTCAGCGGCAACAGGCCCGCCAGCAGCGCCGCGAACAGACCGGTGACCATGTTGCCCTTGTACGGGGTGCGGAATTTCGCGTGAATGGCGCTGAAGACCGGCGGGATCAGTCCGTCCTTGGACATGGCATAAAAGACCCGGCTCTGCGCCAGCAGCAGCACCAGAACCACCGAAGACAGCCCGACAACGGCGCCGAGATTGACGAAGGGCGCCAGCCATTTGGTGCCGGGAAGCGCTTCGACCGCCGCGCTCACCGGATGCGCCACATTCAGGGTGCTGTAATGGGCGATGCCGGTCACCACATAAGACATCGCCATGTAGAGCGCGGTGCAGAGCAGCAGCGAGCCCAGCATGCCCAGGGGAATGTCGCGCTGCGGATTCTTGGCTTCCTGCGCCGCCACGCTGACCGCGTCGAAGCCGATATAGGCGAAGAAGATCACGCCGGTGGCGCGGAATATACCGGTCCAGCCGAATTGCCCCACCTCGCCCTGGTTGGGGGGAATGAAGGGCGTGTGATTGGCGGGCACGATGTAGGCGAAGCAGGCAAAAATCACCACCAGCACGATGCTCAGTTTGATGATCACCATGGCGTTGTTGAAATTGGCGGATGTCTTCACCCCCACGATCAGCACA
>DATFEF010000041.1:0-3155 GCA_035251465.1 Rhizomicrobium sp. | reverse complement strand
AAAATGCTCGCTATCATCGCTGTGGCCAGGAAGCTTCTAACCATCCTCAATGCAATCCTCAGAGACAAAAAACCATGGAAAATCGCTTGACACCAAAGACAGTCGCTTCCCTCGCACGCGCTATCGCTTGTGCTCGCCGGGGATGACAGCAGAGTCACTGCTCTGAGAGCGTGTTCTTAAATCCTCGCCAACATGCCCGACGGCACGCGCCCGGAGCGACGGCCAGGCGCGCGCAGCAAGCCGTCGGCCGCGCGACCATTAAACTAAAGCTTTGCGAGTACCCCGGAGGGGACTCGCAAAGCATGCAGCAAGGTCAGCGCCAAGCCGCGCAACGCGCTCTTGGGCGGACGCGCGACATTGACGGCGCGGGCACGCAGACTGACCAGCCGCCTGCGCCCGATCCGGCGCACCATGTCGGCATCTTCCATATCGGCCAGGGCGCGATAGCCGCCGATCTTCTGATACAGACGTTTTGGGATCAAAAGCCCCTGATCGCCATAAGGCAGCGCGAAAAGACCGGTGCGCAGCGCGGCCAGCGCTTCGGCGCGGCGGGCCTCGCCGCCGAAATCCTCCAGCGCGAAACGGAACGACGCGGCGCGCGGGCGCTCCATCACCGCCTGGTCGATGAAGGATTCCGCTTCCACTTCCCAGCCCGGCTCCAGCGCCGTTTGCGGATGCAGGAACAACAGCCAGTCGCTTCTGGCGATGGCGGCGCCTTCCGCCAATTGCTGGCCGCGCCCCTTGCGGGCATGGACGATATGGGCGCCCGCGCCATCGGCGATGGCCAGGGTGGAGTCGGTGGACCCGGCATCGCTGACGATCACCTCGCGCACCACGCCGCGCACCGCCGCCGGGATCAGGCTGTCGAAACAGCGCGGCAGCAGGCGTTCGCAATTCACCGTGGGGATGACGACCGAAATCATGACAGCATCATGACGCAAGCCGCGCGGCGTGCCAAAGTATTTCCGGTCGCAGGTTAACCCGCGCCCGGATCAATCAAGCACCTGTAATTTTTCGCGATTTCCCTGCCTATTTCCGAGGCACAACATTTCCTGGCCTGTGCTTCGGTTGCGTAGAAACGCCAGCCGCAAGTGCAAATCCTAGTCATTGGAGCGAGCGAAACCCTGTTTTTAAGTCGGAAAAGAACATCCCAATCCGCGCGCCGATGCTCGCCTTTTGGGGTGTTTCAGGAAAAAGCTCTTTGAAAAGCTCGTTAGATGTTGGCTCACGAAAATCCAACAGGGAATGCCAACAAAGCGCCCCAGTTACAAAGAAAAGAGCAACCTCAACAGCATGTCCGTCGCTAGGCAGCGCGATATGATGCCAATCTATTTGGATTAACGTGCTCGAGGCCCCCGGAATGGTGGCGAGCCATGCGCCGCCCCAAAACTCGCTGAACCGCTTGCGACGAGTCATAGCAAGATTCCTAGCTTGCTCTTCTGAGACCTCGCGCTTTCGGATTGGCTTAGGTGGCACCTTCTCAAAGCCAAGCTCTGCGGGGTCTTTCCATCCGCCTGGGCGAACAACGGTTGCGCTGGAGGCATCTGCCGCCGCCGCAAGTTCCAGAATCCGGTCCGCGTAAGATGGGCCTGCGGGCTTCTCCCCGCCCATCTCAGACATCTTTCTTGTCCGCGAAATAATTAGCGGACCCAAAAATACCCCCCGAGCCCGGCGCTTTCGGCGTGTTGATGAGGCCAGGACCGCTCACACCAAAAATACCACCGGTCGGCGGAAGGGGCGGAAGCGGGGTAATTGTCTTGATCGCGTCTAAGAGATACCCCACCAATTCGACGGCATCGCCAGAGGACATCACAACGGCTGAACGGTAGGCGTACCCCTCTCCCGGCCCCTTCTCCGCAAACGCCACCCTGATATTTGAGCCAGCCACCAGAACCTGGAACTGGTTGACGTACGGCGCAGGCAATTCGAGCGCGCTGCTGTCCGAAATTCGATTTGGCATTTTGCCCTCCCTGATCGAGAGTCAATCCTAGCGAGTTCCGTAGGCTGACGATTTGTCTGTGAGGCGGATGTCCACAATCGCCGCCTGCCATTTTTGTACTTGATTTGTTCTTATTTGGGTATACAGTCCCAAATATGACCATCGTCCTGAACACCACCATCCGGCCTGAGGTGCTGCGCGGCAGGGGCGCGGTTTCCAATGCGGTGGGGCGCTATGAAAAGCAGACCCGGGTCCTTCTCGATGACGGATGGGACGATGGCTGGCGCAGCGAGGATGACGCCCCGCCGCCGATCAAGACCGAGGTCATCCACGACGCCACCCGCAGCATCATCGCCCGCAACCAGTCGCCGGATATTTCCTTCAACCAGTCGATCAATCCCTATCGCGGCTGCGAGCATGGCTGCATCTATTGCTTCGCCCGTCCCACCCACGCCTATCTGGGCATGTCGCCCGGGGTGGATTTCGAAAGCCGGCTGTTCGCCAAGCCCAACGCCGCCACTTTGCTGGCCAAGGAATTGAGCGCGCCGGGCTATGTGCCCCAGGTGATCGCCATGGGCACCAACACCGATCCCTATCAGCCGCTGGAAAAGAAGATGCGCATCACCCGCTCCATCCTGGAAGTGCTGCGCGCGTTCCGCCATCCCGTCGCCATCGTCACCAAATCGCCCTTGATCCTGCGCGACCTGGATATCCTGTCGGAGATGGCGGCGATGGGCCTGGCCAAGGCGGCGCTGTCGATCACCACTTTGGACCGCAAACTGGCGCGGGCGATGGAACCGCGCGCCGGAACCCCGGCGCGGCGGTTGCAAGCCATCCAGGGCCTGGCCGATGCCGGCGTGCCGGCCGGCGTGATGTTCGCCCCCGCCATTCCGGCCCTGAACGATTCGGAGATGGAGGCCGTACTGAATGCCGCCGCCGGTTATGGCGCGCGCAGCGCCGGCTATGTGCTGCTGCGGCTGCCGCTGGAGATCAAGGATCTGTTCCGCGAATGGCTGGACGTCCACCAGCCCGGCCGCGCCAAGCATGTGATGGCGCTGGTGCGCTCCATGCGTGGCGGCAAGGATTATGACGCCAACTGGAACAGCCGCATGAAGGGCACCGGGCCCTATGCCGAAGTGATGGCGCGCCGCTTTCACATGGCGGTGAAGCGGCTGGGACTCAACCAGCCCACCGCGCCGCTGGCCGTCCACAGGTT
>DATFEF010000035.1:0-36989 GCA_035251465.1 Rhizomicrobium sp. | reverse complement strand
TGTTTTTGGGTTGTTTTATTTTTGAACCCCCATCCGTCGCAGCTCGGGTTTGCGAAGTCGCAAACACCTCGCTGCGACACCTTCCCCCTTCCTGGTGCTTCGCACCGAAGGGGGAAGGGAGCTGGCGGATGCTGCGGGTCGCGCCGCGGAATGCGGCGCTCGAGCCAAAGCCTGTGCGGAGTTACTACCGCGGAACGGCGGCGGAAGCGGAGACAGAACCCTGCCCGTCGCTAGGAAGGGCTGGACGGGGCGTGGGGACAATGTCAGGGCCGGCCTGTACGCCCAGCAACGCCACCGCCACCTTGATCTCGCAACTGTCCACCGGCGAGCTTTCGTTCACCGGCACTCCGGAGACAAAATCTTCCAGGATCGGCTTGTCGGGCGCCAAGGCGGCGGCAAACACCACTTCGGCCGTGCGGCAGAAATTGTCATGGGCGCCCGGTTTGGTTCGGCGTATTTCGGCACGCGCGATGGTGCGGGTCTTGAAGGAATCGTAGGCGGCATTGCCGCGGGCATTGCCGTTCATACGCTTGAACATGCGGAGCATGGTGGCGTCGGATCGCCGCAGCTCCTTGTTGAAGACGGTCTGGAACCGGTTGAACAGGGAAACCGCCTTGGGACCACAGGCCAAGGCCGCATCGGTCAGTTCTTGGTGCACCGCCGCGACCTGGATGGCGTGGATTTCCGCCGCGCTGGCACAGGCCGAAGACACTGCCCGGGCCTGTGCGGCCGACAGGAAAACCAGACTGAGAGCCGCCACACAGGCGCTCAATTTCATCGCTTTCATCGAAACCCTCTTCGACCGTCCCAGCATAACAACCTTAACCTCATCCCCTCCTGCCCGCCAAGTCTTTGGAAAGGAGGAACTTTCCAATCCGCAGACGGCCTTTACGAAACGGGAACGGCTTTTGCTTGTTTTGAAGTACATGCGTCTCTTTGGGACTCTCGCCTTTGCCTTTGTGGCCTTCGCCGCGGGCGCGGCATCGGCTTCCCCCTATCGCATCCCCGGCAATGCCGCATGGCCCACCGAGCACCAAAAGGCATTGCGTTATGCCGAGACCCAATCCCAGCCCTATACCATGAACTATGCCGATGAGGCCGCCCAAACCTTGGGGGTCCGGGACGGCAAATGGGAGGCTTTCACCCCCCGTTCCAGCGATATGCCCAGTGTGAAAGGCAGCCTGGACAGCGGCCGGCCCATGCTGATCCTGCAATGGCGGTCTGGACAATAATGCGCCAGTAGCCGGCCTTTCCCTCCATCCTGCGGTTTAGTATTGCTGCGCCCGCCGATTGGCGCACACAGGAGCAAGGGACATATGGCCTATAAAGTCGCGGTGATCGGGGCAACCGGCAATGTCGGCCGAGAGATGCTCAATGTCCTGATCCAGCGCCAGTTTCCCATTAGCGAGGTGGTAGCCCTGGCCTCCACCCGTTCGGTCGGCAGCGAAGTGTCCTTTGGCGACGGCGTGTTGAAAGTGAAGGCGCTGGACTATTACGATTTCAAGGGCACCGACATCGCCCTGATGAGCGCGGGCGGCGAGATCGCCAAACAATGGGCGCCCAAGATCGCGGCGCAAGGCTGCATGGTGATCGACAATTCCAGTGCCTGGCGCATGGACCGCCAGGTCCCGCTGGTGGTGCCCGAAGTCAATGCCGGTGCGCTGAGCGATATTCCCAAAGGGATCATCGCCAATCCCAACTGCTCCACCGCCCAGCTGGTGGTGGCGCTCAAGCCGCTGCATGACCTGTTCACCATCAAGCGGGTGGTGGTCTCAACCTATCAATCGGTGTCGGGCGCGGGCAATGAAGCGATGGACGAACTGTTTCGCCAGACCAGGGCGGTGTTCGTGGCCGATCCGATCGAGCAGGGCAAGTTCACCAAGCAGATCGCCTTCAATGTCATTCCCCATATCGATGTCTTCCTGGATTCGGGCATCACCAAGGAAGAATGGAAGATGGCGGTCGAGACCCAGAAAATTCTGGACCCCGACATCCAGGTCACGGCGACTTGCGTGCGGGTTCCGGTCTTTGTCGGCCATAGCGAGTCCGTCAATATCGAATTCGAAAAGCCAGTGACGGCGGAGAAAGCGCGCGCCGCCTTGCGCGCCGCGCCGGGAATTCTGGTGGTGGATAAACGCGAAGACGGCGGCTATGTCACGCCCATCGAATGCGCTGGCGAGGATGCCACCTTCGTCAGCCGCATCCGCAAGGATCCTACGATAGAAAACGGGCTGAACCTTTGGATCGTTTCCGATAACCTGCGCAAAGGCGCCGCGCTGAACGCGGTGCAGATCGCTGAATCACTCATAAACCGCAACCTGCTGAGGGCCGCGTAGGGGTAGTTCTCCCTTGGGAAATGAGCCGCGCTGCGTGGAAAAATGGCCGGATGGCAGGAGAAAAGCGATGGTCGTATCGGCAATACGGCCGAGCTTTTCGACGTACCAGCCGGCCATTTTTCCCGCAGCCCTCCGGGACGCGGGCCTTTTGGCCGCTGGCTTTGTCGTTCGTCGCTTATGGGTTATGTAACCCACTTCGCTCCTCATTTCGTGCCAGCGGCCAAAATGCCCAGCGTCGCGGCCATTTAACAAGGGAGAACTACCCCTCATGCCAAAAGCCTATTGGATCGCTCGCGTCGATGTTCGCGACCCCGAAACCTACAAATCCTATGTCGAGACCGCCAAGCCTGCTTTTGTGCGCCATAAAGCCGAGTTCCTGGCGCGCGGCGGCAGGACGGAAGTTTTGGAGGGTACGGCCAGGGCCCGCAATGTGATCATCGCGTTTCCCTCCATGGAAGAAGCGCTGGCCTGTTACAATTCGCCGGAATACACCGCCGCGCGCGCCATCCGTCAGACCGTGAGCGACGGCGAATTCGTGCTGGTCGAAGGCGCGGAATAAGGCCGCCTTTTTGCAGAACCCGCGCCGAAGCGTTCTTTTCGTGCCTGGCTCCAACCCCAAAATGTTGGAGAAGGCGCGGGATTTGCCATGCGATGTGGTGGTGCTGGACCTTGAGGATTCCGTCGCGCCGGAAGCCAAGGATGCCGCGCGAGACGCGGTTTGCGCGGCCGTAAAAAATTACGGCCGCCGCGAAGTCGTGGTGCGGATCAATCCGCTGGCTTCATCCCATGGCCGAGCCGATCTACAGGCGGTGCGCGCCGCTTCACCGGATGCGGTACTGCTGCCCAAGGTGGAACGCGCCGCCGATATCGAGGCCGCCAAAGGCCCGCATCCCATCTGGGCAATGATCGAGACGCCGCTGGGCGTTTTGAATGTGGCGGAGATCGCCGCCAGCGGCGTCGCCTGCTTGGCCATGGGCACCAACGATTTGCTGAAAGCCTTGCGGGCGCAGCCCCTGCCCGACCGGCGCAATTTGTGGCCGCACCTGAGCGCGACCGTGCTGGCGGCCCGGGCCTATGGCGCAAGCACGATCGACGGCACCTATAATGACATCGCCGATGACATCGGCTTTACCGATAGCTGCGCCCAGGGCCGCGCCTTCGGTTTTGACGGCAAGAGCCTGATCCATCCCGGCCAGATCGAAAGCTGCAACCGGATCTTCGCGCCGTCACCCGAGGACGTTCTTCAAGCGCGGCGCATCATCGAAGCCTTCGACAACCATCCCGGCAAAGGCGCCATCGCGCTGGATGGACGCATGATCGAGCACCTGCATGCCGAGGAAGCGATGCGCATCCTAGCCCTGAACGGCGCGATCGAGAGCCGCCGCTGATGCTGCTGACGCGCTATCGCAAAGCCGTCGCCAAAGGCGAGCTTCGTGCCGATCCGGCGCAGGACAAGGCCGTCCACAAACTGCAGGATCTGGCGCGGGCTCTGGCGAAAAAGCCCGTCTTCGCGCTGTTTCGCAAGCCCGCCCAACCTGGCAAAGGGCTCTATATCTGGGGCGATGTCGGGCGCGGAAAGACTTTGCTGATGGATATTTTCTTTGACGAGGTCGCGGCCGGCAAAAAGCGTCGCGCCCATTTCAACCGTTTTATGATGGATGTGCATGCCCGCATTCACGCCGAACGGCAGAAGCCCGACAGCGGCGATCCTATTCCTGCGGTGGCGCGCGCCATCGCCGAGGAGGCACGGCTGCTCTGCTTCGACGAGTTTCAAGTCCGTGATGTCGCCGATGCCATGATCCTGGGGCGGCTGTTCGGCCGGCTGTTCGCCGAAGGCGTCGTCATCGTGGCAACCAGCAATACCCCGCCCGACCGTCTGTATGAGGGCGGGCTGAACCGCCAGCTTTTCCTGCCCTTCATAGAGGAGATCAAACAGCGGCTGGACGTGGTGGAGCTGAATGGCCCCACCGACTATCGCTTGCAACGCATTTGCGGACTCAACGTCTATTTGACGCCGCTGGGGCACGCGGCGGATGCGGCAATGGACAGTGCCTGGAAAAAGCTGACCGACACCAAGCGGGGCAAGCCCTGCAGCCTGACCGTTCTGGGCCGCCAGGTCCCGGTGCCCCAATCGGCGCGTGGGGTGGCGCGCTTTGCTTTCGGGGAATTGTGCGACCGTCCACTGGCCGCCGCCGACTATCTGGCAATCGCGCTGGAATTTCACACAATTCTGATCGACCATATCCCAATGATGACCGGCAATATGCACAATGTGGCGCGGCGCTTCACCTTGCTGATCGATACCTTGTATGACGAAGGCGTGAAATTGATCTGCTCGGCCGCCGCGCCACCGGATGCTCTCTATCCAGCGGGCGACGGCGCGGAAGCCTTCCGCCGCACCGCCTCGCGCCTTGCAGAGATGCAAAGCGAAGACTATCTCAAGCGCGGTCATGGCGTGCATGGGCTGACACAATGACAAATGTTCTGTGGGCCTGTGCGTTCGTTCTGGCCTGTATCGGCTTTTATCGTTTCGGCCTGCCCCGGCTAAAGCGCTTCGATCAGGCCAATGTCGCGCGCATCGCCCAGCAGGAACGCGACAAGGCCGACGCCAATGCCCACTTCCGCCACGCCCTGGATGTGGCCGATCAGCAGGTCGAAGAGGTGCAGGAAATAAAGACGGGCACCGCCACCCAGTATCTGTTTGAAGCCCAGATCTTTGCCAGCCGCGAGGAAGCCGAGGAAATGCGGGCTAGGCGTGTGGGTATGGTGGCGCGCCGCTTCTATGAAGAATTGCCCGCTGCCCTGGCTGGCGCCGCCGAGCGCGGCCGCATGTCGGCACGCGAACGCGCGTCATCGCGCTGGAAGCGGACGGTTCATTGACAGGTGGAGTTAAGCCGCTTCACCTTTCATCAACCTCGGCAGTTTCCCGATATCGCCCCCGGCATGGCGCATGAAGAAGCGCCGCGCCGGCCCAATGGAATCCACGATTCCCAGGCCCAGATCACGCAGATGGCGCAGCGGTGCGATGTCATTGGAGAATAGCCGGTTCAGCGCGTCGGTGGACGCGGCCAGGGCAAAGGAATCAAACCGCCGCCAGCGTTCGTAACGCTTCAGTGTATCCAGCGCCCCGATATCGCGCCCCAGCCGCGCCGCATCCAGCAAAACTTCCGCCAGCGCCGCGGCATCCTTCAATCCCAGATTCAGGCCCTGGCCCGCGATAGGATGGATGCCATGGGCGCAATCGCCGGCAAGCGCAAAACGCGGCTTCACGAAATCGCGCGCCAGATGGAAGGACAGGGGATAGGACCAGCGCGGTCCAGCCGATTGGGTTGCGCCCAGATGGGCACCGAAGCGGCGCGCCAGCTCTTCGTTGAAACCTGCTTCGTCCAAAGCCAGAAGCGCGGGGGCTTTGGTCTTGACTTCGGTCCATACCAGCGAGGAACGATTGCCGGTCATGGGCAGAATAGCGAAAGGGCCCGACGGCAGGAAATGCTCATAGGCCACGCCATTGTGCGGCTTGTCATGTTCCACCGTGGCGACGATGCCGGTCTGGGGATAGGACCAGCCGATAATCTGCACCCCCATCTGGGCACGAAGCGGCGACTCGCGGCCGTCGGCGGCGATCACCAGGCTGGCGGCGATTTCTTCGCCATCCGCCAGAAGCGCAATCGCGCCGCCCGCCTCCACCGCCAGCGACTTCACGGTAGCGGGCGCGATCAGCTCCAGGTTGGAAGCGGCATCAACGGACCTGTACAGCGCGACGCGGATATGACGGTTTTCCGCGATATGGCCGAGGGCTTCGGCGCCAACTTCCTGGGCATCGAAATGCAGCGAGAAAGGCGAAGCCGGTTTTCCCGCCTGGCCGTCGGTCACCAGGATTTCGCGAATCGGTTGGGCATTGAGGGCCAACTCCCCCCAGACCCCCAGCGCGCCCAGCATCCGCACACTGGCATAGGCCAGGGCCGAAACCCGTCCGTCGAAAGCGGGATCCAGGACTTGTCCCACAGGCGCCGCATCGACAATTACGGTCTTCAAGCCGCCCTGGGCCAGGGCCAACCCCAGGGGCAGGCCAACCATCCCGCCTCCGCTGATTAAGACATCGACGCGTTTCAAGAAAACTCCTGCCTAATTACTATGCAAAAACTTGATTTTGCACAATTTACGGGCAAACTTCCTGCCTGTTTTTGAGTCACGCTTTTTCCGTTTTTCGCAGAAACACGTTTTTAAACAATACCTTATGACACCGCCCAGGAACTGGCCCGCTTCTTGATAAATCGTTAAAGCCGGGCCTTCGTCCGGCGCTGGCAATAACACGGAAGGACGGCAGATGAAGCTTATTACGGCGATCATCAAACCCTTCAAGCTCGACGAAGTGCGCGAGTCTCTCTCGGCGCTCGGCGTTCAGGGCATGACGGTGACTGAGGTCAAGGGCTATGGGCGGCAAAAGGGGCATACGGAAATCTATCGCGGCGCGGAATATGCCGTGAGCTTCCTGCCCAAGCTCAAAATCGAAGTGGCGGTGAAGAGCGAGATGCTTGATGCGGTGATCGACGCGATCACCTCGAAGGCGAAGACCGGTCAGATCGGCGACGGAAAGATTTTCGTCACGCCGCTTGAACAGGTCGTGCGTATCCGCACCGGCGAAACGGATGGTGACGCGCTGTAGGCCGACAAGGCTTGCCGCCGTCCACAAAGGGGACTGAAAAATGAAAATAGAAAACTTTAAGAAAGCGGGACTTGCGCTGCTTACCGGCCTTGGCACGCTCGCCATGACCGCGGGCGTAGCATTCGCCCAAGAAGCCGCCAAGGCGCCGCCGGTACCTGACAAGGGCGATACGGCCTGGATGCTGGTTTCCACCATCCTGGTGTTGTTGATGATCGTGCCGGGCCTGGCCCTGTTCTATGGCGGCTTGGTCCGCACCAAGAACATGCTGTCGGTCCTGACCCAGACCTTGATCATCACCTGCATCGTGATGGTGGTGTGGGCGCTGTGGGGCTATTCCCAAGCCTTCACCGATGGTGGCAGCCTTAACAGCTATGTCGGCGGCTTCTCCAAGGCCCTGCTGAAGGGCGTGGATACATCCACCGTGGTCGAGACTTTCTCGCGCGGCGTGGTTATCCCGGAAATCGTCTTTGTGGCCTTCCAGATGACCTTCGCGGCAATTACCACCGCGCTGGTGATCGGCGGCTTCGCCGAGCGCATGAAGTTCAGCGCCATCTGCGTTTTCTCGGTGCTGTGGCCGACCCTGGTCTATTTCCCCATCGCCCATATGGTGTGGTGGTGGCCGGGACCGGAATTCGCTTCGACCAATCCGGCCGATGCGACTGTCGCCGGCGCGGGCATGATCTGGGCCTTCGGCGCGCTCGACTTCGCGGGCGGCACGGTGGTGCACATCAATGCCGGTATCGCGGCCTTGGTGGGCGCGATCCTCTGCGGCAAGCGCCTCGGCTACAAGACCGAACATATGGCGCCCCACTCCCTGACGCTGACTATGGTCGGCGCCGCGTTGCTGTGGGTCGGCTGGTTCGGCTTCAACGCCGGTTCGAACCTGGAATCGAACGGCTATGCGGGCCTGGCCATGCTCAACACCTTCCTCGCCACTGCTGCGGCGGGCATCTCCTGGCCGGCCTTTGAATGGCTGCTCAAGGGCAAGCCCAGTCTGTTGGGCGCGGCTTCGGGTGTGGTGGCCGGTCTGGTCGCGATCACGCCCGCCGCCGGCTTTGCCGGTCCGATGGGCGCGATCGTGCTGGGTCTGCTGGTCAGTCCGGTCTGCCTGTTCTTCGTCAGTGTGATCAAGAACAAGCTGGGCTATGACGACAGCCTGGATGTCTTCGGTGTGCACTGCATCGGCGGCATCATCGGCGCCATCGCCACGGGCATCCTGGTGAATCCGGCCCTGGGCGGCGCGGGCATCGTGGACTACACGGCGGGCGGCGCAGCCGTCTATCCGGGTACCGCGGTGCAGGTCATGTCGCAGCTCAAGGGCGTTCTGACCACCATCTGCTGGTCCGGTATCGGCAGCCTGATCGTGTTCGGCCTGATCAAGATGACGATCGGCCTGCGCGTGAAGGAAGAAGTCGAGCGCGAAGGGCTCGACATCGGCGAGCACGGCGAACGCGCTTACAATATGTAAGCGCAAGAAAAGCAAAGGGGGTGCGGATAAAACCGCACCCCTTCTTGCTTTAGGCCACAAGAATCAAAATCGGATAAGGACGATGCTCACCAAATCAAAATGCGGAGCCGTCCTGGCTCTTGCGGCCTCTTTCCTGACAACCATACCAGCTTTCGCCGCCGACACCCCCACCTTGAACAACGGCGACACCGCCTGGATACTGACCTCGTCGGTGCTGGTCCTGATGATGACCATCCCCGGCCTGGGCCTGTTTTATGGCGGCATGGTCCGCAAGAAGAATGTCCTGGCCACCTTGGCCCAAAGTTTCGGCGCATGCGCCCTGATCACCGTGCTGTGGATGGTGATCGGCTATTCGCTGGCCTTCAAAACCAATCCCGATGCGGGTCTCAACCGGTTCATCGGTGACGTCAGCTATCTGTTCCTTGGGCCGATGAAGGTGGATTCCCTGTCGGGCACCATTCCCGAATCGGTTTTCATGTTCTTCCAGATGACATTTGCGATCATCACACCGGCGCTGATTGCGGGCGCTTTCGCCGATCGTATGAAATTTTCGGCCTTCCTGTGGTTCATGGGCCTGTGGTTGATCTTGGTCTATTGCCCCATCGCCCATATGGTGTGGGGCGGCGGCTTGCTGTTCACCATGGGCGCGCTGGACTATGCTGGCGGCTCGGTGGTGCATCTCAATGCCGGCACCGCGGCGCTGGTCACCTGTCTGGTTCTGGGCAAGCGCATCGGTTACGGCAGCGAAAATATGTCGCCGCACAATCTGGTCCTGTCGGTGATCGGCGCTTCGCTCCTGTGGGTCGGCTGGTTCGGCTTCAATGCGGGCTCGGCGGTGACGGCGGGCTTCAATGCCGGCATGGCCGCCGCCGCCACCCAGATCGCCGCCGCCGCCGCGGCGCTGGCCTGGATGGTCGCGGAATGGATGATCGCCAAGAAACCGTCGGTGCTGGGCATGATTTCCGGCGCGGTGGCGGGGCTGGTGGCGATCACGCCGGCGTCCGGTTTTGTCGATCCCGTCGGGGCTTTGATCATCGGCCTGACGGCTGGCGTGGTCTGCTATGTCGCGGCGGTGTGGGTGAAGAAAGCGCTGGGCTATGATGACAGCCTGGACGCCTGGGGCGTGCATGGCGTGGGCGGGGCACTGGGCGCCATCCTCACCGGCGTCTTCGCCAAAAGCTCGATCAACAGCGCGGGCAAGGGCTGGCTGGCGGACGGCAACTTCCATCAGATGTTGATTCAGTTCTGTGACGTGGGCATTACCTTTGTGTATTGCGGCGTCGTCACCTTCCTGATCCTCAAGGCGGTGGATCTGATCGTGGGCCTCAGGGTACCGCCGGAAGTCGAGGTCGAAGGATTGGATATCAACCTGCATGGTGAAACCGTCCGTCATTGAGATTTAGTCCCTGAACCGACTGGGGCGTTCCTTGCGGAACGCCCCAATTTTTTGGTCGCTCCCGCTCCGCGGACACTCCTGGCGCCAGCGCAAGCTGGCGCCCTTTTTCTTTTGTCTCTACATTCCCGCCGCATTCTGCGGAGATTCTCTTTTGTCGTTTGCCGGACGTCTTGCCGCTTTGCCGCCGGGTCCATTTGCCCGATTGGCGACGCTTTTGGGCGATACCAAGCCGGGCAAGGAGCCGATCAGCCTGGCGGTCGGCGACCCCTCCGGCACGGTGCCCGATTTTGTGAAAGAGGCGTTGGCCAAGGGCGCGGCGGGCTTTGGCCGTTATCCAGCAATTATCGGCACCGAGGATTGGCGCCAAGCTGCGGCCGGATGGCTCAACCGCCGCTTCGCCCTGAACGGTGCGATCGATGCGGAGAAGAATCTCCTCCCCCTCAACGGCACGCGCGAAGGCCTGTTCTCGGTGTTGTTTCCCATCATGCCGCAAAGCAAGGCGGGCAAGCCGCCCATCGTGGCGATGCCCAATCCCTTCTATCAATGCTATGCGGCGGCGGCGCTGGGATCGGGCGCAGAGCCGCTCTATGTCGCCGCGAGCAAAGAGAATGGTTTCCTGCCGGATTTCGCGCAGCTGCCGGAAGAAACGCTGGAGCGGCTGGCCGCCGTCTATATCTGCTCGCCTTCCAATCCCGAAGGCGCGGTGGCGGATGAGACCTATTGGGCAACATTGTTCCGGCTGGCGGAGCGTTACGACTTCATCGTCCTGGCGGACGAATGCTATGCCGACATCTGGTTCGACAAAGAGCCTGCCTGTGCTCTGACCTCCCGCCTGGCGCAGCGCTTCGACCGGCTGCTGAGCTTTCATTCCCTTTCCAAGCGGTCCGGCCTGCCGGGACTGCGCTCGGGCCTGGTGGCGGGCGATGCTGCCTTGGTCGCCAAATTCCGTGCCTTCCGCAATGTCGCCGGACCGACCGTGCCCACGCCGCTCTTGGCCGCCAGCGCGGCCTGCTGGCGCGACGAAACCCACGTCGCCGCCAATCGCGCCGCCTACCAGGAGAAGATGGCTGCGGCCGAACATATTCTGGGCGACCGGATGACCCGGCCAGACGGCGGCTTCTTCCTCTGGCTGGATGTCGGCCATGGCGAGGATTTCGCCCTCAAAGCCTGGCGCGAACAGGGAGTCAGGATCTTGCCTGGCGCCACTATGGGTAGGGAAATTTTCACTGGAAAAACCCAGTCAAACCCTGGCTTTTCCTATGTCCGGGTGGCGCTTGTTAACGACTTGTCAACCATTATGACCGCACTCGAAAGACTGCGGGAAATTCTCTAGTCCCAGGGGCAGCCCACATGGCTCAAAGTCGCATGATTGGTGGTGTCTATCACCCCCGCGCCAGGGGCGGCGTGATGAGCGACGTCCTGACCGACGCCAAGCATGCCATGAACCGGTTGACGCGTATTCTGGCGCTGCGGGGCGCGGGCCTGACCTTGTTGCTGGCGGCGACCGCGGCGCTGCTCGCCCTGCTCAGCTATTCCGCCGACGATGCCAGCCTGAACAATGCCAATTTGCGCGACGCCGGCAACTGGCTGGGTCCGTTGGGCGCCGTGGCGGCCGATATCCTGCTGCAGGTCTTTGGCTGGGCGGCGCTGGCGTTCCTGGCGCCCCTGTTTGTCTGGGGCGCGCGCGCGCTGCGCGGCCGTTCGATCAAATATGCCATGTGGCGTCTGCTGGCCTGGCCGCTCGGCACCCTGACGGTGGCCGCGGGCCTGGGGCTGTTGCCGTCGCTGGCTGGTCTGCCGGCCGGCACGGGCGGCATGATCGGGATCGCCGCCACCGGCCTTAGCGCCCATACCGCGCAGGTATGGCAGACACCGGCTTTGGCCTGGGCCGTACCACTTGGCCTTTTGGTTCTGGGCCTACCGCTGGCCTTCCTGGCAACGGGCCTGCGCTTCGCGCCCATCGCGCGCGGCATTATGAATATTCCGGCGGGCACGGTCTGGCTGGTGGGACTGGTCAAGAAACCGCAGATCAGCTTCGGGCATCATGACGACGAAGACGATCATGCCTACGAAGACGATGACGAAGGCGCCTATCATCTGGGCGAAGACGGGGATTCTCCCGGCTCGTTGCGGCCCGAGCCCATCGCGGCCACGCGCCTGGCGGAACGCCAGAACAACCGGGTGCGGCGCGATGCGCGGATGGCTCAGCCCGCCAAGCGCGCCGACAAGCAGCCGGCGCTGAATCTGGCATCGGGCGACTATCAGCTGCCGGCGCTGGGCCTTTTGACCGAAGCCCCCCCGGTCAAGAACACCCACACTCTGTCCGACGAGGCGCTGGAGGAAAATGCCCGCATGCTGGAAGCGGTGCTGACCGACTTCGGCGTCAAGGGCCGCATCACCGCCGTGCGCCCCGGCCCGGTGGTCACGCTGTATGAATTCGAGCCCGCCGCCGGGGTCAAATCCAGCCGGGTGATCTCGCTGTCCGACGATGTGGCGCGTTCCATGAGCGCGGTGGCAGCGCGTATCGCCACCATTTCGGGCCGCAATGTGATCGGCATCGAGCTGCCCAACCAGTTCCGCGAGACCGTTTTCTTGCGCGAAATGTTCGCCAGCGGCGATTATGAAAAGGCCCGCGCGCCGCTGACCTTGGCGCTGGGCAAGACCATCGGCGGCGAGCCGGTGATGGCGGACCTGGCCAAGATGCCCCACTTGCTGGTGGCGGGCACCACCGGCTCGGGCAAGTCGGTCGGGCTCAACACCATGATACTGTCGCTGCTCTATCGCATGTCGCCGCAGCAATGCCGGCTGATCATGATCGATCCCAAGATGCTGGAATTGTCGGTCTATGACGGCATTCCGCATCTTCTCTCACCGGTGGTGACCGATCCGCGCAAGGCGGTGGTCGCCCTGAAATGGGCGGTGCGGGAAATGGAAGAACGCTACCGCAAAATGTCCAAGATGGGCGTGCGCGGCGTGGAAGCCTTCAACGAGCGGGTGCGCAAGGCCAAGGACAAGGGCGAAGTGCTCAAGCGCACGGTGCAGACCGGCTTCGATCGCGAGACCGGCAAGCCGATCTATGAGGATGAGAATCTGGAATTCGAGGCGATGCCCTACATCGTGGTGGTGGTGGACGAGGTCGCCGACCTGATGATGATTTCGGGCAAGGAGATCGAAGGCGCGGTGCAGCGCCTGGCCCAGATGGCGCGCGCCGCCGGCATCCATTTGATTGCCGCCACCCAACGCCCGTCGGTGGACGTGATCACCGGCACCATAAAAGCCAACTTCCCCACCCGCATTTCCTTCCAGGTAACCTCCAAGATCGACAGCCGCACCATCCTGGGCGAACAGGGCGCCGAACAGCTCTTGGGCCAGGGCGACATGCTCTATATGGCGGCGGGCGGGCGCATCAAACGCATCCACGGACCGTTTGTCTCCGACCATGAAGTCGAGGATGTGGTGCGGTTCCTGAAGTCCCAGGGCCAGCCGGAATATCTCGACGCCGTCACCGAAGAGCCCGACGAGGAAAGCGACGATCCTTATGCCTTGCTGGGCGGGGGAAATCGCGAATCCGGCGACGATCTCTATGACAAGGCGCTGGCGGTGGTGGCGCGCGACAAGAAAGCCTCGACCTCCTACATCCAGCGACGGCTGCAGATCGGCTACAACCGGGCCGCCAGCCTGATCGAGCGCATGGAGCAGGACGGCGTGGTCTCAAGCCCCAACCATAAGGGCGTGCGGGAAGTTTTGTTGCCCGATCAAGATCGCTGAACATACCAATACAAACAAAAAAGCCCGGCCGAAGCCCGGATTGCTTTTAAGCCTATCTCAATGTCCGCTGTGCGCGGCGGGTTCAACCGGTGGGCGCAAAAAACGCGGCGAGACAGCGTTTCCCTTTGCCGTTGCGGACGTGAGTGGATGGCCTGCGATAATCTGCAAACGACGTGACATCTCGGTCCGGAAATCTTGATCCATGTATATATCCGGCGATTTTGGCGAAATGGTAAGCGTGCTGGCCGGGCCGAGATACAGCAGGCCATCTCCGCTAAGTCCCGCGAGATTGTCCGCTATCAGCTTCTGCAATTTGATGTCCTCTTCGGGAATATCAGCGCCGTTGCCGAACTTCATGACGTGGCAGCCCTCCGGTTGCAGGGCCTGTTCGAGCGATGAGCCACGGACAGGTGTCGCGATAGCGGGAACTGGCCAATCGTGAAATTCGCGCTCCAATTTTGCGGAGCAGTCCTTTTCAAGAAACCCGATATAGGGGAGCATAACTTGGAGCGCGCCGGGGTGGCGGTCGTCTATGAGTTTGCGTAACTGCTTCATTGGTTGTCCATCATCTCTGATGAAGTGACCACCCCCATAGATTATCAAGGCCTTCTTACCCCGCGACATGATCTGGTCTTCGATAATCTGCGCTGCATGGGTATCGCGGGTACGGACCAATGCACCCCATTCCTGGTTGGTGTGTATTTTGGCCCAATCGATTTTCGGGTCGGCCAGCCAGATGTGAATGCGCTTGTCCGGAGGAAGATTTGCATTGACCGAACGGACCTGAGCAAACAAGTTCAAGAAACCAATGTACGTTCCGTCTGGTGACCAGCCGACGCTTTCGGACCAAACTTTCCGAAGTTCGAGATAACCAACGCTCTCGCCGGCCAAATAACGGTCGAGTGTAGGTTGGCTGACCGCGCCAAATTCCATTACGACGTTGCCGACTTCGTTCGCAAAGCGGGGATCGCTTATCAACGCCGAATAGAAGTCGAGTTCCTGAGCAAGGCCATGATGGTCGCCCAGACCGACCAACGAGTGATTTTTAAAGGCGTCCAGTATTCCAGCTATTGCGGGAGAGACTTTCGGGGCGGGAGCAGCTTGAGCAGGAAACGTACTAGTTACGACCCACAGCGCGCAGATCATCAATACGCGCCCAAACGAATTGGCTATCCTGAATCGCATGCTTGCTCCCCGCATTTTGGGTAGATTACCCAAAGGAGGCGTTCGGACCAATGTCCGCTATTATCAAGGCCCTGGGCAATCCGCTCCTGGTGGAGATCGGCCCGCGCCGCATCGCCCGCGACGGGCGCAAAAGCCCGTGCCCCTATTTTTGCCCAAATTGGAAGCCCAAATGACTCTTCTGAGGGGGGCTCATGAAAGAACGCATAGGCAGATTGGCTATCGCTCTGACCCGGCGCGTCATGGCCTACGCGTGAAATATCTCCCCCTCATATGGGCGGCATTGGCGCGGCGGAAGCTGCGGACCATTCTCACGCTCTTGTCCGTGACGGCGGCCTTCACGCTGTTCGGTGTGATGATGGGCACCGACGCCGCTTTCCAGCGCATGGTGGACGTGATCAACCGCAGTGTCGTCGTCATCGGGGCGCGCTTCGCCGACAATCTCACCGACGCCATGGGCCAACAGATCGCCGGCATGCCCAATGTGGCGGCGGTCTCGGCCGGTGGCGGGGTGTGCGGTTATTACCGCAATCCCAAGGATCGCGCCTGTGTCATGGCGGTGGACAATGAAGCTGGTTGGCCCAACGCGCCGATCACGGCGGCACAGTGGGCACAGTGGCGGACCAAGCCGGACGGAGTTTTTCTCAGCCGCAAAATGGCCGCCAAACGGGGCCTGAAGAAGGGCGATATCTTCTCTATTGTCAGCTCCGCGATACCGCGCGCCGATGGCGGCCAGGCCTGGCGGTTCCAGGTGCTGGATGTGCTGGACGACACCCCCTATTGGTCGGGCGGCTTCAGCTTCGGCAGCTACCAGTATTACAAGATGTCACGGCCGGCTGCCGACCAGCCTAAGGCGGGCTGGTTCCAGGCGGTGGTGAAGGACCCGGCAGCCGCCGAGGACACTGCCATCGCCATTGACGCGCGCTTCGCCAATTCCGCCATTCCGACCGACAGCATATCCGAGCGGACGATGCGCAGCGACGACGGCACGGAAATCGTTAATGTCGCCATGGTGACGCGGCGGGTGGCGGCGGTGGGGTTGTTCATGATCCTGCTGCTCACCGCCCATGGCATGGCCCAGTCGGTGCGCGAGCGCCTGAGCGAGTTCGCGGTGCTGAAGACCATCGGCTATTCCGATTCGCAAGTGATCGCCTTGCTATTCGCCGAAGCCCTGGCCCCCGCAATCCTGGGCGCGGGCCTTGGGCTTGGCCTGGCCGCCCTGATTGCCGTACGCATACCCAAGCTCCTGCCCACCCTCTCTCTGCCCGAACCCTATTTGTCGCCCGCCGTCATTTCCCAGGCGCTTCTCGCCGTCATCCTGCTGGCGTTCCTCAGCGTGATCCTGCCGGCCCTGAAACTGAGGCGGATGGACGTGGCCGCCATTCTGGCGGGGCGCACATGATTTTCCTGCGCGCCTGCCTTGCCGCCGTCCGGCTCAATCTCGCCAGCCTCAAACAACGAATCTGGCCAGCGCTGGTGGTGGTGGTGGGCGTCGCTTGTGTGGTCGCCACCCTGCTCTCCATGCTGTCCATGACGGTCGGCCTGCGTCACACTTGGCAGCGGGCTGGCAGCCCCGACCGCGCTATCATCCTGCCCGCCAATGCACGGCAGGAAGGCGACGGGACTATCAGCCGTGCTGAAGCCCAGATCATCAAGGACGCGCCCGGCATCGCCCGCGATGCCAAAGGCCGCGCCATCGCCGATCCCGAGATCATAACCTATCTGGTGGTGCGGCGGCGGGACACAGGCGGACGCGGCTATATCCAGCTGCGCAGTTTTGGGCCGGAGGGGCTTTCGCTCAGACCGGAATTTCGTATCATCGCCGGGCGCATGTTTCGGCCCGGCAAGCATGAGATGGTCGTTGGCGCGGAAGCGCCTGGCCAGTTTGTGGGCGTAGGCCTCGGCGACAAGATCACCATGCCCGACGGCTTATGGCCGGTGGTAGGCGTGTTCAAGACCAATGATGATCTGGTGCAATCCCAACTGGTCGCCGACACCGACACGGTGATGCCTGTGCTGCGCCAGACCGCCTACACTTCGGTCACCGTCCGGTTGGGAGGCACGAACGCGCTTGCAAGTCTGACGCGGGCCATAACGACCAATCCGGCGCTGACGGTTACGGCAGAGCGACAATCCGATTACTACAAGCGCCGTTCCGCGCAATTCTCCGACCTGAACGACGCGCTGGTCTATGGCGTCGGCCTGCTGCTCGGCCTTGGCGCGCTTTTGGCGGCGGTGAACATTCTGTATTCGGCGGTGATGGCGCGCAGCTGCGAGATCGCCACCATGCGCGCGCTGGGCTTTGGCGCAGCTCCGGTGGCATTGGCCGTGGCGGTCGAAGGGTTGCTGCTGGCGCTGGCGGGCGCAGGGTTAGGGGCAAGCCTCGCCTATGGCCTGTTCAACGGCGTGCAGTCTGTCTCGGGCAACGTCGCCTTCCATCTCGCTATCTCGCCCGCAATGATCGCGCTGGGCTTTGCCTGGGCGCTTGCAATCGGACTGCTTGGCGGCGTCTTGCCCGCACTCCATGCCGCGCGCCTCAATGTCGCCGACGGATTGCGCGCGCGCTGAAACAACAGGGAGGCATCCGCATGGCATTGCGGGTGGTGGCGCGGGACAAGAAGGCGTCCACCTCCTACATCCAGCGCCGGCTGCAGATCGGCTACAACCGCGCCGCCAGCCTGATCGAGCGCATGGAGCAGGACGGCGTGGTCTCAAGCCCCAACCATAAGAGCGTGCGGGAAGTTTTGTTGCCCGATCAAGATCGCTGAACGCTATCACCCGAGACGAAAAAACGCCGGCCGGCGCTTTGCATGTCAGACCTGCAGTGTCATGGCTTGGCATAGATGCTGGCATATGACCCTGCATAGGCTTCTTTCCAGCCTCTCTTCCCCACCAGAAACCGCCTTAACTCCTCATGCGCCCTGACCCAAAGGATCGTATCGATGCGGTATTTCCGAAGCACCGCGTCCCATGCGACCTCATTGACCTCCGATTGGCCCAGCTTGAAATAGTCGGCCAGCAAATCGTTCGGATAAGCGGTCGCCGCGCGGCCATCGACGAATAAGGGGATGTCTCCCCGGGTATAAAAGATCAGGATTCCACCATAGTTCCAGTGATTCAGAAGCCGCGCATGCGGAAAATGGGTTTCGAGATAACCAACATCCCTCTCCGAAAGCAGTTGCGGGAGTCCCAGGATTGGCTTTACCTGCCTATACACCAACGGCAGAGCGCAGGCCGCTACGATCCCGGCAACCAACAGCGATCGTGCGATTTCGGAATTGTCGGGCCGTTTAGGCAGCAGCCGGTCGAGGTACAGCGCCAGTGGGACCGCGGAGAAAATAAAAAAGAAAGCCATGTAGCGAAATTGATAGAGGCCTAAAAACAAAAAGAGCCAGGAAAGCAACCGCGCCTCTAGCGGACACATACCCCTGCAGCGCAACTCAAGTGCAACAAATATCAGAATATACAGAAGGCCCGGGATACTTCCCGGTATGGTTATATTCCGGTGGTAGGGCCACCATTCGGTAATTTGCGCTTGGACAAAGCTCCCCAGCGTTGATGCTACGCCTTCATAAATATGCCAGCCGAGCGGGTTGATGAAGGTTGCAAGAAGGCATCCAGCGCCCACAAGGCCGTAGAGTCTGAAATTGGCCCAATCCCGTTTGAGCAGCGACAGGCCGCAAAAGACGCCGACAATAAAAAGGCCGAGCAAAAAGCCGCCATGCAGATTGGTCCAGAGAAGCATAATTGCGGGAAGCAAGAAGAGGCGTTTCGTCGGCCTCAAGCATTCTCCATAGAGTATCGTGGAAAACAGCATCGTAAAAAGATTCGGCGACGCGGCGAGATAGACGTTGGGAAACGCCGCGAAAGCGGGATAAAGCAAACAGGCCGACAAAACCGAAATACAAACGGCGAGTGCCGAGGCGCCGGTGCGCAGGCATACGGACGCCAGATAACCGACAAGAACTGCGCCCGACGCAACCGCAAATAACAACAGGCCGCTAAAATTCGCGTATTGGAACAGCGCGCTGGCGAACACGTCCCAAAGCCAGGAAAGATTGAACCACTGCTGGCCCGGGGCGGTGAAAGACCATGGATCTTGGAAAGGGATTTTCCCTTGATCCCTGATCAAGTCTCCGGCGGCGAGGTGCCACCCCAAATCATAGTGACCGAGCAGGATCTGCGCGTTCAGAAGGTAGTAGATGCAGGTGGACGAAATCAGAAAGACGTAGAGACCGGACTTCTGGAAATACGAGCCGATTGTCATCTTTCATTCCCTGCCAGGCTCAAGCCACGCCGCTATGTGAGGGCTGTCGTCATCACAAGGATAGCCCGGCCGAGCGCCAGGCGACGCATCGGCCGCTCCTCAAATAGAGGCACGCCTCCCGAACCGATTTCCCGGTCGGGAGGCGTTAACGTGATTTGCCTCTGCCTGCGTAACCGGTCAGTCCGCCGCAAAGCAATAGAACAATCCGGCGCCGCCGGTGGCGACCAGATCGGACTGGCTGCACGAGCGCGATATATGCGCCGTGTTCCAGGACGTGTAATTGCGGTTGGCATTGGGACCCCTGCCGTCATGATGGCCCGTCATGGCGGAGCCTTCGCCATTGCTTGTCCAATTCTTGCAGGTCGTGTCCACGTTGGTGATCAGGAGATAACGTCCGGCGGTGTCCGAGCCGGTCAGCATGTCATGGGTGTTGGGTTTGTCGCCCACGCCATTGACCGGCTGTCCCTTTTCATTCAGCAGCATCTCCTTGGTCAGCTTGGCGCTGTGAAGATCATCGACATTGTGGGCGATGGTCACCCCCTTGGCATTGACCCAAGGGCCCTTGCCAATGCGGTCGCGCGCATCGACCGGCGCGGGCCCGCCCTGGACCGCCGTGGTGCTCAGATAGGCGCGCCAGTTGGTCTTGGCCGAGCCGGCCGCCTTGGCTAAAGCGGCGCAATGGGCGTCCGCGCCCGCCAGGCCGCCCAGATTGCCGCCGTCGCCCTTGCCGACGCTGGTGATGAAAAAGCTCATACTGGCGGTCTGCGCCTGCACCGCCGCAACACCCGCCACGCAGACCATGGCACCAGCGAAAAACAAAGAACCACCGAGTTTCATCAAATCCCTCCAGAATTTTGCGAGGCGTATCACCTCGTCTAAATATGGCTTAAAAATGGCGTCGCAATCCAGCGGAGGCCGGCATGGCGTCCTATATCGATCAGTCCTTGGGGGCGGGAGAAACCGTCATCATCCGGGCACGATTTCACTGGCTGTACACGGTCTATGCCTGGGGCTCGCTGCTGTTGCCGCTGTTGGTGCTGCTGGGGCTTTATATCCATGCCGGCAACAAAGCCCACGACGCCGCCAACCCTCTGAGCTGGGCCCTGTTTTTGGTGGCCGTGTGGGTGATCATGGGCCTTATCACCCTGATCAAAATGCTGGTGCGCCGATGGACCACCGAGATCGGCATCACCAGTCATCGTTTTGTCGAAAAATACGGCCTTTTCACCATGCGCACCAATGAGATCGCCTTGCCCAATATCGAAGGCGTGCGGGTGCACCAATCTTTCCTGGGCTGCCTGTTCGGCTATGGCACGGTGAAGATCGAAGGCACCGGCGTGGATTCGGTCACCACCCCGCATATTGCCGATCCGGTGGGATTTGTCCGCGCCATCCAGACGGCGAAGGAGCACGCCTAGCTTTTCTTAAGAGCGAAGCGAATTAGAAAAGCTGGCGCTAGCCGAGCGAAGCGAGGCGCGTAGCCAAACGCTAACCCGCTTCCAGCAGTTCTTCGGTCATGCCCCGGGGGAAGGTGACGATGACCCGGGTGCCACGCCCCGCAGGGCCGTCGATCACAATGCTGCCCCGGTGCAAATCCACCAGCGCCCAATCCCGGCAAAAACCGGGCTGGACAGGGGGGTGGGCATGGCCTATATCCCCGCACCCTCGGATGTTTCCCAAGGTCCATGACGCGGGGTGGAGCAGCCCGTTCGGTGGGCCGAAGGCCTACCTCACCTCGTCAGGCTCATAACTGCCGCGAGGCTTGGTGAGCGAAGCGAACCTTAGCCGCAGCGGCACCCCCGCGAAGGCGGGGGCCCATAAAACCGGTCGAACCGGACGGAGTAGTGAAGTAAAGAATGCACCCATGACGCGGGGTGGAGCAGCCCGGTAGCTCGTCAGGCTCATAACCTGAAGGTCACAGGTTCAAATCCTGTCCCCGCAACCATTCGCAAAAAGGCCGGTCCGTTGGACCGGCCTTTTTCGCGAATGCCCTAGCGACAGCGTAGGGCCGCAACCCTGCGGAATGTCGGCGGGCCTTTTTTGTTCGATGCCAAGACGCGCCCAGCACCAAGAGACCTGCTCTTCGATACCGATCAATGCTGGATATAGTTGTTGTTCGTGTCCTGAACGATATTGCCCACCTGCTCGCCAGCCTGCTGCGCGGCCTGATAGCCCATATCCTGGGCACGATGGATCGCGCCTTCGGCTTGGTGCGCCATGTCCTTGGCCTCACGCTGCATGCGATCGATGCTATCGGCGGCGTTTTCGGCGGCCGATTCGATGACATTCTTGGTAAGACCGCGCAGGGCGCCCATCAAGCGCATGCTTTGGCTGCTATAATCCTGCAGGAAATCGCGCAGCCATTCCTGCTGCACCCCGATCAGTCCGGGAATGCCGGCGCAATTCTGCAGCTTGTCCAACGCCGCGCCGTTGCGTTCCAGGCGCAGGTTCATGAAACGCAGGCTTTCGTCTTTCGCAAAAATGCCCATTCCTTCGGCCAAGGCGCGTCCGCTTTCGGCGGTCTGCGCCAAACTTTGGCCGAGCTGAGAAACGGTCTGGTCGGGATCGGATGGATTTTGGGGGTTGCTCATGGTCGGCCTTTCGGGTTTGTGCAGTGCGACAGAACAGTAAAAGCGCCTGCTACCGCCAAGTTTCCCGCCGGCTCGAAAACTTTTTATGACGCCCTGATGGTGTCTTGCTGACAATTTTGCCCGCGCGCCCTATCCCGTTTAACCGTCTGCAAACGCGCGGAAATGGGGGATTTTCCCCACCTTTGCCGCATTTCTGTGCACTGCTTCCCCGCCCCAGGAAAATCAATTGCGGCAAGGGGGCAGCCGCCGCTATAACCCCGGCCCTTGAGGCGCGTTTCTGCCGAGTCCCGCCTCAAGCGTCGAAGGGAGTGTGCATGGGAACCCAGGTCTCTGCCGACTATCGCCCGTCGGAAAACGAGCCCTTTATGAATGAGCGCCAGCGCGAATATTTCCGCCGCAAGCTCAATCTCTGGAAAGACGAAATCCTTAAGGAAAGCCGGGAAACCATCCAGAATCTCCAGGCCGAGACCGTGCCGCACGCCGATCTCGCCGACCGCGCCTCCACCGAGGCCGAGCGCCAGCTGGAACTGCGGACCCGCGACCGCCAGCGCAAGTTGATCGCCAAGATCGATGCCGCGCTGCGCCGCATCGAGGACGGTTCCTATGGTTTTTGCGAGGAAACCGGCGAGCCCATCTCCCTGAAGCGGCTGGACGCCCGCCCGATCGCCACTCTGTCGATCGAGGCACAAGAGCGCCACGAACGGCGCGAAAAAGTCTATCGCGACGATTAGTTTTGGGGTTCGGTTGAAATGAAAAAGGCCGGGTCCATGACCCGGCCTTTTGTTTTCTTGCCTGTTCGATTTACCAGGGCAGTACAATATCGAGCAGTTGCGAGCCGTAACGCGGCTGCTGCACGTCGCTCATCGTGCCCTGGCCGCCATAGATGACGCGGGCTTCGGCGATCTGCGACAGGTTGACGGTATTGTCCTGGGTGATGTCCTCGCGGCGCACGATGCCCGAAAGACGCATGTCGCGCAGTTCGTTGTTCACCCGCACCTGCTGATGGCCATTGATCACCAGATTGCCGTTGGGCAGAACCTGGGCGACCAGTGCCGCCAGAGTCATGTTGATGGATTCGGCGCGCGCAATCGAACCGACGCCGACATTGGAATTGTCCGAGCCCATCTTGACCAGGCTGCTGGGATCCATGCCGATGCCGGGCAACACTTTCTCCAAACCGAGAAGATTGTCCATGCTGGCATTTTCGGAATTGGTGCGGCTGCGCGAGGTGGTGTTCTGCATCTTGGCCGTATCGGTCACCGACACATTCACGGTGATCACATCGCCGACATGCATGGCGCGCGGATCATGGAAGAAGCTCTGCGCGCCAGGCTGCCACAGCGAATTGTTGACATGGGTGATCGGCGCCGGGCGCGGAATTTCCGCCACGATCTGCTGTCCGGCGGGGTTGCCCACCGCCGCAAGCTTGGGCGCCTCGCCGATATTCTCGATCCGGTCGATCGCCGAACAGGCCGACAAAGCGGCGCCCGCCAGCAGCAGGGTGGAGAGTTTCAAGAACAAGTTGCGCATGGCAAATCCTATCGATTAGCGGCGGGCAATGATGTTGGCGGGCGCATTGATCGCACCGGTGGCGCGCACCGTGCCGGGCGCGACCACGGTCCCTGAAATCATGCGGTAGGAAACCGGATTCTGGATGGTGACGGTATCGCCGACACCGCCTTCGCTCATGGCGCGGCCCATCGCCGTCAGTTCGACCCCGGGGGCCAGGAACTGCATGGTGATGGTTTGGCCCTTGGTGATGACGATGGGACGGCGCACGTCTTCGGCACGGAAAGGTTGTCCGGCGGTGAGCATCCGGCGGGTCTGCATGCCCTTGACCTCGTCGATCCTTGTAGGCACGCCCGACATCAGGGCCGAACCATCGACGGTCGAGAAAGTGAGATCGCCTTCGCCGATGGTCTCGCCACGCGCGATGTCGTGCGCCGGCACAACAATGCGGACGGTACCGGCAAAGGCCGAGCCGGTTGCCAGCAACAAAGCGGGCATTATCGCGAAGAGACCCAGGTGGATAAAGATTCTACGCATGGTCCTAGCTCCCCAACCGGGCTGCGGCCTGCAGCATCTGATCGGCCGCCGAGACGACCTTGGAGTTCATTTCATAGGCGCGCTGGGCGGTGATCAGGGCAGTGATCTCGTCCACCGAATTGACGTTGGAGGTTTCCAGGAACCCTTGCTGGATAGTGCCGTAGCCGGTGGACCCGGGCACACCGGCTTGCGGGCTGCCGGAGCCGGGCGTCTCCAGATAGAGATTGTTGCCGATGGCATTGAGTCCGCCTTCATTGGGGAAGCGCGTCAGTTCCAGCTGGCCCACCGTCTGGGCGGTCGCGCTACCCGCGACCACGGCATTGACCTGGCCCTGGGCGTTGATCGTCACCGAAAGCGTGTTCTGCGGAATGGCGATACCAGGCTGGATCACCAATCCGTCCTGGGTCACCAATTGTCCCTGCGGGCTGAGCGAGAAATTGCCCGAGCGGGTATAGGCATCGGTGCCGTCGGCCTGCTGAACGCGGAAGAAGCCCGCGCCCTGAATGGCGACATCGTAAGGGTTGCCGGTCGATTTGAGGTCGCCCTGAGTGGTGACGCGATAGACGGCGGCGGTGCGCACACCGGCGCCCACCTGAATGCCGTTGGGCGCATAGGTGCCCTGGTCGGAGGTTTGCGAGCCGGGGGTCTGGATATTCTGGTAGAGCAGATCGGCGAATTCGGCCCGCTGCTGCTTGAAGCCGGTGGTATTCATGTTCGCCAGATTGTTGGCGATCACTTCGACGTTGGTCTGCTGGGCCAACATGCCGGTCGAGGCAATGGAAAGAGCGCGCATTATCGTGTCTCCTTAACTGGGCATTTGGCCAAGCTTTTCGATCGCCTGGCGCATAAGGTCTTCATGGGATTTGCTCAGGCTGGCGGTTGCCTCATAAGCCCGCATCACTTCGATCATATGGCTGATCTCGATCACGGGCTGGACGTTGGAGGCTTCCAGCGCACCCTGGCGCAGGTTGACATTGGTGGACGTTGTCGGGGTCTGAATCGTGGAATAGAGATTGGCGCCCTGTTTCACCAGTGCGCTGGGATTGGCGAATTCCACTACCTTTAACTTGGCCAGCTGATTGCCGATGCCGTTGACGACGCTGGAAACGGTGCCGTCCGGCGCGATGCTGATCTCGCCGTCATTGGGCGTGATGGTAATGGCGCCGCCGTCGCCCTGGACTTGGTAGCCCTGGCTGGTCACCAGATTGCCGTTATTGTCGAGAGCGAAATGGCCGTCGCGGGTATAGCGCAGGCCGATGGGGGTCTGAACCGCGAAATAGCCGGGTCCGGCGATGGCGACATCGTAGGTCGCGCCGGTCTGTTCGATATTTCCCTGGCCGGTATCGCGCATGATGCCGGCGTCTTTCACAAAGCTGACGGCTTGCAAGCCGGTCTGGCCCTCGGCGGGCCGCATCATGGCGATGAATTCCTCGAATTTCGCGGCCTCGCGCTTGAATCCCGGCGTCGAGGCGTTGGCGATATTGTTCGCGATCACGTCCATCGCCCGGTGAGAGGCGAGCTGATGCGAAAGACTAACAAGAAGTGAATTATCCATGGCGAACGGATCCTTTCTGGTCCGACGCCAAATGTTTTGCAGCCGCCGTGCCAGCACATAATGCCCGGTTTTATTGGGTTTTTTGGATATCGCGGCCGGAGGACGGAAAAACTTGCCGGGTCGGCTGCGCCCAACCCGGCAATTTGAACCACTCTTTAACCACGTTTGCATAGGGTGACCCCCGCAAAGAAACGCGCAGAGACCATTTCATGGCCAAGAAAGAGAAAGCTCCGGACGCCGGCGCCGAAGCCGAAGGCGAAAAGCCGGAAGGCGAAGCCGCCGAAGCCGCGCCGAAGAAAGGCTTTGGTAAGTTTCTCAGCAAGAAAATCCTGATGATCGCCGTTCCGGCCCTGGTTCTGGTGCTGGGCGGCGGCGGCGCGGGCGCCTATTTCTTCCTGTTCAACAAGGCCGAGACCCATGAGGCCAAGGCCGAAGAAGAAGAAGTGCCGCTGACCCCGCCCAAGGTCGCCTTCAGCGACATGCAGGACATTCTGGTCAATATTCAAAGCAATGACGGCACGCCTGCCTATCTCAAGCTGGGTGTCTCGCTGGAATTGGAAGACGAAGAGCAGAAGGCCGCGTTGGAGCCTTTGATGCCGCGCATCACCGATCAGTTCCAGGCCTATCTGCGCGAACTCAGGCTCGACGATCTCAAAGGTTCCGCCGGCGTGTTGCGCCTGAAGGAAGAGCTGTTGCGCCGGGTCAATGTGGCGGCCGCGCCCTATAAGGTGCGCGACGTGCTGCTCAAGGAAATGATCATTCAGTAAGCCCGCACCAACGGAAATTCAGGAATAAGCGCAATGGCCGACGAAACCCCTCAGACCGACGAAGCCGCCCCCGACACGGCCCTGGAGACCGCGCCCGAGGGCACCGAGAGTAGCACGGGCGCCGACCGGGTCTTGAACCAGGAAGAAATCGATTCCCTGTTGGGCTTCGACGGCAATTCCGATCAGGTCCAGGACAAATCGGGCGTTCGCGCCATCATCAATTCGGCCCTGGTGTCCTATGAACGCCTGCCGATGCTGGAAATCGTCTTCGACCGCCTGGTGCGGTTGATGACCACATCCTTGCGCAATTTCACCAGCGACAATGTCGAAGTCAGTCTGGACTCGATCACCTCGATCCGGTTCGGCGATTATCTCAATTCCATTCCCCTGCCCGCGATCCTGGCGGTGTTCCATGCCAGCGAGCTCGACAATTACGGGCTTTTCACGGTGGATTCCAACCTGATCTATTCCATCGTGGACGTGCTTCTGGGCGGCCGCCGCGGCTCTTCGGCGATGCGCATCGAGGGCCGCCCCTACACCACCATCGAACGCACCCTGGTTCAGCGCATGATCGAAGTGATCCTGCAGGATATGTGCGCCGCTTTTGAACCGCTGGCGCCGGTCAATTTCAGCCTGGACCGCCTGGAAACCAATCCCCGTTTTGCCGCGATTGCACGGCCCGCCAACGCCGCGATCCTGGTCAAGCTGCGTATCGACATGGAAGACCGCGGCGGACGCACCGAATTGCTGCTGCCTTATGCCACCCTGGAACCCATCCGCAAGCTGTTGCTGCAGCAGTTCATGGGCGAAAAATTCGGCCGCGATTCCATCTGGGAAAGCCATTTGGCGACCGAATTGTGGTCCACCAAGATCGACATCGAGGCCATCCTGGACGAGCAGACCATGCCGCTGAACCAGGTGATGAACCTGGAAGTCGGCCAAACCATGATGCTGAACGCAGGCCCCGATTCCAAGATCGAGCTGCGCTGCCGGGGCGTGCCGCTTCTGACCGGACGCATGGGCCGCGTGGGGTCTTCCGTCGCGGTTCGTGTCGATGACGCCGTCGAACGCACGGATGCATCGCGCCACCTGTAATTTGCACGTTTTGAGGAAAGAGATCGCCGTGACCATCCCCGTCTCCCTGACTTTCTACCTGGAACTGGGCCTGGCAGTCCTGCTGGCCTTTACGCTGTGCTATTGCGTGCTTCTGGAGCGGCGGCTGGCCGCCGTGCGCAAGGGCCAGGAAGGCCTGTCGCGTACCATCGGCGAACTCAATATGGCGATTTCCGGCGCCGGGGCTTCGTTGCGCGCTCTTAAGGCCGCGGCGGGCGAAGCCGCCCAAACCCTGGACGAGCGGCTGAAGCGGGCACGCCTGCATATCGACGAACTCTCGGTGCTCACCGCCTCGGGCGAGCGCATCGCCCAACGCATGGAGGGCGCCGCCGCGAGCCCTCGCATCGCCAAGGAAATTCCCGACATGCCGCTGCCTTCCACCTCCATCATGAGCCGTTTGGGAAGGGCCGTGTCATGAGCAGCCCCCAACGCGGCCGTTTGACCCGTTTGTTGCCTGGTGTCGTCGCGCTGGGCGCGGTGGTGTTTGCGCTAAAGACCACCAATCTGGTGCACGAGGCTTATGCCGAGGCCGGCCATCAGGCCGCGACCCTGACCAACGATCCGGTTCCTTCCAACAAGGACTATGCCGGCGGCGAGGACGATTCAGTCGCCAGCGCCAGCGAAGTCGATGTCGTCAACAGCCTGAGCAAACGCCGCCGCGAGTTGGATGCGCGCGATTCCCAGCTTACCATCCAGGCCAATATGATTGCCGCCGCCGAAAAGCGGGTGGACGCCAAAATCGCCCAGCTCAAGCAGTTGCAGGCTCAGATCGCGGCTTCCTTGGTCCAGCATGACGATGCCCAGAAGGCCCAGATTGCCTCGCTGGTCAAAACCTATTCCACCATGAAGGCCAAGGATGCGGCCCGCATCTTCAACAGCCTGCCGGACGAAGTGCTGGTGCCGGTGGCGCATGACATGAAGTCGGACATTCTGGCGCTGGTGATGGCGAACATGAATTCCGAAAGCGCCAAGGACTTGACGGTGAAGCTGGCCAACAAGCTGGCCTTGCCCCAGACCGCCGATGCCGTGATACCTGCGGCGCCGGTTGCCCCGGCCGTGGCGGCGGCGGCTCCGGCGCCTCAGGCTACCGCGCAAGCCGCCCCTGCCGCCAAAACGCCGGCCGCAGAACCTGAAAAGCAAGCTTCTCCAAAAGGTTAAGTCAAAAAATGGGCTTGATCCCTGGAGCGGCGAATACGCTTAACCACAGGTTAACACCGCCCCCGCCAATATGAAGTCAGAAGGGGCCCATCCTTGAAGCCGATCCGCACCATTCCCTGCTTGGCCGTGGCACTGACACTCAGCGCCAGCGCGTCCGCCTGGGCAGCGGACAGCGTGAGCGCCACAATACAGGACGGTTACGGCCGCCTGTCCTTCAACACATCCTCCAAGGTCAGCGCCACCACCACCGGCGGCGTGCTGGCGATCACCTTCGACAACAAGACGACGATTGCGCCGTCCGCGATCACCGCCGCGATGCCGCGTCTTTTCACCGGCGGCCGCGCCGATGCCGACGGCAAGACCTTGCGCTTCACCCTGACCCAGCCGGTCAAGCTGCATGTCAGCCAGCTCGGCACGCGCGCCGTGGTCGATATCGCCGATGCCAATTTCACCGGCGTGATGCCCGACCTGGCGCCACCGCCCAAGGCTGTCGTCAAGCCGGTGGATATCGCCAGTCTGCCGGAGATCAAACTACGCACCGGCGCCTATGAGAAATTCACCCGCCTGGTGTTCGACTGGCCCAAGGATGTTTCCTATCAGATCTATCCCGGCGCGGGAAAACTGACGGTCCGGTTCAACACGCCGGCGCGGGTCGATGTCTCGGCCCTGGCGCGCTTTGCGCCACCCTGGGTGAAGAACGCCTCCTGGCGCATCGACGGCACGTCCACCGTGGTGGAATTCGAAACCGATTCCGATTCCGGTTATCATGATTTCAAGGACGGCAGCCATGTCGCCGTCGACATTCTGGCGCCCAAGACCGACGGCTCGGCCTATGCGCCGCCCGGCACCGCCAGGCCCGCGATCACCAAGATCGACGCCGGCAAGCTCAAGACCGGCGCCAGCGCGGCGCAAGCGCAAGCCATCGCGCAAGTCGTGGCCAAGCTCACACCGCCGGCGGACAAAAACAAAACCGAGGCCAAGCCCGCCGACCTAAAAGCGCAAGCAAAGCCGGACGCGAAGGCCGAGCACAAGCCGGTGGAAGCCAAAACACCGCCAGCCACGCACGCGCCCGAAACGGAGGTTGCCGCGGCGCCCGCCGAAATCGTTCCGGTGGCCGACGCCAAACGTACCCGCGACGGCGTGGTGATAACCTTCAAGGGCGCGGGCGGCCGCGCCAGCGCGGTTTTCGTGCGCGGCCTCACCGCCTGGGTGGTGCTGGAGAATGCGCCAAACTTTGACGCCCGCAATCTCAAGGCGTCGGTGGGCGACTTCGCCGCCGGAATGGAAGCGGTATCCAGCAACGGTTTGGGCATTCTGCGCATCGCCCTGAAAGCTCCGGCCGAAATCGCGGCGCGAGGCTTGGGATCCAACCTGGAAGTGGAAATCGCCTCCAGCGTCGCGCCGCCGCCGGTGGTGATCGGTTTTGCCCGCAATCAGGCCGATCCCAAGCGGGCTTCGCTTTCCACCCTGCTTCCGGCCGCCGATCATGCCTTCCAGTTGATGGACCCCGCCGGCGGCGATCTTTTGACCGTCATTCCCGCCCAGCCGGGACGCGGCGTGCCGTCCTTGCGCAGCTTTGCCGATTTTGCCGCGCTGCCCAGCGCCAGCGGATTGGTGATCACCCCCTATGCCGACGACCTTCAAGTCCGTGTGGACACATCTCGGGTTTCCATCTCCCGCCCGTCCGGCCTGTCCTTGACCCCGCCGCAAATGCCGGTGGCGCAAACCCCGTCGGCGCTGGCGCAACCCGGCAACGGTCCGTCCTATATGGATTTCGCCCGCTGGGGCCAGGCCAGCGGCGGCAGCTTCCTGGCCACCGAACGCAAACTCACCCAAGCGGTGGCGCATGCCGACCGGCAGAAATCCGGCGCGGCGCGGCTGACCCTGGCGCGCTTCTATCTTGCCAATGGTTTTGCCTCCGAAGCGCTCGGCCTGCTCAATCTTCTGCAAGCCCATGATCCGGGTCTGGCGGGCGATACCCAGCTCGTCACCATGCGCGCGGTGGCCGAGTATATGATGGGCCGCACCCGCGATGCCTACAATAATCTGGCGGGCCCGGGATTTGACGCCGACCGCCACGCCGCATTCTGGCGCGGCCTGATCGAAGCGCGCAGAGAAGATTGGAAGAACGCCCATGCCCATCTGGAGCAAGCCGGTCCGGTGATGGGCCGCTATCCCGTATCTTGGCAGGCCGAAGCCACCATTGCCGATGCTGAAGCCGCACTGGGACTTGGCCGGCTTGATCTTGCCGATGCAGCGCTCAACCGCATGCCCAAAGAACTTGATCGGAAGCAAGCCCTGGCGGTCGAACTGGCTCAGGCACGCCTGCTCGCGGGACAAAATCGCTATGCTGCCGCCACAAAGCATTTCGTCGCGGTGGCAAAAGGCGGTGACGAAAGACTGGCCTCGCAGGCGATCTTCCATCACACCATCGCGGCGCTGAATGCCGGCGCCATCACGGCGCCGCAAGCCACCGAGCAGTTGGAAAGACTTCGCTTCCGCTGGCGCGGCGACGCGCTGGAACTGAAGACCTTGCGCAAGCTGGCATCGATTTATTTCGCCAACGGCAAATGGCGCGAGGGCCTGAAGACCTTGCGGGTAGCGACCCAAAGCTTCCAAGGCGAAGAGCCGGCGCGGGTGGCGCAAGACGATATGCGCGGCGCCTTCGTCAACCTGTTCCTCAAGGGCGGCGCCGACAAGATGAAGCCGGTGGATGCCCTGGCGCTGTTCTACGACAATCTTGACCTCACCCCGATCGGCCCGGATGGCGACGAGATGATCCGGCGCATGGCCGACCGGCTGGTGGCGGTGGACCTGCTGGGACCGGCGACGAATCTGCTGGCCTATCAGGTCGACAAGCGTTTGGACGGCATCGCCAAGGCGCAGGTCGCCACACGCTTGGCAGCGGTTTATCTGATGGACCACAAAGCCGATAAGGCGGTGGCCACGATCCGGGACTCTCAAATCACCGGCCTGCCGGCGGAAGAGATGCATGAACGCATGTTGCTGCAAGCCCGCGCCTTCGCCGCGCTGAAGCAATGGGACAATGCGCTGGACCTGATCGCGGTCGACCAGTCCGACGACACCAAGCGGCTGCGCGCCGATATCTATTGGGAAAGCGGCAACTGGGCCGTGGCGGGACAAAAGTCCGAGGAACTGCTGGAGGGCCGCTGGACCGATCCGGTTCCTCTGACCATCACCGAACGCAGTCAGTTGCTGCGCACCGCCGTGGCTTATTCCCTGGCCAATGACGAAGCCAGCCTGGCGCGGATACGCACCCGCTTCGGCGCCAAGATGAAAAGTACACCCGATGGCAATCTATTCGCGGTGCTGTCGGCCGATATCGACCAGCATGGCCTGGCCTTCCGCGACGCCGCCGCCAAGATCGCTTCGGTCGATACGCTGGAGGCCTTCATGAAGGACTTCGGCAAGCGCAAGTCCGACGCCAAGAGCTGATGCTCTCGCCCCTTACCCGTCAGCACCCGCATGAAGCGGGCGATGACGATTTACTTATAATTTTTGTGCCTCAAGCCAAGCCAAGGCGCGCTCCGCCAATCTTTCCCAACCGGGTTCGCCGATCAGCCAGTGCCCCATGCCGTTCAGAATCTCGGCGCTGGCGCGACCTTTATAAAGTGCGGCGATCTTGGCCACGGTGGACGGCGGATTGATGCGGTCCTCGCTGCCGGTGAGGAACAGAAGCGGCGCCGTCACCGCATCGGCATCCACCGCGCTTGCCTGACGGAAATCGATGCCCCAATTCATGATCTCAAAGGTGGCGCGGCCTGATTCCGGGACAAGGCGGCCGAACACCTCGTCGCGCATATGCCGGGGCAGCTTGTCCAGCGAATGGGCCAGTGCCACATCGCGGCTGGGCTCCAATATCTGGCTCCAGTAACCCGGATGCAGGTGCATTGCCTGGGCGGCGCCGATCTCAAACAAGGTGGTGGGCGGAACGCCCCAGGGCGGAGACGGCGCCAACAAAATCAGTGCGGAGATCTCCAGCCGCGCCGCCAGCATCTGTGCCAACAATCCGCCCATGGAATGACCCACCAAAATGGGCGCCTGTTTCAGCGCACGGACCTCTTGTTCCAGATCCGCGGCATAGTCGGCCAGGCCGGTGGTGCCCAAGGCGGCGGGTGGACGTTTGCCGTCATGAAAGCGCAAGGCGGGCGCGGCGACAGCGTAACCGGCGGCCTCGAATTTTTCCTGCAAACCCTGCAGCGACCAGGGCCCGCAAAAAGCGCCATGGATCATCAGAACTGGCGGTAAAGCGCGTGCCTGCGAAGCCCTCATCCCAAATTCCTGAAAGCGGCGATGACCGCTTTGTAGGTGTCGCGCTTGAACGGCACGATCAACTCCGGCAGCGCTCCCAGGCTCACCCACTGAAAGGCGGAGAATTCCGGTTCATGCGCCGCCAGGTCGATGTCGCTGTCTTGGCCCGTGAAGCGCAACGCGAACCATTTCTGGCGCTGGCCCTTATATTTTCCCTTAAAAGCCACGCCCACCAGATGCTCCGGCAGGTCATAGGTTACCCAGTCATCCATCTCCGCGATGATCTCGGCCTTGTCGGTGCCCACTTCTTCCTGAAGTTCGCGCAAGGCCGCTTGCCGGGGCGTTTCGCCCTTGTCGATGCCGCCTTGCGGCATCTGCCAGCCTTCCACCGTCTGGTCGATGCGCTTGCCGACAAACACCTGGCCGTCGCGGTTGAACAGCATGATGCCGACGCAAGGCCGGTAAGGCAGATCGGATGGCATGGTGCACTCTCGGATCGGGCGCGGGTCTCTTGCGCCTATTGTTTTGTCGGCTGCGCAACTATGGCCGAAACCGGCACCAACACAAAACCTCGCGATTGTAGCCCTTTGGCCCAAGCCGCGATGCGCGCCACACTGACCGGATAGAGGAAAGCCGAACCCACCGCGCTGCCATTGGCGCGGGCCTGGGTTTCCAGCTCCGACAGGCGGCGGTCGATCTCCGCCGGATTCTGGATACTGTCCAACGCAGCGCCGCCTTGCGCCGCAGGAATGCCGACCTGGCTCGCCACCATCGGCACCACCGACTGGCTGGCGGCGCCGTTGTCGAAGAAATAGAGCCCGCGCCGGTTCAGATAGGTCAGGATCGGCGACAGAGCCTCGCTGTCCGACAAAAACCGCTGACCCAACAGATTGGTTACTCCGGCATAGCCGGTGAAACGTCCCATCGCCCAGCTCAGGCGCTGGATATTGGCTTCCTCGTCCTGGCCTGAGCGCAGCGTGTGCGGGCCGGGATCGCTTTCCGGAAAATCGGCAGGCTCCATGGGAACCTGCAGCAGCACTTCATGGCCGCGTTCGCGCGCCTGCGCCGCCCATTGGCCGACATCGCCGGCATAGGGCGTAAAGCCCAAAGTGACGGCGGCGGGCAAATTGTCCAAGGCGGCTTTGGTGGCCGTGGGCGAGCGGCCCAGGCCATTGACCACAACGGCGATCTTGAATTTGGCGCCACCCGGCACCGGTGCGGCATAGACGGTCATGGGTTTGCGTCCGTCATCGGCGATACGCGGCAGAGGACCGTATTTGCTGTTTTCGATCAGCGCCGGGTCCGCCACCAAGACCCTACCGGCATAGACCGGGCCGGTTATGGGGCCGCTGGCGGATTGCTCGTCCGAGACAGGGCTGGCAACGGGACTGGTGTGGCCGGTGACCGGAGCGTCCATCTCCAGACTGACCGTTGCGCCCCCTCCGGGATGGCCCAACACGGTTATGGCCAGCGCCCCAGCCGCCAACAGGCAGGCGGTAGAAGAACAGGCAAGCGCCAGCGCGCGCCCAGGCTTGGACACGGCGATGCTTTCCGCAGTATCGGCAGCAGCAGCCATGCCCCCATTAAGAATTGGGATGGTTACTCTTCAGTTAAAGATTGAGTAAAGCCCATCCGGGGTGGCCAGCACCGGCCCAACCTCCCCCCGGCGCGCGCGTTAGCGCGCTCGCATGGGGGAGGTGGCCGTAGCAACGCCGTGGCGCACAGGGTCCATAAGTCTTGAGCGACAGCGAAAGACGCATATGGACCCGAGCACCACGGCAAAGTTGCGAAGGGTGAGGTTGGCGGCCAAGCCAACCGAACGCCCCGCGCCGATAGGCGCGAGGGCTGGAACGGAGGGGGAAACTACTGCGCGGCGGTCTTGTCCGGGGCGCTGACAACCGTGGCGGCCGAGGCCACCGTCATCTTGCCGCGCAGCAAGTCCAGCGCATAGGAGAGCTGGAAATCGTCATACTTCTTGCCGGGGGCAGGCTTGATCACCGGGGCGGTGATCTTCTTGGCCGTGGCGGTCTCGCCGGTGAGATGGCCGCGCAAATTGGCTTCCGACGGCCGCGCCAGCTTGGGCACATTGGCCTCGTCGCCTTGCGCCACCTGGATATCGGGAATGATGCCCTGCGCCTGGATGGAATGCCCCGATGGCGTGAAATAGCGCGCCGTGGTCAGGCGCAGCGCGCCCCGCCCTTCGCCCAGGGGAATGATGGTCTGGACCGAACCCTTGCCGAAGCTGGTCAAGCCGATCACCGTGCCGCGCTTGTGATCCTGTAAGGCACCGGAAACGATTTCGGAGGCCGAGGCGGTGCCGCCATTGATCAGGACGACAATCGGCTTGCCGTCGGTGATGTCGCCCGGCTTGGCGTCGTAACGCAGCGTATCTTCCGCGTGACGGCCGCGGGTCGAGACGATTTCGCCCGAGCCGAGGAAATCGTCCGATACCTGGATGGCCTGATCCAGCAATCCGCCGGGATTGTTGCGCATGTCCAGCACATAGCCCTTGATGCCGGGACCGATCTGCTTCTTGAGATCGCGTACCGCTTTCTCAAGCCCGTCGGCGGTCTGTTCGTTGAAGCCGGGCAGCCGGATATAGCCGACATCGCCTTCGCGGCGATGGCTGGCGGAATCCACCGATACGATGGCGCGCACCAAGGTGACGTCGAACGGCTTCTTCTCGCCCTCGCGCAGGATGGTGAGGGTGATCTTGCTGCCGGCGGCGCCGCGCATCTTGTCGATGGCTTCGTTCAATTGGAGCCCGGCGATGGAGGTGCCGTCGATCCCGGCAATGCGGTCGCCGGTCTTGATGCCGGCGCGCGAGGCGGGCGTGCCATCGATCGGCGAGATCACCTTGATCAGCCCATCTTCCTGGGTGACCTCAATGCCGATGCCGCCAAACTGGCCCTTGGTGGTGATCTGCATGTCGCCATACATCTTGGCGTCCATGTAGCTGGAATGAGGATCGAGATTGGAGACCATGCCCTGGATGGCGGCATCGATCAGCTCGCTGTCCTTGACGGGACGCACATAATTTGCGCGCACGCGTTCGAAGGCATTGCTGAACAGGTCCAGCTGGCCATAGGCCGACGCGTTATTGGCGCCCTTGGCTTCCGGCAATGCAAAGGTCGCGGCCGCAAAACCGCCGACCAGACCCAAGCCAATCAGTGCAAACTTCTTCATGTACCGTTCGCCTTTCCAAACGCAGGGCGGAGATTCATTTTCAACCATGGCGCCGGAGATTGTCCATGACCGCCGTGGCGCAGTTCAAAATAGAGCCGATCATCGGCCGGGTCCGGCGGCATGGTCCCAATCGGTTCGCCCGCCAGCAATTGATCGTTCGACTTGACTGTCACACGTCCCAGTCCCGCCAGGACCACATCGTAGCCAGTGGTGATCTCCAGGATCAAGACTTGACCATTCTTATGGTAAGGACCGGCGTAAAGAACCTTACCATCGGCCGGCGCGATCACCTGGGCTCCGGGCTGGGTGATATAGGACAGGCCGGAACGGCTATTTTCCGGGGTTCCCACCACGGGTTCCATCAACGAGTTGCGAGCCAACCCCCCGAAGGAACCGGATTTTTCGGCGGTAACGATGACCATGTTCTGGTCTGAATCCTGGCCGGCCTTGTCCCGGAGCGCCCTGACCCTGGCCAGCAAGGCCTGGAAGTTTGCGGCCTGCCGGGCAACCTTTTCCAATTCGTTCTTAAGAGTTCCGTAAGATTGTGCGGCCACCGTCGCTTCCTTTTCCTTCTGTGAAAGAAGCAGGTCCAATTCGCTGCGTGCGACCGTCAAGCGCGCAGCAGTGTCGGCGGCCTGGGTCTGCTGCTGCTCCAAAGCCAGGCGGGTGCGCTTCAAACTCTCTATGCGCCGCGACAGACCGGCCGCGCGCGCGTAAACCGGCGGCAGCGAAGCGCCGATCAGCATCGAACTGCGCACCGCGCCCAGCGCATCGTCGGGATGCATCGCCAAGGCGGGCGGCATGTCATGCTGCAACCTTTCCAAAATGCCCAGCAGCTTGGTGATCGCCACCCGGTCATTGGCGAACCCGGCGCTAAGGCGCGTATTTTCCAGCGTCAACTGGACGATCCGGGCATCGGCCTCCATCTTCTGCCGTTCCAGATTTTCGATGCGCGCCGCGGTCGCGATCAGCTTCTGCCGCAGCGCCGCCGCCTCGGCCGCCAGACTGTCGCTTTTCTCCTTGGCGGATGCCAGTTGCGGCTTTCCCTGCTGCAATTCCGAGGAAAGGCTTTTGAGCTGTTGCGCGCTGGAGGGCAATTTGGCCAGCGCCTTGCCCGGCAAGGCCTGGCTGAGATCGATCACCGGTTCTGGCACCCGCGGCATCGCAGGCGCGGGGCGCGGCGTGGGGCGGATCGATATATCGACGCGCTTATATTTC
>DATFEF010000014.1:0-9033 GCA_035251465.1 Rhizomicrobium sp. | reverse complement strand
CGCTTGAAAGAGCCGCCGAACTGCCAAAATGGCTTCATCGCTACAACTGGCACAGACCACATGGTAGTATTGGATCAATGCCACCTATCAGCAGATGCCCCAAAGCCGCGAACAACCTGTTGAGACTCCACAGCTAGCGCCGAATTCCTTCCAGATAGGCATGCATTCCTTGGCCATCGCCTTATAGGCGTCGACCTTGCCCTTGGGCACCGCAATCACAAAACCGTCAACATAGGACATGAGCTCTCTCCTTTTGGATCTCCACCATAGGACGCGTATGCCGGGATTGTTCCGACAAAGGCGGGAAAATATTTGGGCAAGAAAAAAGGCGGTCTGCGAGACCGCCTTTTGGGAACTTTAGACTTCCAACAGAAGCCTTTGGGGATCTTCCAGGTTTTCCTTGACCTTGACCAGAAAGGTCACGGCCTCGCGGCCGTCCACGATGCGGTGGTCATAGGACAGGGCCAGATACATCATCGGCCGGATCTCGATCTTGTCGCCAATCGCCATCGGGCGGGGCTGGATCTTGTGCATCCCCAGAATGCCGGATTGGGGCGAATTCAGGATCGGGGTGGACATCAGCGAGCCGAACACCCCGCCATTGGTGATGGAGAAGGTGCCGCCCTGCAGCTCTTCCAGCTTGAGCTTGTTGTCGCGGGCCCGCATGCCGAAATCGGCAATGGCCTTTTCGATGCCCGCCAGAGACAGCTGGTCGGCGCCCTTCACCACCGGAACCACCAAGCCGCGCTCGGTCGAGACCGCGACGCCGATATCGTAGTAATTCTTATAGATGATGTTGTCGCCTTCGATCTCGGCATTGACGTTGGGCAGTTCTTTCAGCGCCGCCACCACCGCCTTGGTGAAGAAGCCCATGAAGCCCATTTTGACGCCATGCTTTTTCTCGAACGCGTCCTTGTAGGTGGCGCGCAGGCCCATCACCGCCGTCATGTCCACTTCATTGAAAGTGGTGAGCTGGGCGGCGGTGTTCTGGGATTCCTTGAGGCGCAGCGCGATGGTCTTGCGCAGCCGGGTCATCGCCACTTTTTCTTCGCGCGCCTCATTGTGGCGCGGGCCGGAAGGCGTGGCGGCGGCTGGCTGCGGCGCGCTGGAACGCGCGGAAAGCGCGCCCAGCATGTCGCCCTTGGTGACGCGGCCGTCACGGCCGGTGCCGGCGACGGAAGACAGGGCAATGCCGCTTTCTTCGGAAATCCGCTTGGCCGAGGGCATAGCGGGTGCATCCGTTTTCGGGGCAGCCGGCGCCGGTGCGGCGGCCGGCTTTGGTGTGGCGGCGGGTGCGGCCCCCGCCTTATTCGCGGCTGCGCCGGGCTGGCCTTCGGCAATGGCGCCCAGCAAGGCGCCGACCTGGACCGTGGCGCCGGCCTGGGCAGAAATCGATTCAATCGCGCCATCGGTGGGCGAGGGCACCTCCACCGTGACCTTGTCGGTTTCCAGTTCCAGCAGCGGTTCGTCGCGCTTCACCGCATCGCCTTCCTTCTTGAACCATTTGGAGATGGTGGCTTCGGTGACGGACTCGCCCATGGCGGGGACTTTGATTTCGACGGTCATGGGATAGCTTTCAGAGAGAAAGGGCTTCGTTGAGGAATGCGGCGAGTTCGGCCAGGTGCTGCTTCATCAGGCCCGCCGCGGTCGAGGCATATTCGGGGCGTCCGGCATAACGCGGGCTGGTATGGCCGCCCAGCTTGGCGACGGTGTCCTCGATGCGGGGCTTGATGAAACTCCAGGCGCCCTGATTTTTGGGCTCTTCCTGGCACCATACCAGGTCGGCCTTGGGGAAGCGGTTGAGCTCCTGCGCCAGGACATTTTCCGGGAAGGGATAAAGCTGCTCGATGCGCAGGATCTGGATGCGGTTCTCGCCGCGCTTCTCGCGCTCTTCCATCAGGTCGAAATAAACCTTGCCGGTGCACAGCACGACGCGCTTGATCTCGTGATCGGGCACCAGCTGGACGGTGGTGGCGCCGGGCACCACTTCGGCCTGGTCGCGCAAAACGCGATGGAACGATGTCCCCGGCAGCATGTCGGTCAGGAAGCTGGTGCATTTTTTGTGGCGCAGCAGCGACTTGGGCGTCAGCACGATCAGCGGCTTGCGGAAACTGCGATGCATCTGGCGGCGCAGGATATGGAAATAATTGGCCGGCGTGGTCGGCATGCAGACCTGCATATTGTCCTGGGCGCAAAGCTGCAGGTAGCGCTCCAGGCGGGCGCTGGAATGCTCCGGCCCCTGGCCTTCATAGCCGTGCGGCAACAGCAAGGTCAGGCCCGACATGCGCAACCATTTCATTTCGCCGCTGGCGATGAACTGGTCCATCACGACTTGCGCGCCATTGGCGAAGTCGCCGAACTGGGCTTCCCACAAGACCAGCGCCTTGGGCTCGGCGGTCGAATAGCCATATTCGAAACCCAGCACGGCCTCTTCCGACAGCAAAGAGTCGATGACCTCGAAGTGGCCCTGCTTTTCACTGACGTGCTGCAGCGGGAAATAGCGTTCCTCGGTCTTTTGATCCACCAGGGCGGCATGGCGCTGGCTGAAGGTGCCGCGCTGGGAATCTTGGCCGGACAGACGGATGTAATGGCCTTCATTCAGCAAGGTGCCGAACGCCAGGGCCTCAGCTGTCGCCCAATCGAAGCCTTCGCCGGTTTCGAACATCTTGGCCTTGGCTTCCAACTGCCGCACGATGGTCTTGTGCAGGGCAAAGCCCGGCGGCGCGGTGACCAGAGCCTTGCCCACCTGCTTCAGTTCTTCCTCGCCGACGCTGGTTTCCCCGCGCCGGTCGCTGTTCTTGGGCGCGACTTCCAGGCCCTGCCAGCGGCCGTCCAGCCAGTCGGCGCGATTGGGCAGATGCGCTTTGGAGGCATTGAATTCTTCATCCAGCCGCTTGTTGAAGGCGGCCGCCATGGCATCGGCCTCGGCCTGGCTCAAGGTGCCTTCCTGGACCAGCTTGGCCGAATAGAGCTGCAGGGTGGAGGGATGATCCTTGATCACCCGGTACATTTGCGGCTGGGTGAAGGCGGGTTCGTCGCTCTCATTATGCCCGAATCTGCGATAGCAGATCATGTCGAGCACCACGTCCTTCTTGAACTTCTGGCGGAACTCGATGGCGATGCGGGTGGCATGGACCACGGCTTCGGGATCGTCGCCATTGACGTGGAAAATCGGCGCCTGGACCATCAAGGCGATGTCGGTGCAATAGGGCGAGGAGCGCGAGAAGATCGGCGCGGTGGTAAAGCCGATCTGGTTGTTGATCACGAAATGCATGGTGCCGCCGGTGCGGAAGCCCTTGATGCCCGACATGGCGAAGCATTCCGCCACCACGCCCTGACCGGCGAAGGCGGCGTCGCCATGGATCAGCACCGGCAGGACCGACGTGCGGGCGTCGATATCGCGCAACTGCCACTGCTTGGCGCGGGCTTTGCCCAGCACCACCGGATTGACGATTTCCAGATGCGAGGGGTTGGGGGTGAGCGACAGATGCACCTTCTGGCCGTCGAATTCGCGGTCCGAAGAAGCCCCCAGATGGTACTTCACATCGCCCGAACCCTCGACATCGTCGGGATTGGCGCTGCCGCCCTGGAACTCATGAAACAGCTGGCGATAGGGCTTGCCCATCACATTGACCAGCACGTTCAAGCGGCCGCGATGGGCCATGCCCATCACGATCTCGCTCACGCCCAGCTGGCCGCCGCGTTTGATGATCTGCTCCAGCGCAGGAATGGTGGATTCGGCGCCGTCCAGGCCGAAACGCTTGGTGCCGACAAAGCGGTTGGAGGCGAATTTCTCGAAACCCTCCGCCTCGATCAGCTTGTTGAGGATCGCCTTCTTGCCTTCGGGCGTGAAATTGACCGCGTCGCCCTCGATCCGGCGCTGCAGCCAGGTCTTCTGTTCCGCATCGTTGATATGCATGAACTCATAGCCGATGCGGCCGCAATAGATGCTGCGCAACTTGTCCAGCAATTGGCGCGGCGTGGCGCTGGTGAAACCCAAAATGCCGTCGACATAGACGGCTGCGTCCAGCACCGGGCCTTCGAACTGATATTGTTTGGGGTCCAGGGTCGGCTGCGGTGTGCGCGGGGTGATCTTCAGGGGATCCAGATCGGCTTCCAGATGCCCGACCATGCGATAGGCGCGGATCATCTGAACGGCGTGGATGGAATGCTTTGCTGCGTCGGTGGCGTCGCCCGCCTTCGCTAAAGCTTCGGCGGGTTTGCTCGCCGGGGCCTTGCCCGCCGAAGCCTTCGGCGCAGGCGGGTCCTGGCCGGTAAGCGCGGCGATCAAATCGCCATTCGCAAAGCCGGGCCGGCTGTCGCGCTTCCAGGCGGGACCACGGCCCAGCTGGGTTGGGGTCAATCCCTGGTCGCCCACTTGCGAGAAATAGGTCTGCCAGTCTTGATCCACCGAAGCGGGGTTGGCCAGCCAGGCGGCATACATCTGCTCGACATAGGCGGCGTTGGTGCCGTTGAGGAAAGAGGTGGCTTCGAAAATCTCATTCGAAGCACGATGCATCCGGTCTGCGGGGGATTGTTCTGTCATCTCAAACGCTTACGGGGCGGCTTGTTGGGCCTATCCCCTTCCTGGTGGCGCGTCGTTCGTGGCGGTGGGTGGTAGCGCCTTCTGCAAGGCGATTCAACGCCGAATGCGGTTAATATGGGCTCAATAACCCGGCAAAACCAGGGCAGCGGATGGGCCGCGAACGCATGCCCGCGACGCCCTATTTTTGGGCACGAGGATGACGGCGCGGTGACGGGAAGGATTACTTGCCGTTCAGGAGGTCAATTAGCGTCGTACCCAGCGCCGCGGGATTGGGCGAGACCCGAATGCCCGCCGCTTTCATCGCCTCGATCTTGCTGTCGGCACCGCCCTTGCCGCCGGAAATGATGGCGCCGGCATGGCCCATGCGGCGGCCCGGCGGCGCGGTAACGCCGGCGATAAAGCCGACCATGGGCTTTTTGACCTTGGAGCGTTTGATAAAGTCGGCGGCGTCTTCCTCGGCGCTGCCGCCGATTTCGCCGATCATGATGATGGATTTGGTTTCGGGATCGGCCAAAAGCATTTCCAGCACATCGATATGCTCGGTGCCTTTCACCGGATCGCCGCCGATGCCCACGCAAGTGGTCTGGCCCAGGCCGACGGCGGTGGTCTGCGCCACCGCTTCATAGGTCAAGGTGCCGGAGCGCGAGACGATGCCGACGCTGCCGCGCTTATGGATATGACCGGGCATGATGCCGATCTTGCATTCGCCCGGCGTGATCACGCCGGGGCAGTTGGGACCGATCAGCCGCGACTTGGAGCCGGACAAAGCGCGTTTCACCTTGACCATGTCCAGCACCGGAATGCCTTCGGTGATGCAAACGATCAGCGGCACTTCGGCGTCGATCGCTTCCAGGATGGCGTCGGCGGCGAAGGGCGGCGGGACATAGATGGCCGATGCATCGGCGCCGACCTTTTCGCGTGCCTCGCGCACGGTGTCGAAAACGGGAAGGCCCAGATGGGTGGTGCCGCCTTTGCCCGGCGTGGTGCCGCCCACCATCTTGGTGCCATAGGCGATCGCCTGTTCAGAGTGGAAAGTCCCCTGATTGCCGGTAAAGCCCTGGCAGATCACCTTGGTGTGTTTGTCGACGAGGATGGACATGCGGGCTCCGAATACTAAAGGTCTAGTTTTCCCAAAGGCGGACAGACGAAAGTTTGCCACCTTTGATTTCAAGAGAAAAAGTCCACGGGGAATAGTCCCATACCACCGTGCCAGGCTCTTCACTTGGTTGAGTTCTCATTGGCTGACCAAGAATGGCAGTGACTGATTCTTGCGAGTCACCCAGCGTGAGACCGGAAAATTTCCAGGCAGCAGGCCAGGCGTCGCCCGTCACCTGGATGGTGTTGGCATGGCCATCGGGCGAATAAAACACAACAGCATAGGTATTGGCGGTATCGCCTTTGTATTGCAGGCCATAAGCGAAGTATTTCTCGCTCTTGGCCTCGCCCGATTGTGCCGGTTTGCCTAATACCTTCTCGAGATCGGCTCGCTGCATTCCCGGTGTCAGCGGCCCGATCTGTATGCAGCCGTCGCGATGCTGGGCCTCCGCCGCATCCGCCATCGCTTGGTTCATCATGCAGGCAAGTCCTGGTCCAGAACGCAGATAATGCGGCAACGGCACGGGATCATCCACCGCAAACGCCGGGCTGCCCAGCGCCAGCATAGCTGCGAAAGGGCCCGCAATTTTTCTCACTTGCTCTTCACCGCTTTCACCACCTTCTCGGCGGCGTCGGCGAGATTGTCGGCGGATGTGATCGCCAGGCCCGATTTGGCCAATATTTCCTTGCCCAATTCGACATTGGTGCCTTCCAGCCGCACCACCAGCGGCACGCTCAGCGAAATTTCCTTGGCGGCGGCGATGATGCCTTCGGCGATGATGTCGCATTTCATGATGCCGCCGAAGATATTGACCAGGATGCCCTTCACGTTCGGGTCGCTGACGATGATCTTGAAGGCCTGGGTGACTTTTTCCTTGGTGGCGCCGCCGCCCACATCCAGGAAGTTGGCGGGCTCGCTGCCGTAAAGCTTGATGATGTCCATGGTCGCCATGGCCAGGCCCGCGCCATTGACCATGCAGCCGATCTCGCCGTCCAGCTTGATATAGGACAGGTCGTATTTGCTGGCTTCCACTTCCGCCGGATCTTCCTCGTCCAGGTCGCGCAGCGCCTGCACATCCTTGTGGCGGTAGAGCGCATTGTCGTCGAAGTTCAGCTTGGCATCCAGGCAGATGATGTTGCCGTCCTTGGTCACCACCAGCGGATTGATTTCCAACAGACTCATATCCTTGGCCAGGAAAGCCTCATAAAGCGACTTGACCACCTTGCCGATCTGCTTGGCCTGTTCGCCCTTGAGCCCCAGCGCGACGGCGATCTCATTACCGACATAGGGCGAATAACCGGCCGCCGGTTCAATCTGAAACGTATGAATCTTCTCCGGCGTCTTGTGCGCCACTTCCTCAATGTCCATGCCGCCTTCGGTGGAAACGATGAAGGCGATGCGGCTGGTGGCGCGGTCCACCAGCGCCGACAAATACAATTCGCGCTCGATTGCCGAGCCGTCTTCGATATAGAGCCGCTTGACCAGCCGGCCCGCCGGTCCGGTTTGATGGGTGATCAGGGTCATGCCCAAAATCCGCTGGGCTTCCTTTTTCACCTCTTCGATGGACTTGACCACCTTGACGCCGCCGCCTTTGCCGCGGCCGCCGGCATGAATCTGGGCCTTCACCACCCAGACCGGGCCGCCCAATTCTTGTGCCGCGGCGACCGCTTCCTCCACCGTGAAGGCGGGCTTGCCTTTGGGGACCGGCACGCCGAATCCGCGCAGCACGTCCTTTGCCTGATATTCGTGTATATTCATGGAGTTAGCCTCAAAGGGAGGAAGAAGCGGGGGCACAATAGCAGTGAAAAAGCCGGGTGCAACGCGGCAGATGGCCCAAAAAGGAGCGGGCTGGCCCGCCCCCGAAGCATCGCTGACGCAATCCCGTGTTGAAACGGCACAGCTTAAGGCTGGCACGGCTTTCGCTGGGTTCCTTGGGCAGGACCGCAAACCGTTCCGTAACGGAGCAGTGCGGCCCGCAATGAACAGCGTCGCGTGAGCAAGGTCAGCTTAGGTCATGAAGCACAAAAACTCGCATCTGCTGGTAGGATATTGGAGCCGGTTGCGCCGGGGCCGCCAGGTCCCTTTTCAGGGTGATATCGATCCGCGCGACATCAAACGCCTGCTCTCTTATGTCTTCATCCTGGACTGCGAAAATCCTGCCCGCCCGGTCTATCGTCTTGCCGGCACCGCGCTGTGCGAGCGTTTTGGTTTTGAACTCAAGGGCACCAGCTTCCTGGCCCATTGGGAATCCCGCTCCAGCCTGTCGTTGACATCGCTGCTGCAGCAGGCGCTGAAGGCGGCGCAGCCTATCTGCCTATCTTCCATCGCCGCCACCGCCGACAATGGCATGGTGGAGCTGGAAACCATTCTGACGCCGGTGTCTCTGGACGGCGGCGCGCCGACGCGTTTCTTCGGCATGGTGCAGATGCTGGGCGATCCCACGCCGCTTTTGGGCCGCTCCATCGCCTATGAAAGATTGATGGGCACGCAACTGATCCAGGAAGACGAGCCGTTGCCGGCCGTTGACCTGCACACACCGCCGCCGCCACCGCCGCCCGCCAGGCCTATGCGCGCCCATCCCAAGGCGCCCTATCTGCGCCTGGTGGTGTCGCGCGAAAGGCCGCGCCTGCTGAATTTCGGCTCCGGCGATCTCTTGGAAAGCATGCTGGTTCTGTTCAATCGCTGGCAGGCCGCCAACAATGAAGATCTAATCCGTAAGCTGTGATTCAGCCCGGCTACGGCCTTGGCGGCGTGCTGGTAGACGGCGCGTTCAGGTCGGGCCGATGTCCCGGAATTTCCTTGATCGAAGGATTATCCACCGGATCGTTGCGCAGAATATCGCGGTCCATCCGCGCCGCGTTGTTCTTCCGTTGCAGATAGGGAATTTCGTAAGCCTCGACTTTGGCGCGATAGGATTCGAAGGCGGCGATGTCCTGCGGGTCACGCTTGTCGCAGCGATTCACCGGCAGCCGGGCCTGCTCCTGGCACCACAGGTCGAAATTCATTTCCGAGACCTGATAGTTGCCGCCGCGCTGCGCCAGCGCGGGTTCCGCGGGCGCGGCCAGAAGTAAGACGGCAAGAAGGGACCGTTTCATGCCCCGACACTAAGCGCTTTGCGCGGCGATGGACAGGCGCAAAAACAATGGCCCGCGCCTTTTGTGGCGCGGGCCAGGTTCATAACGGTCGCAATCTTAATGATTACGGCTGCAACGTAATCACGGTGCGGCGGTTCTGGGCTTCCTTGACACCGTCCTCGGTCTGAACCGCGAGATCGGTTTCGCCCACGCCGCTGGCATGCAGTGCGTTGCGGCGCGCCCCCATCTGCACCAGGGCTTCAACCACCACGTTGGCGCGGCGAACCGAAAGCTTCTGGTTGTAATCGGACGGACCC